>NZ_CAUQHQ010000066.1:0-12664 GCF_963517995.1 uncultured Campylobacter sp.
CACTGCTTCCATACTCTCTTCCTTTGTTATTAGTGTTCCTTCGTTGTGATTAAAGCTGCTTCTGGTGACTAAATTTACGTTTAGCTTTTTAGCTAGCTCGACTGAGCGGTTTTGCAGCACCTTTGCACCTAGGCTGGCAAGCTCTAGCATCTCGTCGTAGCTGATTTTATCTAGCTTTTTAGCCTTTGGCTCGATGCGAGGATCGGTTGTATAAACTCCGTCTACGTCGGTGTAAATCTCGCAAAGATCCGCATTTAGCGCGCCTGCGATCGCCACTGCGCTAAGGTCGCTACCGCCTCGTCCCAGAGTAGTCGCGTCGCCCTTTTCGTCTATACCCTGAAAGCCAGCTACGACGACGATCTTGCCCGCCTTTAGCTCTTCCTTCATACGCTTAGTATCTATCGCCTCGATCCTAGCCTTGGTATGCACGCTATCTGTTATGATGCCCGCTAGCCTACCGCTCAGACCAACTGCGGGATAGCCTAAATTTATCAGCGCTATCGTTAAAAGCGCGCAAGTAACGCGCTCGCCTGAGCTAAGCAGCATATCCATCGCCACTCCGTCGGGAGCCTTCGTATAATGCTCGGCGTACTCCACCAGCTGATTAGTCACGCCGCTCATAGCCGAGACCACGACTACGACGTCCGCGCCGCTTTTTTTAGCCTCTATCGCTCTAGCGGCGACGTTTTCTATCCTCTCAAGCGTCCCTACGCTCGTGCCGCCGTATTTTTGGACGATTAACATTAGATAAATCCTTTCTCTTTAAAGTAGCCGATAACCTTGCTATAAATCGGCTTTTTGAAGTGGTTTACGTCGCCTAAAACCTCACTTGAGTTTATAAATCTATACTCGTTAAATTCGGGTTTTTTGGTATTTATATTTATCTTCGCGCTAGGGCGCAGCCGCACTAGAAAATATTTTTGCGTCTGCCCGTCGAAATTATAAAATTTCCTACTCGTCGTGCCCTCTGGGAAGTCGTAGCTAAGCCACTGCGGATACTCGCTAAGCACGTCTATTTCATCCGTGCCTATCTCCTCTTTTAGCTCTCTTTTTAGAGCTTCTTGCGGCGTCTCGCCCTCGTCTATGCCGCCCTGCGGGAACTGCCAGATACCCGTCATATCGCACCTTTGCGCGATAAATATCCTACAATCAAACGGATAAGAGGGCGCGAGTATGACCGCCGCGACGTTTGGTCTATATTTTTTTTCCATATTTTTTCCGAGAATTTTTAATTGCGGATTTTAACGAAAAATAGTTAAGATATAGCTAAATATCGCGAGACTAGCGGAAAAATTTGGCGCTTAGGCTTAAAATTTTTATTTAAATTTTTAAACTACGAATTTTACTTCTTACGGCACATTGCGGCGCGGTAAAATTTGCGCATTTTACTTGATTATCCGTCAAATTTCACCGCCTTGACGGCTAAATTTGAGCCACTATTTTAGCTCCAATATCGCCCGCACCTCTTCGTCGGTAAACAGACTCGCGCTTTCGTGTTTTTTGCGCTCAAGCGCAGCTTTGGTCTCGGCGCGCGGCGTCAAATTTTGCCCAGGCTCGTTAAAATCAAACAACGCAGCCTGCGCCGAGTCGTCAGAAACAGCCGCTTTTACGGCATCGTTTGAGGTAGCCGCTTTGCCAAATGGGGCCGTTTGAGTAGCTCCGCCAAACGCGGAAGCTTCTTGCTTAGCGGTAGTTTGCGCGCCCCTAGCTAGAACCGCGGTTTTTGGCGCTTTGCTTAAAGAACCTGTTTGCAAGATAGCCTTTTCCTCGCGGCTTCTCTCTTGATACGGCGCGACAAGTGGCCTATCTTGTAAAATTTGCTCCTGCGCAAAAGCGGTTTTTTGCTTGCTCTTAGCCGCTAAATTCGGCTCAAATTCGGCATCGTCAATCGCCTGACGCGCATTTTCAAATTTAGAATTTTCGTCAAATTTAACCGCCGTAGATTCGCCGCTCTCGTTAAATTTATCGTCCCGCAAAAACAAAGATCCGTCGGGCAAAAGCTCGTCCCGTTCGTCTTGGCGCGTAAAAAGCTCGCTTACGTTGATAGCGTCCGCGCTACCCTCGTCTTTGCTCGGCGCTTCATTGGCGCTTTGTCCGAGCTCCTCGATGCCTGTTATACGAAGGCCCGGCATCACGGCCTTAAAGCTTTGCAAAATCGGCAAAAAAGAGCCGTCAAATCCATCCAAAATCACTCGCATATTTAGCCTTTTTCGGTTTTTTCGAGCGATTTTATCAAATTTATCTTTTGAGCCGTTTTAAGCTCATCCAAAAACCGCTTATAACGAAAAATAGAACCGACGCCGAAGCTAAACAAAATATAAATTTACCGACCGCGCCCAAAAAATATCCCGAATGCAAGCTCAAAACCGCTTTGTGAATCGCAAAGGGCCTTGGCATCGAGCTTTTGGCGTCGTCAAACCTCGCATGTCTGATAATTTGCCCCTTAGCGGCGTTTATCGTCATCGTATTTACTTTATCGTCCTCTTCTAACCCTTTATCAAAGTAAAATATCATAAAATTTTCGCCGTCTTCTTGCGTGATGACGTTAAAAAGCTCATAATCGCCTCTATCTCGTTTAAAAATATCTATCGCGGCCTCTAAATTCGCTATCTTAGCCTCGTCCTCCAGTGAAAATCCCCTCACCTGCGTAAAGCTCTTTTTTCTAAAAATTTCTTTTTCGCCAAGCGCATTATTTACGAGTTTTGCCGCCCAGTCTTTCTACCAGTATTTCCCCGTAACGCTCATAAAAGCCAATTATAAAAAAAGATAAACGCCCGCAAATCCGTGCAGGCTGTATAAAAATGCATAGCCTTTGGCCTTGATTTTTAGAGTAAACGCGCGCATAAATTTAGTTTTAAAACTAGGGTAATAAATTATCAATCCAGATATAACCAAGATAACCAAAGCGATAGAACAAACCGCAACGATATGCTTGCCTATAAGCCTTAGCGTCTCGTTTTCGCTAAGCCCAAGGCCTAAGTTAGTATGTAAATTTAACATTAGTCCGATAAATTTATCGCCGAAATTTTCGCCCGCTATCTCGCCCGTGTATTGATTTATAAAATACGACTTAAACTCGCCTTTAGTATTCGTGCCGGATACGCCTAGAGCGTGATTTGCGTCCGAGTTTATCTTGTAGTAGCTAAGCGTAAAATTAGCTTCCTTAGCTTTAAAAATATCTAAAATTTCTCTCGCGCTAAGCTCTTTTTCGCCTTGCTCGACGAAAGTTTTTTGTGAGTTTGCAAGGTCTATAATCTCGTCGTGATAGGATATGACCGCGCCGCTAAGAGCGACGATAAGCAGCGGCACAATACAGGCTAGGCTTAAAATCAAATGGACGTTAAACCAAAATTTCTTTTTCTTTAAAAACGGCATCTTTCTCCTTAAATTTAAACTCGAATTTTAAAAATCGGTAGCAGGGCGGCGATCGCTACGCGCCGCTCCGCTTAAATACGGCTAAATTTAAAAATTTACGTTAAATCCGAGTCTATATTTAACCCCGTCGGCGATTAAAATTTCATAGCGTCCCGATTTCGTCGTTACGTATTCGTTAAAGATATTATAAACGCTAAAATTTACGCTCGCGTTTTTAGTTAGCTTGTAGCTTGCGCCCGCGTCAAATAGCGTATAATCCTTTATCTCCTCGTCACCCGGTAGGCCGTAAACGGCCCTGGTTTTGCCTAGATAGTTCATCTGCGTCCAGAAATTTAGATCGGGCGTCATATCGTAGTCAAGCCCTATTTTTACGGTATGTACGGGTAGATTGTTTAGAGATTTGCCCTCGTACGCGCCCGATTTTTGCTTTGATTTAGTATAAACGTAGCTTGAGTGCAGGGCTAAATTTGATAAAATCTGCCAGTCTGAGGCGAGCTCAACGCCTTTTACTTCGGCTTTGCCGATATTTACGCTCTCCCAGACGCCGCGCCTATAGGTCTTGCCGTTATGCACGCAAGCAACGCCCGGGCGCGCGACGCAAACGGGTTTCGTGCCTAGACCGTCTTTTATCCGCGTATAAAACGCCATCGCCGAGACGTTAATGCTCTCGTCCCCGTACGCGACGCCAGCCTCGTAGTTTAGGCTGGATTCGGGTTTTAGGTCGCGTTTGCCCAGCTGAGCTCCCATACCGCCGGCAAAAGGCAGAGCAAGCCCGTCGGTTCGCATCTTGATATCAGGCGTCGAGTAGCCTGCCGATACGCCGCCTTTTAGCGATAAATTTTCGCTTAGATGATACACGGCATATCCGCGCGGAGATACGTGTCCGCCGTAGTCTTTGTCGTGATTATACCTTAGGCCCGCAGTTAGCGTGAGCGCGTCGGTCACGTCAAAATCGTCCTCGCCGTAGAGCGAAAAATCATATCTCTTTACGTTTGCGGCGTCGGCCGTCGTTGCCTTTTCGTTTAGCCTTTCTCTTCTGTATTCAGCCCCCAGACTTAGCGTGTTGTTATCAAAAAAATACGTTCCCTTGGTATTTAGCGTCGTCGTTTTTAGCGTGAGGTCTTGCTGACCGCTTTCTTTCATATTATCGTGCGTTAAAAAGCTTTCAAGCAGCAGTTTATCGTATTTGCCCGTATGCGAGAGCGAGGCGGTATATCCGCTCATCTTTTCAAACGCGACGCTCGTATTATCGCCGGTAGCCCTTCTTAGCGTCTTGCCTTCGGTGCGCTCGTATTTATTTACTACGCGGCGCAGATCCAGCGCTATTTCGTCGTTTTCGGTGGCGTTATACATGATTTTCGCGCCGAAATTTACGTCCTCGTTTTTGCGGTTCGTAAAGACTCGCTCGTCTTCGAATTTATGAAAATACCGCCCGTAAAGCGCGATGCCTAGCACGTCCGGGATCACTGCGCCATTTACGTAAAAGCCGGTTTGATAGTCGTCGTTTATCCCGCTTTTGCCCGCAAGCGTATAGTAGCTGTTTACGTTTCCGCTAAATTCGTTTGAAAAGCCCTTAGTGATGATGTTTATGACGCCTCCCATCGCATCCGAGCCGTATAGAGAGCTCATCGGCCCTCGCACGATTTCTATACGCTCGATCGTGTTTGCCGGCGGGAGGAAATTTTGAGAGCTACCGACCGCGCGAAGCCCTCTATACGCGCTATCGCTGGTCGCAGGACGACCGTCTATTAAAATTTTAGTGTATTTTTGCCCAAGGCCTCTCATCGTGATACCGCGTCTGCTAGCCGCCCCCAGCGTCGCGCCGAACACGCCCGGAGCGTCTTTTACGACGCTTTCTATATCTTGGTGATTGCGCCTGGCTATCTCTTTTTGCGAGATTACCGAAACGGAGGCGGGCGCGTCTTTGATATTTTGCTCAAAACCCGTCGCGCTAGTTACGGTAACTTCGTTTAGTTTTACTTCATCGGCCGCCTGCGCGCAAGATAGCGCCAAGCAAGCTAGCATAGAAATTTTAGGCATACTTTTCATCTTTAAACTCCTTATTTAAATTTAAACCCTATTTTACTATAATCAGATAATTATTATCAATACTTAGGCAAACGGTAGAGGGATTTTTATCAACGCTAAAAGGATAAAAGCGAATGAAGGTCGAATTTAAAGATATTTTACGAGCAAACGAGCAAGAAATCGCGCAAAATTCGGCGCGCTACGGACAAAGCGCGTGGCAAGAGCAAGATAGAAAATGCAAGGTCGAGTTTTTTAAAGGCGCAAGCGGAGCAAGCTACTGCAGGAGCGAAATAATCTGCAACAAAAGCGTAAAAAGACGGCTTGAAAGGAGCACTGGCTACTGCTTTTTGCTCTTTAACGACGCAAGAGGGGACGCCGGGCTTAAAGCGGGTAAAAAAACTTTTTGCCTAAAGGCCGGAGAGTTTTGGACGGGACGCGTAGATAGCGGATTTGAGGGCATTTGCGAGTATCAAAGCAGCAGCTACGCCGGGCGATGTATCGTGCTAAAAAACGAGTTAGCCGGCGAGCTAGCGGCATTTAAAAATTTAGGAGAAGAAAACGAAATCTGCATCCAAACGGCTAAGACAAATTTAGCCCAAAGCCTGATTTTACGAGAGCTTTTAGCCGCGAGCGAGTTTGAGGGTAAGATGCGCGAAATCTTTATGGAAGCTAAAATTTTAGAACTAATCTATAAAAGCCTAGGCGCGCCCAAAATACCCGAAGCCGATGAAAAAAAGCGCGATTTTAGCGACGAATACGTAAAAATTTTAAATAAAGCAAGGCAAATTTTACTAAGCGACGTCCAAAATCCGCCCAGCATAAAAGAGCTAGCCAGAGCGTGCGCGACGAATGAATTTAAACTAAAAACGGGCTTTAAAAGCTACTTTGGCGATACGATCTACGGGCTGTTAGCGACCGAGCGGCTAAACGCGGCGAAAAAACTTTTAGAGCGCGGAGACGTCTGCGTAAGCGAAGCCGCAAAAATCGTCGGATACGCCAGCGCTCCGCATTTTGCAAAGATTTTTAGAGAAAAATTCGGCGTTTTGCCGACGCAAATTTTAAAACAAAAGAAATTTTATACGTAAATTTAACGCTCTTGCGGGGCTTTGCGGACGTTAAATTAAAATAAAATTTAAACGTATCGGCGCGATTTTTTAAATTTAACGGGCGGCAAAAACGGCGGTAAATTTTAAAATTTAAAAGCGTCAAATAGCTTGCCAGAGTCGGTTTTGCGCCTAAATCCGGCCCAAATTTACCGCAAACCAGCACGCAAGCGGCACAAAAGCAAAATATCAAACGCCGCGCGATAAAGCCGTAAAATCTGCTAAAATACGGTAAAAACAAAGGCCAAAATGCTTCTTTACGTCCACATCCCTTTTTGCGAGAGCAAATGCCCATACTGCGCCTTTGGCTCGGTGGTGGGCAAACGAAATTTAACGAGCGCGTATTTTGACGCGATGATTGCTGATTTTAGGGAGCAAATTTTAAAATTTGACGTAAAAAACGGCGAGATCGAGACGATTTTCATCGGCGGAGGGACGCCAAGCGCCGTGGACGGTGGCTACTACGAGCGATTATTTGAGACGGTCGCGCCATATCTAGCGGCAAACGCCGAGATCACGACGGAGGCAAATCCAAACTCGGCAAGCCTAGCGTGGCTATCGCAGATGAAATCATACGGCGTAAATCGCGTAAGCTTCGGCGCTCAAAGCTTTTTTGAAGATAAGCTTAAATTTCTTGGGCGCATCCACGACGCAAGGCAAATCTACGAAGCAGTCGCAAGCGCCAAGACCGCAGGGCTAGAAAACATCAACGTAGACCTCATTTACGGCACGAAGCTAGATACCAAAAAACGCCTCGAGCAAGAGGCTCAAAACGTCCGAAATCTAGGCGTTTCGCACGTCTCGGCGTATTCGCTAACGCTTGAGGAAAATACCCCCTTTGCCGGCAAAATAAGCTACGCAAAAGATAGCCCGAGGCTGGCTAAATTTATGATAGACCGCATCGAAGAAATCGGCCTAAAACAATACGAAATCTCAAATTTCGGTCAAATTTGCAAGCATAACCTCGGCTACTGGCAGGGCAAAAATTACCTTGCCGTCGGCGCTTACGCGGTCGGGTTTTGGCGAGACCATCGCTTTTATAATGCTTCAAATTTAAACGCCTACGTAAAAAATCCGCATGCTAAAAAAACCGAAAATTTAAGCGCGGACGAGCTAAATTTAGAGCGGATATTTTTAGGCGCTAGAAGTATCGCGGGTATCGAGCAAAACAGCCTAAACGCCCAGCAAGAGCAAAGAGCGTCGCTACTAAAAAAGAGCGGAAAATTAAAATTTAAAAACGGGCGATATTACGCCGAAAATTTCCTCACCGCGGATGAAATTTCTTTATTTATCGCGGGCTGATTTATGCGAATTTGAGATAAAAAACGATAAAATGAGCGCTTTAAAATAAAATTTAGGATAAAAAAATGTTTGGCATGAGCTTACCCGAGATCATCGTCATAGCCGTCGTAGCGGTGCTATTTTTGGGGCCCGATAAGCTTCCTAGCGCGATGGTAGAGATAGCGAAATTTTTTAAAACCGTCAAAAAAACGGTCAATGACGCAAAAAGCAGCTTTGATCAAGAGATAAAAATCCAAGAACTCAAAGAGGACGCGAAAAAATACAAAGAAAGCATCGCAAAAACCACCGAAACGGTGCGAAAAAAGCTTACCTTTGAGGAGCTTGACGAGCTCAAAAAGGGCGTAAACGACGTCGCTAGCGGCGTCACGGACGGCCTAAACGACGTAAAAAAGAGCGTCGAAGCAGTCAAAAACCCTGGTGAAGCCGTCAAAAACGCCGTTCTAGGCGATAACGAGAAAAAAGAGGCGTGATGTTTGAAGAGCTAAAACCGCATTTAGTAGAACTAAGAAAAAGGCTTTTTATCAGCGTTTTATCGGTCGTAGCGATGTTTATCGCGTGCTTTAGCTTTTGGAAACCGCTGCTAGCCGCGATGACAGCTCCGCTATCTAAAGTCCTGCCAGCAGGCAGCAACATCATCTTTACGCAGGTACAAGAGCCGTTTTTTACCGCGATGCAAGTGGCGTTTTTTGCGGGTTTGATACTCGCGCTACCGGTGATATTTTGGCAGCTATGGCTCTTTGTCGCGCCCGGTCTTTACGATAACGAAAAAAAACACGTTATTCCGTTTGTTATTTCGGCTACTTTTATGTTTTTAGTCGGCGCGGCGTTTTGCTACTACGTCGTGATACCTATCGGCTTTGAGTTTCTCGTTACCTTCGGCGGGCAGCTATTTACGGCGCTACCTAGCATAGGCGAATATGTCGGCTTTTTCACCAAGCTCCTCATAGCTTTCGGGCTAGCTTTCGAGCTTCCAGTTATTACCTTTTTCCTTGCTAAACTCGGCCTAGTCGATGATAAGATGCTTAAAAACTCCTTCCGCTACGCTATCGTAGTGATTTTTATATTTGCCGCGATCATGACGCCTCCTGATATCCTCAGCCAGTTTTTGATGGCTGTGCCTCTCATCGGTCTTTACGGGCTTTCTATCTTTATAGCCGCCCGCATAAATCCGGCTAAAACCGAAGAGCCTGAGCAAGAAACCGACGAAGAAAAAGAGGACGAATAACCATGAAACAAAGTAGGCTAGCCAAATGAGTCAAATTCTAAATCCAAACTCGCTTGACGCCTACGACTACGAGCTACCGCCGGAGCTAATCGCAAATTTCCCGACCTTTCCCAAAGAGGACGCCAGGCTACTAGTCTACGAGCGAGCTAGCGAAAAAATCTCTCATCTAAAATTCGGCGATTTGCCCGAAATTTTACCGCCTTGCGATATTATTTTTAACGATACAAAGGTGGTAAAAGCTAGAATTTACGGCAAAAAAGATAGCGGCGGCGAGACGGAGCTTTTACTAAACTCTCCGCTTGCGGACGGTAAATTTAGCGTCTACATAAAAGGCAAGGTCCGCGCGGGCAGCGTTTTAAATTTCGACCGAAATTTAACCGCCGAGGTCTGCGAGCTCTTTGAGGATGGCTCTCGCACGGTCAAATTTAGCCAAAACGGCGAGTATTTGGACGCGGCCGCGCTTTATAGAGTCTTATCTCGCATCGGTCACGTGCCTCTGCCGCCTTACATCAAACGAAGCGACACCGAGGATGATGAAAGCTGGTATCAAAGCGTGTTTGCCAAAAACGAGGGCGCGGTGGCGGCTCCGACGGCGAGCTTGCACTTTAGCAACGAGATGATTGCACGCCTAGCCAAAGACCGCGAGATAGCCTACCTCACGCTGCACGTGGGCGCAGGGACATTTAAGGGCGTGGAGAGCGAGGATATCACGCAGCACAAGATGCACGCGGAGTTTTACGATATCCCGCTAGATACGCAAAATTTGATCGCTTCAAACAAACCGATCCTGGGCGTAGGCACAACGGTGACGCGCTGCGTGGAGGAGTTTGCTAGAAGCGGCAAGTCTAGCGGCGAGTGCAAATTGTTTTTAAATTTAAACAACAAACCCATCCGCCAAAACTACCTGCTTACGAATTTTCATCTACCAAAATCAACGCTAATCATGCTAGTAACTAGCTTTGTCGGACTTAGTCAGACTATGCGGATTTACAAAACCGCCGTGGAGCAAAAGTACAAATTTTACTCCTACGGCGACGCGATGCTGGTTATTTAAAGGGGCGACGATGAGCTTTTTAGGCGCATTTTTGATCTCGCTCGCCTTTTATGCCGCGCTATGCGTCGGATATTTTTTATACGCTAGGACGCGTAGGCAAAAGCGAAATTTCATCAAATTTGCCCCTTTGCAAAAAACGTACGAACCGCAAAACTCCGATAAAAACCCTTGCAAAATCGATATCGCGGGAGGTTTGGTATTTCTAGTCTCGTCGCTAAACGAAGATGCGGCAAAAAATCGCAACCGAGTGATTTTTGATTACGACATTGCGTATCCGCGCATATTTTATGCGGATATAGACGCCCTAACTAAGCTTATAGACGCGCTAGCGCAGATATTTTTAAAAAGCGTCTCGGACTCGACCGTAACGATAAAATTTTTGCTCTCGAATTACTATAAAGATAACGTCAAATTTACGATCAGCGCGACATCCAAGACCAATTTCTTCGTAAATAAAAACCCCTGCGCCATACATATAAATATGTCGAAAAAAAGCCGTAAATTTTACCGACTAGCGCAAGCTCTCGCCCGTAAAAACGGCTCTGATATATGGTTTGAGTTTGGAAACGCGGTTCGCATAAGCACCGAAATATCGCTCAAAATATCAAGCCGAAAGCTTGACGCCGTAAAAAATATAAAAATAAAAAATCCCAAAAATTTCATCGCCCTCATAGCTCATCCGGACGCTAGCGCCTTTTACGCATTGAAAAAGGATCTCGATTTTATCGGTATCGACGTCAAACCATGCCGCGAATGGGACGTCGTAAAACGCCACGTGCGAGATATGATTTTTCGCCCGGATGTCGTTTTTATCGACGAGAGCTTATTGCAAAGTATAGACGAGTCGCTACAAAACGACATAGCAGAGAAAAAAATCGCTCTTGTCGTGCTTAAAAATACAAGCGCGCAGACAAACCTAAATCCAAAAATACGCGCCCTGTCGCTGCCGCAGCCATATTTGCCGGATATGCTCGTGCGCGTCTTAAACGAAGCTTACGAATCTAAGACGCAAAACGGGGATAAAATTTAGCTTTTTGAAATTTTACTCGCATTTTTAAACCGCCCTGCTTCGTTTGACAGCGTAAAATTTGGCACAAAACCGCTACCGCCAAAACGATAAATAAGTCCAAATAAAGGAGGCTAAAATAAATAAAATAACCTGCATCCGCCTAGGCACGCAAAGCATGCAAAGGGCGCTGAAATTTTACAGAGACGGCCTGGGTTACAAGACGGACTATAAAGACGACTACCCGCAGGTATACCTTTAACTCCCGTGGCTAAATTTGAGCTCTGCTCTCCCTTTTTTTTGACGCGCCGGTGGCGAGATACCAGCGAAAACGATCCGCCCGGAGGCAGCGGACTTGGCGGTATCGCGCTAACTTGCAACGTAAAAAACAAAGAGGATGTGGGTAGCGTCATAGAGCTAGCAAAAAAGGTGGGCCACGCCATCGTCAAGGAGCCCCAAGATACGTTTTGGAGCGGATATAACGCTATTTTGCCGATCCTAACGGATACTAACGGGAGGCGGCTTGGGGGCCCTGTTTTAAATTTGACGAGGACGGGCTGCTCAAATTTAACTAGTTGCGGCGTCAAAGCGCTTTTATTTTAGCCGCTTAACCGACGCAAAAAGTAAAAGATATAGCCATATACATACACGGAAAAAACGGAAGCGCGGCAGAAGCGGCCCGCTACAAACGGCTTTTTGCAGATAGCGACGCGTTTAAATTTGATTGTGAGAATTTGATTACGAAGCGCGCACGCCGCGGGAGGCGAAAGAAAAATTTGCACCTTATTTTGAGTCTATCCTTAAAAGCCGCAAATCCGTAACGATCGTAGCAAACGGTATCGGCACGTTTTTGCTATGCACGCCTTGCAGGACATACACACGAGAAGGCCTATTTTATCTCCACTATCTTGATCCTAAACATGATATCGCAGGCAAACGCGAGCGAGGAGGAGCTGCGAGATAAGGGCGAACTGAGCACAAAATTTGGAGAAAAACTTTCGCGCAAACACCTCTGCTACGTCAGAGAACATCCTGCCTTCTGGACGGTGCCGACGCATATTTTATACGGCGAAACGACAATCTAACATCTTTTGAAACGATTTGCGAGTTTGCAAACAGGGCCGGCGCAACTCTTACCGTCATGAAAAACGGCGAGCATAGATTTAGCACGGCGGAGCAAATGCGGTTTTCGAGTGAGCGGATACGGAGCTATAGCCGGCAGCGACGCCTAGCTAGGCTTGGAGGAGTTTTTTATCCGAGTCCGTGCGGTCAAATTTGACTCATAAATCCGCCGCTCAAGCCGCTTTTAAATTTTACGCAAAATCTAGGTCAAATTTACTGCGGGGTCGTAAAATAAGCTCAAATTTTACTCAACCTCCGCACTAGCAACGATCGGCCAAGACGCCCCCAGGCGTAGCCCTAGCGCAAAACTCAAATTTGCCGCCGTTTTACCGCGCGCCAAACTGTCTCAAAGCCCCAAATACCGCTTTAAAATAATCATCGCCGCGATGCTGTCTAGTCGTCCGTCGCGTCTGCCATCGGCGTAAATTTCGCTCGCCTCAAAGCTACTC
>NZ_CAUQHQ010000067.1:0-12524 GCF_963517995.1 uncultured Campylobacter sp.
ATCTTGGTTATCTCGTCTTCGTCGATTTTTTGCGTTTTTGCGTTTTCGAGCACTCGCCAGATCTCGTCCTCTACGGCCTCTGCCTTGACGCCTGGATTACAAACGGCTAGCACTATTAGCAGGCTCTCGTCAATGTTGCTCATATTATAGACGTCCACGCTGTTTACGAGGCACTTTTCGTCTATCAAAACGCGTTGTAAAACCGAGCTTTGCCCGCTGCCTAGATACTCCGCTAGCGCGCCTAACGCAGGCTGATCCTCGTGATTAAACGGCGGGATTTTAAAGGCAAGCGCTAGCATCTCTACCTCACTATCCTTGTAAATTTCAGCCCTTTTCGCGCCGTTTTGCTCGGGCTCGATGCAGTGCAATTTAGGTAGCGGTTTTTTGTTTTTTATATTTTCAAAGTGCTTTTTACCTAGCTCAAACGCGCTTTTTTTATCGATGTCGCCGCTGATTAGCAGGATCGCGTTTTGCGGCTGATAGTATGTCTCGTGAAATTCTTTTATATCCTCTATGCTCCAGTTTCTGATATCGCCGATAAAGCCGATCGGAGTCCAGTGGTACGGGTGATAACTAAAAGCGACGTTAAAGAGCGTAAAGTACAAAAAGCCGATCGGGGAGTTGTCCGTGCGCCATCTGCGCTCCTCGGTCACGACGTCGCGCTCGGGCTGAAATTCTTTATCTTTTAGGCTCAAATTTTCCATTATATCGGCGTAAAGCCTAAGGGCTTCGTCTAGGTTGCCTTTTGAGCATTTGACGAAATAATGCGTATAATCAAAGCCTGTGCTAGCGTTATTTACGCCGCCAAAACCCTTTACGATCTCGTCAAATTCGCCCGCTTTCATATTTTTCGTAGATTTAAAATTTAGATGTTCTAGCATGTGCGCGATGCCGCTTTTGCCCATGGTTTCGTTTCGCGAGCCTACGCGGTAAAACACGTCCACGCTAATTACGCTAGATCCCTTGCTAGCGGGGATGTGATAGATCTCAAAGCCGTTTTTGAGCTTTGTTTTGGAGTATTTTATAAGCATAAATTTCCTTAAATTTTGTTTTTTATATCGCAGCCCACCGCTTCGCTAATCGATGTGAAATTATCCTCTTTTATTAGCTTTATAATACCTTCGTTTTTCTGTTTTGAGATGTTTGGGCCTTTAAATATAAAGGAAGTGTAAATTTGAACCAAATTTGCGCCAGATTTTATGCGAGTGTATGCCTCCTCGGCGCTGTCTATGCCGCCGCTTGCGATCAAAACCGTTTTTCCGTAAAGCTCGCTAGCCACCGCGCTAAAAAGCTCGCGCGAGCGTTTGGCTATAACCTTACCGCTTAGTCCGCCGAAATTTTGCAAATTCGCAGATTTTGATAGCGAATAATCCACGCTCGTATTATTTATGATTACGCCTTTCGCGCCGCTTTCTACGGCCGTTTTGCAGATCTGTACGGCCTTGTCGTCGTCCATATCGGGTGCGATTTTAAAGATTATCGGCTTTTTTGCGATCGGCGATAGGCGCGCAAATAGATCTTTTATAAAACTTTCTTCTTGTAGTTCGCGTAAATTCGGAGTATTTGGCGATGAGACGTTGATGACGAAGCAGTCGCAAATTTCGTTAAATTTATCGACTAAAATTTCATAGTCTTTTATCGCTTCTTCATTTGGAGTGATTTTGTTTTTACCGATGTTGGCAAAAAGCGGTATCGCAAACGGATATAGCTTGCTAACGCGCGCGCTAATGGCGTCTGCGCCCTCGTTGTTAAAGCCCATCGCGTTTTGGATGCTTTCTTCTTCGATTAGGCGAAAAAGGCGCGGTTTTGCGTTGCCCTCTTGCGCCTTTGGCGTCACGGTGCCAAACTCCGCGTGCCCAAATCCGAGCGCTGCTAGCGGGCGTAGCATGGTGGCGTTTTTATCAAAGCCGCCGGCGATTCCTACTGGGTTTAAAAAGCTAGTTCCTAGCAAATTTTGCGAAAGAGCCGCGTCCGTGACGACGCAGTTTTTGGCGACGATGCTATAAAGCCCCGGAAATACGCAGTCTGAGATACTTAGCGTTTTTTCGACGATTTTATGAGCGGTTTCGGGGTCAAATTTAAAAAATATGGATTTTAGTGTTTCGTAATTCAAATTTTATCCTTAAATTTTGAGCGATTTTATCGAATTTAGGCTTAAACAAGGGCTTCGCCTTTTAGTTTCGCGTAAATTTCGCAGCTCTTGCTAAGCGCCTCGTCGGTATCAAAACCGACCACTTTTCCGCCGCTGATAACGGCGATCTTATCGGCATTTTGCACCGTGCTTAGGCGGTGCGCGATGATAAATATTATCTTTTCTTTTTGTAAATTCGCGATGGCTTTGGTTATCTGCTGTTCGCTTTCGTTATCTAGGGCGCTCGTGGCCTCATCAAATATCAAAATCTGCGGGTCGTCGTAGAGAGCGCGGGCGATGGCGATACGCTGACGCTGGCCGCCCGAGAGATTGGTGCCAAATTCATTTAGCACCGTCTGCGCGCCCTGGGGTAAATTTGCTACGAAATCATACGCGTTTGCCGTTTTTAGCGCGAGCTCGACCTTAGCTTCGTCGTATTCGCGGCCGTAGGCGACGTTGTTTGCGACCGTGTCGTTAAAGATATAGACGCGCTGGGTCACGAGGCCGATATTTTGTCTAAGCGAACCGAGGTCAAAATTTTTGATATTTTCGCCGTTTATCTCGATCGCTCCGCCGTTTGCGTCGTAAAATCTCATCAGTAAATTTACGATCGAGCTTTTTCCGCCGCCGCTATTGCCCACGAGCGCGACGGTTTGGGACTTGCTCGCGCTTAGATTTATGCCTTTTAGCACCTCTTTATCGTCGTAGTTTAGCCTGACGTCTTTAAAATTTATCAAATTTATTTCAGCCGGCACGGGCTTGTCGCCACTTAAAATTTGAGGCTCTTTATCAAGCAGCTCAAAGGTTCGCTCGGCCGCAACCACGGCGTCTTGCATCTTGTTATAAAGGCCAGAAATGCGTTTAATAGGCGTATAAAGCATAAAAAGCGCGGTTAGAAACGAAAAGAAGCTACCCATCGTCAAATTTCCGTCTATGACCTCTTTGCCGCCGATGATGACGACCGCCGCGACGCCGACGGAGCCGAAAATTTCCATCATCGGGCTTACCATCTCGTTTACTTTTACGCTTTTTAAATTTAGCTTGAAAAATTTAGCGTTTTCGTCGGTAAATTTAGCGTGCTCAAACTCCTGGGCGTTATTTGCTTTGATGATCTCGATATTGGTAAAAATTTCGCTTAGCTTTGAGCTGATGTCGGAGGTTTTTTCCTGCGAGGCGCGGGAGATTTTTTTCATCTTTTTTGCGAGCTTTGAGAGCGGATAGACGGCTGCTGGCATGATAACTAGCGCAAAAAACGCGAGCTGCAAGCTCTGATAAAGCACGACGCAAAGTAACCCGACGATCGTGATAGCCTCGCGGATTAGCTCTGGGATCATGGAGCTAACGATGCTTCTGATGCGGTCTATGTCGTTGATATTTCGGCTTATTAGCTCGCCCGTGCGGTAGTCGTTAAAAAACTTCATATCCAAATTTAGCAGGTTTTTTAGCAGCTTCTCACGAAATCTCCTCACGATATCCTGCCCGATATACGCCGTAAAATACGCCTGTAAAAACGTCCCGAGCCCCTTTAAAACGTAAATCGCGATGATAGCGTAAGGCAAAAGATAAAGCAGGTCTTTGTTTTTTTCGATAAAAATTTTATTTAGCACGGGCTCGATCACCCACGCCGACGCCGCAGTGCCGCCGCTAGCCATCAGCATGCCGGCGATGGCGATGATAAAATACGAAATATAATCCCTAAAGTAGGGCGCAAACCGCCGCAAAACCTCTTTTAGGCTCATCTGCTTCATATCTTTTCCCACATGCAACCGTTTGGCGTATCCATGAGGCTGATGCCGTTTGCGGCTAGCATATCGCGGATTTTATCCGATAGCTCGTAGTTTTTGGCTTTTTTAGCTTCATTTCTTTGATTTATCAGATCCTCGATGTAGGCTCGCTTCTCGTCGCTCACGTCAAACTGAAAATACTCAAACACGTCTACTTGCAAGATACCTAGCACGCGCGCTATCAGCTCTAAATTTGCCGCGATTTCGCCTTTTTTGGCTTTGTCTTTAGGGTTTGCGTCTAGCTCGTCGTTTGCGCTGCGGACGAACTCGTCTACGCTAGCAAGCGCCTTTGAGGTGTTTAGATCGTCCCCCATTGCGGACATAAACTCGCTCTTAAATTTCTCGTTCGCGCTCAAATTTGCCGCGGCGCCAAGAACTCGTTTTTTTAGACGGTAAATTTTATCTAGGCGCTTTTTTGCCGCATTTAGATCATCTTCGCTAAAGTTGAAATTCGCTCTATAGTGGCTAGAGATCAGGTAAAATCTCACCGCCTCGCCCAAATTTCGCTCTAGCGCGTCCTTAACGAAAAAGCTATTTCCCAGGCTCTTGCTCATTTTTTCGTTGTTTACTTGGATAAAGCCGTTGTGTAGCCAGTATTTAGCCAGGCTCTTGCGCTCGGCGCAGCGGCACTGCGCGGCCTCGTTTTCGTGATGAGGAAAGAGCAGATCAAGCCCGCCCGCATGGATATCTATCTCAAATTTTTCGCCGCTGCTTAGGTGCTTTTTTATCATCGCGACGCACTCGGTGTGCCAGCCTGGACGCCCCCTGCCAAACGGACTTTCGTACCATTTCTCGTCAAATTTCCATAGCACGAAGTCTTTTTCGTCCTTCTTTTCGTCGCTACTAGCCACGCGAGCGACGTTTGCTTCGGTGTCAAATTTACCGCTAAGGCTCAGATACTGCGCGTCTTTTGCGGTGTCAAAATATATGCCGTCGCCTTTTATCTCGTAAGCAAAGCCGTTTTTTAGCAAAATTTCGATGTACTCTATCATCTCTTTTAGCGTCTGCGTCGCTTTTGGCTTTACATCCGGCTCTAGTACGTTAAGCGCGCTCATATCGCGCTCGTAGCTTGCGATGTATCTATCCGTGATCGCTTCTAGACTCTCGCCGCTCTCGCTCATTTTTTTTAAAATTTTATCGTCGATGTCGGTGTAGTTTCGCACGAATTTGACCTTGTAGCCACGCTCGCTTAACGTGCGCCTAAGCAGATCAAAGCTAATCGCGCTTTTAGCGTGTCCTAAATGCGCATCGTCATAAACCGTCGGCCCGCAGACGTAAATGCGTACAAAGTCGCTTTTCACGGGCTCGAATTCTACTTTTTTTCTCTTTACGCTATCAAAAATTTGCATCTAAAAATTTCCTTAAAAATATCAAAATCACCGCCTCTAAAGCCAAAACCGCGCTTAAAAGCGTTAGTTTTTTAGGCTCGATTATAGCTAAAAATTTACTTATCCCAAAAAATTTGACGTTTAAAGCTAGCGTCAAAAACCCGCCCAGCGAGCTAGCTAGAGCCAGCCCGAACGCGCCATAAATTTGCATCAAGGCTACTGCCAAAACTAGGTTAAAAACGAGCGTGATAACGGCGATTTTGGAGGCTAGCTTTTGCTGTAAATGCGCATAAAGCCAAAGCGAAAAAAGCTTAGCAAGCCCAAAGGGCAAAAGTCCGATCAT
Organism: uncultured Campylobacter sp.; assembly: GCF_963517995.1. Lineage (GTDB taxonomy): Bacteria > Campylobacterota > Campylobacteria > Campylobacterales > Campylobacteraceae > Campylobacter_A. Next base: position 5,587 of record NZ_CAUQHQ010000067.1, read on the forward strand.
ATAGGCGGCCAAAACGCTTGCGGTCGCCGCCGTATCGGCCTGTGTGAAGCTTCCGCGCTCAAAAAGCAGCTTGATGATGGGCTGGGCTAAAACAATGCCGCCGATGGCCGCCGCAAAGAGCAAAAAATATAAAATTTCAAAGCTCTTTCGCATCCATTTTAGAGCTTCGGCTTCGTTACCGGCCTTGATCTGGCGCGTGATTTTGGGAAAAAGCGCGGTTGAGAGCGCGATCGCAAATATCGCTAAAGGCAGCTGAAAAATGCGGTTAGCGTAGAAAAGATAGCTGATCGATCCCGCCGCCAAAAACGAAGCTAGCCACGTATCCATAAACGAGCTTAGCTGCATCGCGGAGGATCCGACTAGACCGTGAAAAAAGTTGCTAAAAAAACCCTTCGTATCGGCTCTTTTGCCGCGAGCAAATTTAACTAAGCCGCCAAAAAATAGCTTTGAGATGCCGTTAAATTTAAGCGCGATAAGGTGCGCGATGAGCTGCAAAACGCCGCCTACTACGACGCCGAAACTCAGATAATAAGCTACGATTTTAGGCTCCTGTCCGCGAGCTAAAACTAAAGAGCCGATCATGGCTAAATTTAGCAAAGCGGTCGAAAATGCCGTCGTCGCAAAGTGCCCGCGATACTGCAAAAGCGAGGCTAAAAAAGTAACGGCAAAGATGAGCGCTAGGTAGTAGAAGTTGATTTTTACGAGCGGGACGGCTTCGTTTATGTCGCCGGGCGCTAGGCCCGTGGCGATAACGGAGGTAAAAAACGGAGCGAATAAATTTACCAAAAGCGTGAGAATGCCGATAAAGGCTAGAAATCTAAGAAAAATCTCGGCGCTAAAGAGCGATTTTTTATTTGATTTAGTAAAATTTGGCAAAAAAGCGTTGGCAAAGGCCCCCTCGCCAAAGATACGGCGCAATAAATTGGGTATCTTAAACGCGATAAAAAATATATCGCTATAAATGCCCGCGCCCAAAGTAGAAGCCGTGAGCAAGTCGCGCACGAGCCCTAAAACTCGCGAAACCATGATGCCGATGCTGTTTGAAAAAAAGCCCTTGATAAACACGAAAATCCTAGTAAATTTTTAGCGCAATGATAGGCAAATTTAGTTTTAAAAGACGTAAAATCAAGAGTTTTTAATGAAATTTTAGAGATAATCGACCGAAAATCAAAAAATTGCGAGAGTATCACGTGCCAGAAAACCAAAACGCGCAAACGTACCTTGAAGACATCGAGATAGAAACGCCAAGCCCGTACGGCGAGGTGCTAAATCTAGTTAGAAAGTACGGAGTGGATAATAAATTTATAGATTTTGAAATTTTAGACTTTAAAACCGAGTGCAAAATAGTCGGAGAAAAATCGCCAAGAATGCTAGCCCAAAGCAAGCTGGGCGTCTTTGACGACGATAAATTTTACGTAGAAAAGGTAGAGAGCCTAAAGCAAATTTATAGAGTCAAATTTTACGACCTTAGACGCGCTAAGCCCATCGTGCTGCCTAGCATAGCTATAAACGCCAATAAAAATTTAACCAAAATCCTAGCTACCGTTTCGCGCGGAGGAGACGCCGTTTATTTCGAGGAACTGGGCAAAAAGATGGTTGATTTCATCTATAAAAAAATGATAAAAGTAGGCATCCTAATCGGTATCAGAGATAAAACGATGCATGAGGAGATAGCCAAAATTACATCTGCGCTAAGAGTGAAGGAATATCTGGACAAAGACTACGTTTTTACGGTGACGCAGGGCGTAGAGGCTAAACCCTCGGTGGATGACGATTTGATATTTTATTATAAAAGCAAGATAAAAAACGCGGACGAAAACGGCAAAATCGATCACGCAAACAGAGGCTATCTGCTAGGAGCGATAGAAAACGAGCTGATAATAGAATATATAAAAGCCAAAGACGGTTCTAGCGGCCGCGACGTGCGCGGAAACCTCCTAGCTATCCAAAAAGCCAAAACGACGATAACTAAAATGCCGCAAATCACCGAAAACATCTATTGCGCCGATGATGAGACGTGTATAAGATATTTTTGTAAAAAGGCTGGCTACGTTTACGAAAAAAACGGAGTCTTTGATATCAAAGACGAGCTAGACGTAAATGAAATTTCTTTTAAAACCACCGGTTCTGTAGATGCGGGGCTAGATACCAGCGTCACGCTAAACGTAAAAGAGCGAGATATAAACAAAGACGCCATAGGCACGGGTATGACCGTCGAGGCCAATGAAGTAAATATCGAAGGCAACGTCGCAGCAAACGCCGTCGTAAAGGCAAATAAAGTATCTATAGGCGGACAAACCCACGCAAAATCTCTAATCGAAGCTAAAGAAGCAAAAATAGCCGTGCATATCGGTAGCTTTGAGGGGGACAGCGTCGACATAGACCGTTTAGAAGGCGGTAGGGTAAAAGCTAAAATCGCTCGCATAAAGTCGGTTCTAGGCGGAGAGATAATCGCAGAAAGCGTAATCATCGACACTCTAGCGTCAAATGCAAAAATAATCGTAGCAGATAGCGTGGAGATAAAAAGGCTAAAAGGCGTAAATAATAAAATTTTAGTAGATTTTAGCATGGTAAAAAACTCGGGCGAAAAGATAAACGAAGCTACAGCAAAGATAAAAATCATAAGAGAGCAAATCGCTAAAATGCCGCGAATCCTAGAGTCTAAAAGATGCGTCATAGAGGAAAATAAAGGCCCTATAAACGTCATCAAAGCTAAGATCGAAGAGCTAAAAAACTCAAGCATTACGCCGCCGGCCACTTTTATAAAGAAGCTAAAAGAGTACCAGCAGCTAGTGCACGAGTATAACGCGCTTTTAAAGGATTTTAAAGAAAAAAAAGATATGATAGCCGAGCTAAAAGAGGAGATAGTGGGAATACAAGAGGGGATTTTTAACTCCAAAGTGATAAATCACGATAAGTGGCGCGAATTTAACGAGGTTAAATTTAGGCTCGTAGATCCGGCTCGCGATATAACCTATAACACCAGAGAAAACGAGATCGCTCGCGTGCTAAAGATCGTAAAGGTTCAGACCGAGGAGGGCGATATAGACTACGTTATCAAGAAAAATAACAACCTAAGAAAGGTCTAAATTTGACTTTTTCTTTAAAATTTAAGAGTAAATTTTTTGAGTGCGCGCAAGAGGGCGAAGCGCTAAAGATAAACCTAAAAAACGACTGGAACTACAAGCTACCCGCTAAAATTTGGAGGGCTACGCAAAATCTACTTAGCTCGAATAAATTTAGCAAAATCGTCTTAAATTTTAAAGACGTAAAAGAGTTTGACTACGCTGCGGCTCTATTTTTAAAAAATACATTACAAAATGCTCGTAAAAGCTATGAGCTTATAAATTTAACCCCGCACGCGCAAAAGATTTTTGATTCGATAAATAGCGAAGTAAATCCCAAAATAAAACAGATCATAAACTCCAAACCGCGCGGAAATCCGCTCTCGCAAATCGGCAAAAATTTGACCGCGTTTTTTGCAGGATTTTGCGCATTTTTAAATTTTACGGGCGAGTTTTTGGTTAAATTTAGCAAGATATTCATGTTAAAAAATATCCGCGTGAAGGAAATTTTGGCTTATTTTGAGGATGCGGGGATAAAGTCTGTTTTTATCGTGTGCCTCACCTCTTTTCTTATCGGTATCGTGCTAGCCTATCAGGGTTCAAGCCTGCTTGCGAGTTTTGGCGCTACGATAATAATCGTCGAGATGATGGGGCTTTTGACCCTGCGCGAGATAGCTCCTCTCATCGCCGCTATCATCGTGGCGGGGCGCCTGGCGTCTAGCTTTACCGCGCAAATCGGCGTTATGAAAATCACCGAAGAGATCGACGCGATGAAAACGATGGGATTTGATCCGTTTAAATTTCTAGTTTTGCCTCGTGTGATAGCACTTATCGTCGCTATGCCGCTTATCGTATTTTTAGCCGACGTATCGGGGATACTAGGCGAGATGGTCGTGATGGAAAACTACCTAAATATAAGCTTTGATAGCTATCTAGCGAGGTTTGGCCAAGAGGTAGAGATCAAGCATCTTTACGTAGGACTTTTTAAGGCTCCGTTTTTTGGCGCCGTGATCGCGTTTATCGGCTGCATGAGAGGCTTTCAGATCGGCGGAAACACCCAAAGCGTGGGTACATATACGACCGTGAGCGTGGTAAACGCGATATTTGGCGTGATCATGGTGGACGCGCTGTTTTCGATTATTTTCACGCAGCTAGGTATATAAATGATAATAAAAGCGACTAATCTAACGACGAAATTCGGCGACCGAGTGATCCACGACGGGCTAAATTTCCACGTAAACGAGGCTGAAATTTACGGTCTACTGGGCGGTAGCGGCACGGGCAAATCGACGCTGATGAAAACTATGATATATCTAAAAAAGCCAAGCGCGGGCAAGATCGAGATGCTAGGGCGCGATCTGTGGTCGTTAGACGAAGCGGCCAGGCAGGAGATGAAGCTTGCTTGTAGCGTGATGTTTCAGTTCGGCGCGCTTTATACATCGATGAACGTGCTGGAAAACATCTATATCCTGCTAAAAGAGTATAGCTGGATGAGCGAGCGCTCGATGCGCGAGATAGCGATGTTTTGGCTGCAAAAAGTGGGCCTTAGCGAAAACGTCGCTTTGCAGTACCCAAGCGAGCTAAGCGGCGGTATGAAAAAGCGCGTGGCGATGGCTAGGGCTCTAGTGCTAAGTCCTAAAATTCTGTTTTTGGACGAGCCAAACTCAGGCCTTGACCCAAGTAGCGCGCGGGCATTTGACGAGCTGGTGGTGGAGCTGCGAGATACGCTTGGCGTCACGGTAGTGATGGTGACGCACGATATAGACAGTATTTGCACGATTTTAGATAGGTTTTTGATACTTCAGGATAAAAAGATAGCCTTTGAAGGGACGTTTGAGCAGCTGATGCAAATGCCCGAAAATCCGCTCGAAGAGCTTTTAAAAACAAGGAAAAACGGTGGGAAATAAAATAAATTATACTTTGATAGGCCTCTTTTTCGTACTCGTAGTGAGCGCGCTAGGTATCGCGGCGTGGTGGCTAGGCGGATACGGGAAAAAGGCCGATGATTACAGGTCGTATTTCATCAAAACCACAAGCCTTCCAAGCGGCATAAAAAGGGACTCCACGGTCAAATTTATCGGCGTAGACGCGGGCAGCGTCAAGGATATCCGCTTTGCCGACGAAAAAGAAGCCCTCATCGAGCTTGAGCTCTCCGTGAGAAAAGACCTGCCTATCAAAAAAGACAGTACCGCTTCTGCCCAGATACAAGGAATAACCGGCATCGGCTACCTAAATATCTCTAGAGGAAGCGCAAACAGCCCGCTTTTTAGCAAAAACGAAAAGGCCTACATCGGGCTTGTGGCCGGTTTTTTCGACAAAATCGGCGATAGAGCCGAGTATCTAACAAAAAATTTAGAGTCTACCTTTAAAAATATCAATAAATTTTTAAGCGACGAAAACGCGGCTAAATTTTCGTCTATCCTGGTTTCGGTTGATGAAGCCGCGAAAAAGATAAACGCCGGAAATCTCGATATAAACGCGACTATCGCAAACGCAAACGAGGTTTTGGCAAATGCAAATTTGACGCTAAACGAGCTAAAAAAAGCGCTAAAAAACGCCTCGGGCACGCTTGAGTTCGTAAATTCGTTTACGACCAAGGCCACAGACGCCGCGCAGGCGCTAAAAAATCTACAAACCGCGATAGCAGAAAAAATAAAAAGCGGCGAATACGACGTAAAGGGCGCGCTAAATACGATTGGCGACGAGACGGAGAGGACGCTGCTTAGTTTTCAAAAGTTGATTTCCGATTTTAGAAATACCCTTTTTAGACTCGAGGACGACCCGTACGAGTTTTTCTTTAAAGACACGCAGAAAAAGGACGAAAAATGAAAATTTTAAGCACGGTTTTAGCTCTGGCGGCGCTGTTTTTTAGCGGTTGTAGCGTTTTGGCAAAGCCTGCGCCCAGGACGAATTATTTTATGCTAGGCGGCGCGGAGGATAAATTTAAAGAGTGCGAAAATAGGCCCGAAAAAACGGTTTTCATCGAAGAAGTACGGGTTTTTGGCGCGTATGAGAGCCGAGAAGTTTTAAAGATAGACACAAACGGCGAGATCCGTCCGCTAAAAAATATCAAATTTTTAGCGCTCCCAAGCGAGATGGCGAGGCGAAATTTGATCATAGCCGCAAGCAATCAGTGCGCGTTTAAGCCCTCTTTTAAAAACGCGGACGTAAGCGTAAAGTCAAATTTACTCACCCTTCAAATCAAAGATCAAAAAGCGCAAATTTCGATGTTATTTAGCTTTTTTAAAGACGGCAAGGAGCTAAAAAGCGTCGTGCTAAGCTCGCAAAAAGACGCAGGCGCGGACGAGGGCGAAATCGCGATGAAGGCGCTAAACGCCGCCTTTAGCGAGGTTACGGATAAATTTTTGCAAGAATTAATCAAATTTTAGAGATAATCGCAAATTTTAAAGGAAAACGATGATAAAAGCGATCGAGGGCGTCATAACAAAAAAAGAGCCCGCAAATCTCGTCCTAAAGACTGCCGGCGGCGTGAGCTACGGCGTAGCGATCTCGCTTTTTTGCTCGGCAAAGCTCGAGCGAGGCCAGAGCGTGGAGCTAAACATCACGCAGATCATCCGCGAGGATGCGGACTTGCTTTACGGTTTTTTAGATAGTAACGAACAAAAGATGTTTGAGACGCTGATAAAACTAAACGGTATCGGCGCGGCGACTGCGATGGCGGTGTGCTCGAGCCTAAATCCGAACGCATTTTTAAACGCGGTTAAAAGCGGAGACGCTGCGGCGCTGCAAACTGTGCCAGGCATCGGCGCAAAGACGGCTAGACGCATCATCGCCGAGCTTAGCGACGCAAAGATGACGATGGATGAAAATTTGCCTAGCTATCAGCACGAAGCGATCTTAGCTCTGGAGAGC
>NZ_CAUQHQ010000068.1:0-12478 GCF_963517995.1 uncultured Campylobacter sp.
CATTTAGCACGCTTTCGTATTTTAAAATTTTCTCCACGTCAAGCCCGCCCAGATCGTAGTTTTTGCCCTTAACGGCATGCAGCATCGTTAGGATATCCGGCTGGCTGGTGCCGCCGCTAACCGGACTTGCGGCTAGATCTATGCCGTCTGCGCCCGCTTCTAAAGCAGCCATATAGCACGCGACGCTAACGCCTGCGGTTTCGTGAGTATGGAGTCTGATGTGAGTATTTTGCGGGAGGAGTTTGCGAGCCATTTTGATGGTCTCATATACTTTTTGCGGACTAGAGGTGCCGCTGGCGTCTTTGAAACAAATGCTGTGATACGGGATGCCCGCGTCTAAAATTTCGCGCAAAATCCGCTCGTAAAACGCCACATCGTGCGCGCCCGAACAGCCTGCTGGCAGATCCATCATCGTGACGACCGCTTCGTGCTTTAGGCCGTGATGAGCGATACGCTCGCCGGAAAATTTTAAATTTTCTACGTCGTTTAGCGCGTCGAAGTTTCGTATCGTGGTCGTGCCGTGCTTTTTAAAGAGCTTCGCGTGCAGATCAACCAGCTCGCGGCTGCCTGTGTCTAGCGTCACGGTATTTACGCCGCGGCTTAGAGTTTGCAGGTTTGCCTCGGGCCCGACGGTTTCGCGAAATTTATCCATCATCGCAAACGCGTCTTCGTTTAGATAAAAATAAAGGCTCTGAAACCGCGCCCCGCCGCCGAACTCAAAGTGCGTTATACCGGCCTCTTTAGCCGCGCTAACCGCGGGCAGAAAATCAGCCATCGCCACGCGCGCGCCGAAAACCGACTGAAAGCCGTCTCTAAAGGTAGTATCCATAACGTCTATAAATTTTTTCGCCATTTTGCCGCCTTATAAAATTTCAAAATCGTGCTAATTTTACCTTGTTTTAGATTAAGTGGATATAATAAATCAAAGCATTATCACAAAAATGTTTAACAAGGGGAGCAAATGCAAGAGCGCACGCTAGAAGAGCTTTATAAAAAGCTAAAAGAATTTGATAGGCTGATGGATAAAGAGGAGTATCTACTTGACGAGATAAGAGACGCCGTAGAGGCGCAGGATTTGGCGTTTGCCGCGCAAATTTGCGACTTTGTGCTAAACGAGGAATTTGAAAAATTCGGCGCATTTTTAAGAACCAGAGCGCTAATGTGGCTCACGGGCTACATCGCGCAAAATTTAAAAGAAAACGAGAGCGAATATCCGAATTTTGACGACTTTGTAGACTGCCTGTGGAAATTTAAATGGATCGTCTCTGGCATCGCTAAAAGCTCGGCGATAGAAAAAGAGCTCATAGACAAGGTAAACGAAGCGATGCTGTTTTACTACGAGCGCTTGGAGCTCTCGCTGGCAGCCTACTACAAGGCCTTGATGAATCAAAACATCGATATGGGCGACGCTAGGGAGGCGAAGGCAAACTACGAGCTATGGAAAAAGCTCGCCAAGGACGATATGGGTGATTGCGAGGCGTGCGAAGCAAGCGATGAGATCGCGTATCTGTGCTTTGTCGGCGAGCACGAAGCAGCGCTAAGCCTAGCCGCGCCGATACTATCAGGCGAGCTAACCTGCGCCGAAGTGCCGCACGCGACATACGCGCCGATACTTTTTAGCATGATTAAAACGGGCAAGATCGAAGAGGCAAAAGCCCTTTTACCAAAGGCCGCGGCGACGATCGAGTCAAATCCTCGCGTCATAAACGAGATCGCGCCGCTAATCGAGATCGCCGTTAGACTGGGCGAGCGCGAGACGGCGCTAAATTTAGCTCGCAAGCACTCCGCGGCGATCCTAGATGGCAACGACGATCTAAACGACCTACGATTTTTCATCGCAGTTAGCGCATTCGGCGACGAGAACGACTACAAGATAGCTCTAGAGATAGCGGGCAAATTTGACGCTAGAAACGGCAACACCTACTACTCGGACTACCTGAACGAATTTTACGCGGAGTTTGGTTTTTAGCTTTTTGCGGGTTAAATTTGATGGGCAAATTCGGAGTTAAATTTATAAAATTTGACGCACCGAGACCCGCATCTCGACGATAGTAAATTTGGCTTGGTTAAAATTTGGCATTGCGAGCTTGGTTTCCTTGATTAAAAAACAACCGTTTGAGGTTGTTTTTTACTTTATATAAAGGGGGTGGAGGCTTAAATTGCGCTCTACTAGCAGTTGCGAGGCAAAGCAGACCCTCTCCCAAGCCCTCTCTAACCCCACTGCACGTGAGATGTGGCGACACAGCTTTGCTCGCGCAAAGCGTCGCGGGTTTAGTAAATTTTGATGGAGTTAAATTTATAAATTTGACTTCAAATTTGAGCGTAATAAAGATAAGGCGAAGTATCTTGCGATGAATTTAAATGTTGCGACAAAATTTACGACCGAAGATAGAACATGTAGTTCATCGAGGGAGGAAATTTCTAGCTCATTTAAAGGCGCGCAAGAGACAAGCCTTTACAAAGCAAATTTTAGCTAGATTTTGTGCCGTTATTTCCCGGGCCTAGTCAGCTCATAGGCGAAATTTATCTCCTTGCTCTCGTTTGGCTTAAGCGCGAATTTCCACGTCACCTTGCCCTCTTTATCCAGTTCGCTCTCTTTGGGGTCATTTTTCATGTTTACGCTTACGCTCTCGTGCGCGCTAACTGGCGCTCGCTCCTGCAAGACCACGTCCCACGCGAGTTTAGAGCCGTTTTTTACGGTAAATTTATAGCCCTGCGAGATTTTATTTTTCGAGCCGAAAAACGACTCTTTCGTAAATTCGCCGTTATTTTCCTTTTTTACGGACACAAGCTCGTTTTTACCGAAAAACTCCTCGGCCTCCTCGGCCGCAGCGTAGCCTACGTATCTTTTGCCGATATTTACGTCGCCGATTTTAAACTCCGCATCCGAGCTCTCTACGCTTCGTTCGGGCTTAAATTTAGCTCTAACGTATGCGTTTGCTCCGCCGTATCCGTCTATAACTAGGTCAAATTTCGCGTCGAGGCTTTGCTTGTCGTAGCTAAAGCTCTTTTCCTCGCCCGCTTTTAGACTTACGTTATCGATACGCCAAGTATTTGCAAGCTCATTTTGGGCGTTGCTAGCCTCCGTCTCTTTAGCGTAATTACGGGATACTTGCTTTGCCTTTTTCATCGGCGTAACTACGGCTCTATCGTAGGCCTCCATTGCTACCGGAGTCGCTGCTAGCATAGGCTCTGCCTTGCCCTCGTACCACGGATAAAAAGGCTCAGGTGTCAAATTTGACGAGTAGTAAAACGGATAAAGCGCGATCGTGAGATTTGATAAATCCGTATCGAGAGGATTTTTTAGGGTCAAATTTTGCGAGATTTCGACCTTGCCTTTTTCGACCAGGGCAGAAATTTTATTTTTTAAATTTACGCCAACGCCCACCGGATAGGAGATTTTGACCTGTTTTGGATCGCATTCGAATTTAAGGTCAAGCTTTTGAAAATTTACGACCTCTCTTTCTAGTTCTTGCATTTTTAGATTCGCGTCGTTAAGCAGCTTTTTAGCCTGAGAGGCTTCGGCTAGCGCTTTTAGTGTTATATCGTAAAATTTATCCGCATCGGCGCTCAAATTCTCGACGCTTTGCTCTTTGAAAGCCGAGAAATTATTTAAAAATTTGTTTTTCGCGTTTAGCGCGCCTACCTTATTTCCCAGCTCCTCAAACTCGTTTTGAGCTTTTTTAAATTTATCGTATCTTTCGTCTTCTAACGGTTTTGGTTCGTTTAAATTTAGACTGATTAGCTCGCACGACGCACTCACATCGATATCCTCAAGCGCTACGAACTCGAGTAAATTTAGGCTAAATTCGCTTTTTTGATCGGCGAAGCTTTGGTGGATAAAGGACTTGTTCTTGTAGATTTCCAGTAGATTGCTCTGCGCGCTAGCCAGCGCGGCAAGCGCCGAGATCAGGGCTATTTTTTTCATTTTTTTCCTTTGGATAAATTTGAAAAATTATAGCCCAAAACGTTAAATTTAAATCTAGCTCAACAAAATAACGGCAAAAATCGCTAAAACCAAAATTTGCAGTCCGATAAAAGGCACGACGCCCTTGTAGATATCAGAAGTCTTAATCTCTGCAGGCGCCACGCCTTTTAGATAAAAGAGGCTAAAGCCAAACGGCGGCGTGAGAAACGACGTCTGTAAGTTCATCGCGATAACGATAGCAAAATATAGCGGATTTATGCCTAAATTTACCGCAATCGGCGCTAAAATCGGCAGCACGATATACGAAATCTCGACGAAGTCTATAAAAAATCCCAGCGCGAAAATCGTAATCATCGATAAGACGATAAAGCCCCATTTTTCGCCAGGCAGATTCGACATAACGTCCTCAACTATCTCGTCGCCGCCGGTGTAGCTAAACACCATCGAAAACGCCGTCGCTCCGATAAGGATAGTAAAGACGACGGCCGTGGTTTTGACGCTCTCTTCGAGCGCTTCTTTTAGCATTTTAAACGAAAAAGTCTTGTAAAAAACCGAAAGCAAGATCGCGCCCACGCAGCCAAACGCCGAGCTCTCAGTCGGCGTAGCGATGCCTTCAAATATCGAACCAAGCACCAATACGACAAGTACTAGCGGAGGCAAAATCGCGAGGATAGCGTTTAAAATTTGCTTTGATTTAGGCATATCGCTCTCTACTACGACGGGCGGCGCGTAGTCTTTTTTCACGTAAGCCACGATTAGGATATAAGCTATATAAGCGCCCACGAGCGCAAGACCCGGATATATCGCCTCGCGGAAAAGATCGCCGACTGGCACGGTAAAGACGTCGCCTAGGATAATCAAAACGATAGAAGGCGGGATGATCTGTCCAAGCGTGCCAGAAGCACAGATAGTGCCGCAGCCTAGAGCTTTGTTGTAGTTGTACTTTAGCATCACGGGCAGGCTCATGACGCCCATAGCTACGACGCTAGCGCCCACAACGCCTGTAGATGCGGCTAATAGCGCGCCCACTAGCACGGTGCTGATCGCCACGCCGCCGCGAATCTCGCCGAATAAAAACGCCATGCTCTCGAGCAATCTCTCGGCTAGCTTGGTCTTTTGTAAAATAATTCCCATAAAAACGAAAAGCGGCACGGCGATGAGAATTTTATTTTCCATTATCGAGTAGATGCGGTAAGGCATGAAGTTAAAGGTCTCTTTAAAAATCTCAAGCCCGCCCATAAAGCCGTTGCCGTCGCCAAAGCTCTCGACCATACCGCCGATGAGTCCGAAAATGACGGCTATCGCGCCGAACGTAAATGCGACGCTAAAGCCGATAGCAAGCATAAAAAGCGCGGCCAAAAACATTACTATGCCGGTCATTTTTCATCTCCTTGTTGCGCGGTTTTGCTTAAATTTGCGTCAAATTTGCCCGCTTGGCTTAAATTTGAGCGAGCGTCCAGATAGACGTTTAGCCACTTTATAAAGTATCCGACGCTAAAAAATATCAGTAGCCAAAAGCTAAACGGGATAAAAGCCTTGATAACCCAGCGGTGCGGCAAACCGCCAGGATCTGCGCTACCCTCGCCGCTCTCGTACGCCTCCACGACGTAGTCCCAGCTCAGCCACGCGACCAAAAGCGCAAGCGGCAGGATAAAAAGGATGACACCGGCCATATTTATGAGCGCCCTTTTTTTCACGCTCATCTTTTCGTAAAATATATCCACTCGCACGTGCGCGTCGTCTTTTAGCGCGTAGCTCATGCCAAGCAGGATGATGATGCTAAAAAAGTGCCACTCAAGCTCTTGCAGGCCTACGTTGCCGTATTTGAAAAAATATCTCGCCGTGACGTTAAAAAAAACGTCCGCGATCATCAAAAACATCACGAGTATACAGACGTAGCCCGCGATATCGCCTAATTTACCGAAAATTCGCTCTACTTTTTTTAAATTTCGTTCCATTTAACTCCCCAAAATTTGTCTTATCATTATAGCTAAAATGCAAATCGGCGCGACGAATCGCAGTAAAAAATACCAAATTTCAAAAACCGCCCTACCCATATACGGCAAAAATAGCTCCTCTAGACTGCCTCTTTTCATCGCGTAGCCCACAAATACCGCAATCACTATACCGCCAAGCGGCAGCATGATATTTGAGCTAAGATAGTCTAAAACGTCAAAAAATCCCTTGCCAAAAAACGTGAGCGCGTCTTTAAATTCGGTAATGTTTGAAAGCGCGCAAAGCGTGCCTAGGCAATAAACGCAAACGCCAACGATAGCAATCGCGCCTAGGCGAGGGATCTTAAACTCGTTTATGAGATAAAAAACGAGCGGCTCGACCATCGAGATAGCCGACGTAAGCCCCGCAAAAATAAGCGCGGTAAAAAACGTAAAGCTTAGGACGTTTCCCATCGCTCCTAGCTTAGCAAACAGCGTCGGTAGCGATATAAACGCAAGCCCTACGCCCTGGCTAGGCTGCTCGCCGTACTCGAAAACAAAGGTAAAAACGATGAGACCGATGACGACGCTAACGATGATATTTAGCGCAACGACGTAGAGCGAAGAGGTAAAAAGATTGGTCTTGTCATCTAGACTTACCGAATACGTCGCGATTGCGCCGATACCCACGCACATCGTAAAAAACGCAAGTCCCAACGCCACAAAAACAGCCTCGCTCGTGATTTTAGAAAAATCAGGCACTAGCAAAAACTCCGCCGCCTGCGAAAATCCGCCCATTTGCATCGAGTAAATCAGCATAAAAATAAGTAGCAAAAAAAGCGTCGGCAAAAGCCATAAATTTATACGCTCGATGCCGCCTTTTATGCCCTTTGAGAGGATGAAAAAATAGGCCGCGAACGCGATGCTAAAGTATAAAATTTGACCCGAGATATCAGAGCTTATAAATTTGCCGAAATTTTCGCCCGAAACCGCGATACTTTGCGGAAGCTCGCCAAGAGATAAGACCGAGTACCTAATAACCCAGCCGATGATGACCGTATAAAACGACGCAACTAAAACGCCCGTTATCATTATGACGCCGGCGTAGCCCCAAAATTTGCCGTTTTTAGGAGCGAGCGAGCGAAAGGCATTAACGGGATCGGCGTTTGAAATTTTACCCATCGCCATCTCGGCAAAAAATATACTAAGCCCGACCGCAACGGCAAAAACAAGATACAAAAGCACGAAAGCCGAGCCGCCGTTTGCGCCGACCATGTATGGAAATTTCCACGCATTGCCAAGTCCGATCGCGGCACCCACGATGGATAATATAAATCCGATTTTAGAAAATTTATCGCTTGCCACGGTTAGCCTCTTAGCGCATTTATCGTGATGATGACGATGCTAATAGGAGCTACGAACCTAATCATAAAATACCAAATTTCAAAAACGGTCCTACTCATATACGGCCCAAAAAGTATGTAAAGCGCGTCTTTTTTGATGACAAACCCGACGAAAATCGACACCGTGATGCCGCCGATAGGCATGATGACGTTTGAGCTAAGAAAATCAAGGCAGTCAAAAAAGCTCTTGCCGAAAAACGTCAAATTTTCTTTAACGCCTTCGATGCTTGAAAGTATACACAAAATGCCCATGCAGTAGATGAAAGCGCCGATTAGCGCGAGGGATTTTTTACGAGAAAGGCCGAATTCTCGGATAAGATAGTGCGTGAAAGGCTCTAGCATCGAGATAGCCGAGGTAATGCCCGCAAAAAGCAGAGCCGAAAAAAACGCAAATGCAAGCACGTGTCCGAGCGTGCCCAGCTTCGCAAATAGCGTAGGCAGCGAGATAAACACGAGTCCCACGCCCTGACTAGGCGTCGCACCGAACTCAAACACGAAGGTAAAGATAACAAGCCCCATCAAAATGCCCATCACGACATTTATGACTACGATGATGATTGAGGAGCTAACGAGATTCGTATTATCAGGCAGCGACGCGGAGTAAACGATAATGACGCCGACGCCTAGAGATAGCGTAAAAAATGCCAGTCCAAGCGCGGTTAGAACGCTACTTACGCCTAGTTTTGAAAAATCGGGAACCAGCAAAAATTTAGCCGACTGCACGAAGCCATCCATCGTAAACGAGTAGCTAAGCATGATGACAAGCAAGATAAGAAGCGATGGCATCATCCAGACGTTTACGCGCTCTATGCCGCTTTTTATGCCTTTTGATACGATAAAAATACAGAGGAAAAACACGATCGTAAAATAAAAAATTTGAGACGCGGCGTCGTTAGCGTAGAAATTTCCGAAAATTTTCTCCGAAGCCTCGACGTCTTTTGGAAGTTCTGTTATTACCATTACTGCGTATTTTAGTATCCATCCGATGATGACCGTGTAAAAAGAGGCGATGATGATCGCGCCTATCATCGTAAAACCCGCAAATTTCCACGTTTCTTTGCGTTTTGGAGCAAGCTTTTTAAAGGCATTTACGGGGTCAGACTCCGAAAGCTTACCGATAGCTATCTCGCCGAAAAATATCGCAAGTCCGATAAAAAACGTCATAAAAAGATACAAAAGCACGAAGGCCGAACCGCCGTTTTGACCGACTAAATACGGGAATTTCCACGCGTTTCCAAGCCCCACCGCAGAGCCCGCGACGGCTAAGATAAAGCCGATTTTTGAAAATTTATCCTGCGCCAAATTTAACCTTAGTATTTAAAATTTTAGAAGCGAGGCTAGCATAAAAAAGCTTTTAAAATTCTAATTTTTAAATAAATTCGTGGAAAAATGAAACACGGCTGAAATTTTTTGTAAATTTGTAGCACTACGCGGCGGCAAATTTGACGAGTAGAAAATTTATGAAAATTTTTCTCGGTTTTAAGTAACTCAAAGCTAAATTTTTATAAAATGCGCTCTTAAAGCTTCAAAGTAGGGGTCTGATCCGAAATGGCTTAAATTTACAAGGAGACTTTATGAAAAAAGTTGTTTTCTTAATGATGGCTCTTGCTAGCTTCGCGTTTGCGGGTGACGGCGAGATGCTAAGATCTTACTCTGTTCTTGCGGCAGCAGTCGGTCTAGGCCTAGCGGCTCTTGGCGGCGCTATCGGTATGGGAAATACCGCTTCTGCGACAATCTCAGGCACGGCTAGAAACCCTGGCGTGGGTAGCAAGCTAACTACGACGATGTTCGTTGCTCTTGCGATGATCGAAGCGCAAGTTATCTACGCGCTAGTTATCGCACTAATCGTTCTTTACGCAAATCCAATGTTTTAATATCGGGCGGGTTCGTGTCCCGCTCTTTTGTTTTTTAATCTACGTGCGACCTTGGTGGAACGGTAGACACGCTACTTTGAGGTGGTAGTGCCGAAGGGTGTGCGAGTTCAAATCTCGCAGGTCGCACCATTTAGACGAATTCTCCCAAAAACATCCCAATCTCTGGCTTTTGTAAAATAGGTATCAAAGCTAAGTAATCCGAAATCTATCGAATTACGCCTTTAAAACTTCCTTGATGACTTCCTAGCGTAGTTAGGAAGTATTTTTTAGAGAAATCCGTAGCCCCCGTCCAAAATCTTATAATTAAGAGAAAAAGGACGCACATGCGATTAACCTCTCAGGTTGACAAACTTACGGATTTTGTCGGCTTTAAAGCTTACCCTGACGAAACTATTTCGTCGTATACTCTCCCTATTGGTAAAAAAGAAAGCCGTCAAAAGCTCGATGAATGCGGACTTTGGCTCAAAATCCTAAAAACGACTGCCCGTAAGAGTAAAAAAGTCAAGCTCAAGAAGGACTACTACTACGGCGAACAGGGCAAGCTCATTAAGTTTTTAGGCTCTGCGAAAGATATCAGCTACAAAACCGCGCTAAAAATGGCTAAAGAGTTGAACGCAGGGGCTACGCCTAACGGAAAGGCTTTTGCTACCCTAGCTTCGGTTTTTGACTCATATCTTAGTTTCGGCTCTAAGCGCTGGGCGCCACAAACGATGGCAAAAAAAACTCAAAATATATAAAAATTCGCCCCCCTAAAAGACAAAGACATAAGTCGTATAAAGACCGATTCGATATTCGCTATCGCAGACGAGCTTTATCATGCTGAAAAGTTTGCCGCTTTGAAAGACTTTCTCATCGAGGCTAAAATGGTTTTTAGTTATGCGAAAAACCGCCAAAAAATCAACAAAAACCCTTTAGCCGACGTTGATTTTTCTAAAATCTACGTCGTGCCTGAGAGTGACGGTTTTGGACACATCGAAACCGACGCTGACTTACGCTCACTCATTGCTTATTGTTGCGGTTACGAGGGGTCTCAAGACGTGCGCAACGCCCTTGTCCTTGGCCTCTGCACTGCGTTAAGGGCGGCAAATGTTCGCTTTTTATCTCGGGAAAACCTAGTGCGCGACGACGAAAACGGCTATTACCTCGCCTTTGCTAGGGACGAGATGAAGGTAAAACGCAATGGCGACATGTATCTCGGTCTTCCGCTCGAGCTTGGCGAGTGGCTGGATTCTATGGATGTCGGCACGTATTTTTTTATGGGTCGAGGTGGTGAAAAGGCGCTATCTGACGCAATCTTATCGAAATCTTTGAAAGACTATGCGCCTGAAAATCCAAAGGGTCGTATCGTATTTCATTCCTTCCGCAGTATTCTCTCAACCTTCGCTCATGAAGTAGACGAAGGCGACGTTAGCGACTATGATATGTCTCGCACTTTGTCGCATGCGATAAAAGGTGTAGAGAAACGCTACAACAAATCCAAAGCAATCGCTACTACGCGTCGGGTTTTGACTTGGTGGTTTAATTATCTAAAAGATAGGGGATTGAAACTATGAAAAAAGAAGGCGGGCAAAGAGAATTAGCTCTTTGCCTTAAAGAACAAAAGAATTATAGCGAAATTTCCTTATCTGCCGATAATTTATATCGGGAAGCGAGCGCAAATGAGTAATTTTCGCTCTGATCTTGATGGTTTTAAACCGGGTGAGCTACACCTGCGCCAAAAACTTTTAAACCGAGAAATCAAACAACCCCTTGATTCTCGGGCTATCGAGATATCGACCTTCGATGTTTTGGCTGATTTCCTTGCCTTGGGTTTTTCTTGTGTCGGCATAACTCTAACCGCCGATAATACGGGCATTTGGAAAAACGGCACTCCTGGTCGCAAAAATAATAAAGAGCTTGCCGAAGCTCTAAAAAAAGAGCTCTACTCGCTTGTTAAAAAAACTCTCTCGACTATCCCTCTTTGGGTCGCATAGGTTTATGAACGCCATAAAAACGGCTCCCCTCATGTCCATGCCATGCTGTTTTGCCCTATCCGCGATCTTGCTCACGTGATAGCCATCTGCAAGCGGTTATATGATTCTAAATCCGTACAAGTGAACACGCTAAGCCCGATGTACGTTTTCAAAGATGAAAAATGGCAGTGGGAGTTAGTTGAAAAAGAGACCAATTTTTCTGCTGCTCTTTGCTCTAAACTTTTAGCCAGAACTACCGCTGAAATCGATCCTATTAAGGACAAGCTAGTTCGCAGAAATGTAGCGAGGGTGAAAGATGTCCAAGAAACAAAAGAACTTCATAGCGTTTGCAATACAAAGCTTCGCAAAAAATATCCGAATGCTGCACTGGTGCTTGGTAACCTTTTTTTCGAGCTTTGGCGCTATTGGAAATACGCACATTGTCGCTCGAAACGAGATCGAGTTGCTGATAATACCGACAAGTATGATCGTTTAATTCTGGGGCTTAAGAACGAGGACGAAAACAAAAACGAAAACTCAGAACCTTTCCCTGTGAATCGCTTTGTTATTGTGCAACCGACGCTTGGAGCTTTCGGTCGCGACGTGTCCTGCAAGCTAAAAACCGAAGCCTGCGACGACTTGCAACAGCTTGACGTTACGCTTTGGTGCTACGGAAATGCCGAACGTTATCGCATAAACCTAAAGCAAGTTTATTTAAGCCCGCGACAAATCCAAAATCTTAAGCTCTGGGGTAAAGCACGCTTTTTTCGGGCAAAAAGCTAAACGGCAAAGACCCTTTGCAAATGCTCGACTTTGCGCCGAGCGGCTTAAGCGAATATGACCGCGAGCTTTTGCAAAATCGATTCGATATCCGCTCTTGGTTTGGCTATGTTACCCCGCTCCTAAAAAAGAACAACCTCTTGATCCTGGCATCCGAGAAATTATCGAATTTCTTGAACAATCTATGTATGAAAACGCTACGCCTGTTGGTTTTGTTGAGCCTGTAAATCTTGAAGTGTGTTGCACCTGATTTTTAGTTCTTTTCCGGTAGCATGTTTTTGTTTTTATAATTAAAAATAAAGGAGTTTTAGATGGAAAATACTTTTGTTGCGAACCAATCGCTAAAACCCGCTCAACCTCAAGACCAAAAAGCGACTCAAGTCACGCCAAAACATGCTGAGGTTACGGATAAAAAAGAGCTAAGTCCTCGAGGGAAGCTCATTAAAGAACTAAATGCTCTTGTTCTGAAAATAAAGGGCATCGATAAACGCGAAGCCAAGGCGAAAAACGCTTTGGAAAACGCCAAAAAAGCTATGGCTAAAATCGAGGAAGAGCGTGCTGAAGTTGAGGCGCTTGCTAAAAAGTTCGAGCTCTCGAACTCTACCAC
>NZ_CAUQHQ010000069.1:0-12424 GCF_963517995.1 uncultured Campylobacter sp.
TTTTTGATATTTTTGTTAAATTCTATGTCGTAGATAACAAAATCTATCGGCAAAAATTTAAAATACTCAAATCCGGCATTATTACCGCCGAATTTATTTAGCGCGAAGCGAAAACCTAAATTTTTATACTCCGTTAAAATTTCTTTAAATCTATTTATCTCGTCATACACTAGCTTCTCACTAAACTCGAAAATAATGCGATTTGGATCGATCTTTCCCAACTGCGCGAACTCTTTTATAAAATTTATAAATTTTATATTTCTAAGAGAGACGGATGAAATTTCGATCATAAGCGGATCGTTATCTTTAAATTTAATTTCGGATAATTTTTTAATAATATTTATATCAAAAAGTACCTCGTAACCGTTTTTATTTGCGATATTTTGTACTTTTCGCTTTGAGACTAGGCCTTGCATATCGGTATAAATTTTGATCAAAACGTTTTTTAAATTTTGTCCGAAACGAAGGCTTTTAACGAGTTGGGTTTGAAAAATAAATCTTTGCATATCGATGCAGTTACAGACGTCTTTTTCAAGGTCGTCGGTAACGTCTACTTTATCCTCGCTATCTTCTTCATTTAGCTTTTGGATTAGATAAGAGACCGTATTTTTAAGACTTGCGGAGTGGTTTATATCCACGGCGTCAAATTTAATCTTTAACTCAATATTATAAATCCCGTCGTTTAAAAGGCTCTTCTCAAAAACGCTTAAAAGATGGAGTAACTCGGTATTTTTACTCTCGCAAAAGATTAAAAAATACTCGTTTGAATATCTGCCGATAAGCGTATTTTTAGAGACTTTTTCGTTTAAAAATTTTTCCAGTCGCTCGACTAGTCGTTTTAGCAAAATATCGGTGCTTACAAAGCTATAACGCTCGTTTAGATCGTTTAAATTTTCGATCTTTAGCATTACCGCATTACCGCCGCTCTTTCCTTTAAATTTAGAAGCCTGTTTTGAAAGTAGGCGTAAAATCTCATCTCTACTAAAAGCCTTGGTTATCTGATCTAACGTGCTTGTTTGAAAGCTTTGATAAATTTTATAAACCGTAAAATAAACCTGACACAAAACCAAAATCGTGATCAAAATAATGTCATCGGCGTCAAATTTAACCTCTTCTTTTTTAATAAAAATATAGACTAAAATGATAATACTGAAAAAAAGTATTGAAGATACTTCAAGCGCGGTTTTAAACCGATGGGATCTCTCTTTTAGCTCTGATTTTAGCATCTCACACGTCCAAATGTTTCACGTCTTTTGCGTGCTCTTGTATATAGTTTCTTCGCGGTTCGACCTCGTCGCCCATGAAGAGATTAAATGTATCTGAGGCACTTATAGCGTCATTTATGTTTATTTTTAGCAAACGACGGTTTTCAGGGTTCATCGTCGTCTCCCACAGCTGTTCCGGATTCATCTCGCCAAGACCTTTATAGCGCTGGATATAAGCGCCTTTTTTGGCATTTTTCTCGATCTCTTCTAGCACGTCTAACACGTCGCCTTTTAGCTCGATGCCGCGCTCTTTTATCTTTTGACTGATGTAAAGCGCTTCCTCGTAAAGCGGATTTGTAAATAAATTTTCATTTACCAAAAGCTCTTCTAAGCCGCTTTCGGTTTGTACATAAATTCGCGCTTCTTCTTCGCTGACGTATGAGTTTAGAATATTGTGTCCCTGCGATTCTAAATAATTTTTCAAAATTTCAAAAATTTCGCCGTAGCTTTTTGAAACGATGTCTGGATTTTCGATCATATATCTAACTGCAGAAATCACGCTAAAACGCTTTTCAAGCTCTTTTAACACACTTCTATAGGCCGCGATTATCTTTAAAAAGTCTATGAGATCAGCGTTTCCGATACCTTCAAACTCAACCCCTTCGATGCCGGTTTCGATTAGAAATTCATTGAGCGCTTTTTCGTCTTTTAGATAAATTTCTTTTTTACCCTTTTTATAGCGGTAAAGCGGCGGTTGGGCTAGATAGATGTGGCCGTTTTCCACGACTTTGTGTAAAAATCTAAAGAAAAACGTTAAAAGTAGCGTCTGGATATGGCTACCGTCGACGTCGGCATCGGTCATGATTATGATTTTGTGGTAGCGAAGCCTTTCAGCGTCAAATTCGTCGCCGATGCCGCAACCTAGCGCAGTTATCATATTTTTTATTTCGTCTGATTTTAAAATTTTATCTAAACGCGATTTTTCGACGTTTAAAATTTTACCTTTTAGCGGCAAAATCGCCTGAAACACTCTATCGCGTCCTTGTTTGGCCGAACCGCCCGCAGAATCGCCCTCCACCAGATAAAGTTCGCTGATAGTAGGATCTTTGCTCTGGCAGTCGGCTAGTTTACCGGGCAGAGTTCCTATACTTAGACCCTCTTTTTTACGCGTTAGATCGCGAGCTTTTTTGGCAGCCTCGCGTCCGCGCGCCGCCATCAGCGCTTTTTCCATTATCGCGCGAGCTTCGATCGGATTTTCTTCAAAATACTTGCT
Organism: uncultured Campylobacter sp.; assembly: GCF_963517995.1. Lineage (GTDB taxonomy): Bacteria > Campylobacterota > Campylobacteria > Campylobacterales > Campylobacteraceae > Campylobacter_A. The sequence continues at coordinate 2,479 of NZ_CAUQHQ010000069.1, forward strand.
AAGCACCTCAAAAACCATCTTTTGAACGATCGGCTTTACGTAGCTTGAGCCTAGTTTTCCCTTTGTTTGGCCTTCAAACTGCGGCTCGGGAACTTTTACGCTAACCACCGCGATTAGACCTTCGCGGATATCTTCGCCCGTGATTTTAGTATCTTTTTCGCGTGCTGCGGCGTTTGCTGCGATATAGTTTGTTATCACGCGAGTTAGACCCGCGCGAAATCCCGCCTCGTGCGTACCGCCGTCAGGGGTTTTGATATTATTTACGAAGCTTAGTAAATTTTCACTATAAGTATCGTTGTACATCAGCGCAAAATCGACTAAAACGTCCTCTTCGCCGCCGCTAAAGGATACGGCTTTACTTACGGCTTCGTTTTTATTCATATCCGTTACAAAGCTCTCAAGTCCGCCCTCGTAGTGAAAGCTCTCGCTTCTACCGTTTCTTTGATCTTTAAAATTTATCGTGATTTTCGGATTTAGATAGGCTAATTCGCGAAAACGTTTAGTTAAAATTTCATCGTTAAATTCCGTAACCTCAAAAATGCTGTCATCTGGCCAAAACTCAACCTGAGTTCCCGTTCTATTCGTAGTTTTTATAACTTCTAGGTCGTTTTGCGGGATACCTTTTGAAAATTCTTGTCTATGTAGTTTGCCGTCGCGTTTGATATTTACGACCAGTTTTTTTGAAAGGGCATTTACGACGCTAATGCCCACACCGTGCAGACCGCCTGAAACCTTATAAGTATCTTTATCAAATTTACCGCCGGCGTGAAGTACGGTTAAAACGACTGTAGCGGCTGAAATTTTCTCAGTTGGATGCATATCTACAGGTATACCGCGTCCGTTATCGGTGATGATAGCAGAGCCTTCGCGCGTTAGTTCTACGTCTATCGTATCGCAGTAACCTGCCATCGCTTCGTCTATGGAGTTATCGACGACCTCGTAGATCATGTGATGTAGGCCGCTTACATTAGTGTCGCCGATGTACATGCCGGGGCGTTTTCTAACCGCTTCTAGCCCTTTTAAAACTTTAATATTTTCCGCGCCGTAATTTTGCTGCATTATTTACCTTTTATTTTATAAATTTATCGGCATGATTACCGTTTTTAGCTCGTTTGAGCTAACCGTGAAGGCTAAATTCGAGTCGTTAAATCCAAATTCAAAATATTCTTCTTCGATATTTTGCAAGAAATCAAGCAAATATCTATTTTTTACGCCGACGTAAATTTCGCTTTCAAGCCCCGTTGCAAAATCAATCGAAGTTTTAGCTTCCGAATTATCCTCGACTATGCTTTCAAAACTTACCGTTTGCGGGGCAAATATTATTTTAGTACTTTCAGACATTATAGAGACGGTTTTTATGCCTTCTATCATTTTATCTCTGCTTAATCTTAGACGTTTTTTTATCTCTTGCGGGATTACTCTATTATAATCCGGGAATTTGCCGTTAATCAGCTTCGTAAAAAACTCGAAATTCGAGCTTTGAGCTATCAAAGTTGTATCGTCGTAGTAAATTTCTATTTTATCAAAAAACAGTTTTTGAATTTCGCCGATTGCTTTTTTCGGGATTATTAGCGAAAATTCGCTCTGCGTAGGGGTTTCTAGTCTAAAGACGCTTAGCCTTTTAGTATCGGTTCCTACTATGTTTATGTAGTTTTGCTTTATGTCGATAAATGCGCCGTTTAGCTCAAATTTCGGGTTATTATTGTCGATACTAGGGAATATCTTTTTTAGACTTCGACCTAGCATGACGGCGTCGACTTCAAATTTATTTTTATTTTCTACGGTAGGAAAATTCGGAAAATCTTCAAATTTATACATAGGAAGTTTATATTTTGAGTTTTTTTGTTTTATATAGAGATAGTTATTTAGCGTTTCTAGCGTAACTTCTTCATCTTTTAGGCTTCTTATGATATCAAGCAGTTTTTTACCGTTTGCGGTGGCGTTTCCTTCGTCCATAATTTTTACGTTCGAGAGTTTATAAGCTAGACCGATTTCGTGATCGGTTGCTTTGACATTTAAAATACCGTCTTTAGCTGCGATAAATATATGCGAAGTTATAGCGCTTAAATCTCTTTTTTCTAAATAAGGATTAGCATTGTTTATTACGCTTTCTAGAGCGTTTTTGTTAATTGCGACTTTCATTTTTTTCCTTTTGTTTTTAAATTTCTTTTAGTAGCATTAGTAGAGGACGTGAAAATGTTAATATCCTTTTTTAGTCCCGTAGATAGGTATTTTACGGCGTTAATAAAATCTTGATTTTTTTCACTTTTATTCACGTTTTTACTCTTTGGTTAAAATTTTATTTTTTAGTTCTTCGACGCGAACTTTAAAATACTCATTCGTTTCGATTAGTTCGTTTATCTTTTTTATGCTGTGACTTACGGCCGAGTGATCTTTCATATTAAAAAACTGCGCGATCTGCGGCATTGAGTTTGGCGTCAAATTTTTAGCTAGATATATCACTATGCGTCTAGCCTCGACGATATTTTTCGAGCGTGATTTGCTTTTCATCTCGCTTGGTTTGACGTTTATCTCTTTGCTCACGATTTCAACGATATTTTCTAGGTTTATATTTTCGCGTTTTTCTTTTATCTGATCTCGCAGGATATTTTTGGCAAATTCTAGCGTGATTTCCTGTCTCATCAGTCTTGCATAAGCGTTTAAATTTATTATCGCGCTTTCGATTTCTCGGATGTTGTCGCCCATGTTCGTAGCGATGTAGTTTATGACGTCGGTACCAAGATAAATTTTATCAAATTCGCATTTTTTATTGATAATTGCGATTTTAGTATCAAGCTCTGGCGGCGTGATATCGGCGATGATGCCCCACTCAAAACGCGTTCTTAGCCTATCTTCAAAGCCCTTTAGCAGTTTTGGTTGGCGGTCCGAGGTCATCACGATTTGTCCGTTTTTAGCGTGAATTTCGTTAAACGTATGGAAAAATTCTTCTTGAATTTTATCCGTTTTACCTAAAAACTGCACGTCGTCGATGAGTAAAACGTCACAGTTTCTGTACTTTTCGCGAAATCGCTCCATCGAGTGGTTGTTGAGGTTATAAGTAAAGTCCGTGATAAACTGCTCGCTCGTGACGCAAATAACCATTTTGCCGCCGTTTAGGCAAAAATTTCCGACCGATTGTAAAAGGTGAGTTTTACCCAGTCCCGTCGGGCCGTAGATGAAAAGAGGATTGTAAATCTTACCCGGTTGCTCGGAGACGGCTTTTGCGCTTAAAAAAGCAAATTGATTCGAGTCGCCGACGACGAAATTTTCAAAAGTGTAGCTTGGATTTAGCAGGCTGCTTTGCGCTTTTATCTCTTTTACGTCCACTTTTTTAGCCGGTTTGCTTTGCGTTTTGGTCGCGGCTAGGACGTTGATCACGGGTTTTTGTCCGGTTTTTACTTCAAAAAGATGAGCGATTTTGGAGGCGTATTTGGTCTGGATAAATTTAGCGATTATTTCGTTTGGCGCGTTAAATACGACGTTCGTTGAGTTTGAGCTTTTTTCGTTAAATTTAAGCTGCTTGATGTAGCATTCAAATTCCGACGGTAAAATTTCTTTGGAAAGTAGCTCCAAAACCTCGTTTGCGACCAAATTTTTGCCTTTAAGATTAATTCGCTAGATTTTATCTTAAATTTGTTAAAATGGCGTTGAAATTCGTTTTTCACACCGTGAAAAAAGCGTGAAAAACCGTTGAAAAGGATGAGATGAAAATTTTAGGAATCGATCCGGGATCGCGAAATTGCGGCTATGCGATCGTCGAAAAGACGCCCGTGAAAACCTTTTTGATCGAGGCGGGACTAATCAAAATAAAACCGAATTCTTTGCAGTATCAAATCACCGAACTTTGCGAGGGACTTGACCTGATTTTTAAAAATCACAAATTTGACGAAGTGGCGATCGAGGACATATTTTTTGCTTATAATCCAAAAACGGTTTTAAAGCTCGCGCAGTTTCGAGGCGCGCTTAGTCTTAAAATTTTGCAGCTGCACGGCGATTTTGCCGAGTACACGCCGCTTCAGGTTAAAAAAACGGTCACAGGCAAAGCCAAGGCTGATAAAGAGCAGGTGGCCTTTATGGTTAAGAAAATTCTCGGTATAACAAAGGAGATCAAACCGCTTGATATCACTGACGCCATCGCTATCGCGCTAACGCATGCGAATAATTTGCGGCTGAAGGGTTAGTTTTTAGCCAAGCTCGGTTTAAAATTCGTGCTAAAATTTAGCTTATTTCACGGCGTAAGCGATTAAATTTGATGTTAAAACCCGGCGGTAAATTTAGTAAATTTTAATCCGCTAGCCCCAAAGCCCGAAGCTCGTTTAGGCCGTCTGCTACGGGCTCTCTAAATTTTTTAGGACGCGATGTCGGTACGGTTAGCACGATGTCCTCTCGGCCGTCGTCTAAAAAATCTTTTAAATACGCCGTCACGTAGCTAAATTTACTCTCAAACTCCTCGCTAAGCTGATTTAGAGAGTGAAATTTATCTCGTCTTACGACAAACTGCGTTGAAGCATCAAGCACGAAAAGCTGCGCGGGGATGCCGTCATAATCAAAGCTAGAAAGCCTTGCCTCGCTAATATCAAGCGTCCAGTCGGCACGGCTGTAAAAATCTTGTCTAAAAGCGTCTATTTTGCGCTGGAGTTCTGGATTTTTATGCGTCATAAAGCCGCATTTGTTTATGCGAAACGAGGTGATTTTGCCCTTGATTTTGACGCGGCAAAAGAGCACGGAGTCCAGTATGCCGTAGTCGTTAAAGCAAGTATTTTCAAGCAAAACATCCTTCCAAACGCAAGGACCGAAAAAACAAGACCTAAAAGTACACCCGATAAAATTTACCCCGCTTATCGTCTACGGATTTGCAAGATCGTTATCAAGCCCTATGTCGCAGTTCATAAACTCTACGTTTTTAAAGACTAGCCAGCCGCTACTTTTGTTTTGCGCGCTTTTGTCGTCTGCAAAATCAATCAAACGACCTTCTGCTAGATTTGCCGCCGAATTTTCGCTTTGGCTTGCTAACTCGTTTATTAACTGCGCTAAATTTCGCTTGAAAAATTTTTTATTTTGGATTATTTTCATGGTTTTTATTTCGTCGCTTATTTTTGTCGCAAAAGGCGTTAAATTTGAGCTAAAAGTATAAATTTAACGCCTTAAAAGCTACCAAATTTAGCCAAAATCGCCAAAGCCGGGCTCACTCGTCTTTTTTCTCGTCCTCTTTTTTGCCGATCTTTTCTTTGGCGTTTTTTATGAGATTTTCGGCGGCTTTGTAGAGCTTCTCGCCTAGTTCTTTTGATTTTGATTTGAGATTTTCGCCGATCTCGCTCGCATTTATCGCGCTTAGTTTTTCCTGCGTTCGTTTTTCAAAGTCGCCGATATCTTTTTTGAGTGCTTCGAGGCGTTCTTTGGCGTTAAAATTTTCTTTAAATTTATCGCCGGCTTGAGTTACTTCGCGCTTTAGCTCCTCAAATTTTGCTCCCGCAAGGCTCGCGAATTTATCGATATTTTCGTTAAATTTTAGCTCCTCTAGCTGAAGCTCGATCTGGCGGGAAACGTCGTTTTGCAGCCGCTTAAATTTAGCCAAGTAGCTATCTACCGACTCGTCTAGGATTTCGTTTATCACGGTAGCAGAGGGCTCATCCGAGCGCGCCATATCGCGCATCATCGCTACGAACCTCTCCTCGAGCCTTATAAATTCTTTAGCTTCGCCTAGCAGCGTCTGGCCGTCCGGGGCAAATTTGATCTCCTCGATAAACTTCTCCGTCCTTTTGCCAAGCGCCTCTTTTACGCCGCCGATCGCGCCGCTTATTAGCTCTTTGGCAAAGGCCTGATCGATGCCCGCTATCTCGCTTGCCGCCTCGCAGACCGTCCTTGCGATCTCTAGGATGCGCTCTTTGCTCGCTTCGCCCTCGTTTATCGCGCTAAGCACGACGTTTTTGGCGATTTGTTCCACCGTGTCTTTTACGTCGTCGCCCTTTTCGATCGCGGTTAGAAACGCCGCTTCGGTGGTTTCTTTAAGGATGCCCAGCATTTGTAGCTCACAGAGCATCTTTTCGTCTATCGCGGTTAAAATTTCGTCCTTATCCGCCAGGTCGCTATTTTTGATGAAATTTTCCATATTTTCAAGCAGCGCGCGAACGTCGTTTTTGATCTCGTCTTTTTGCGCGTAAATTTGCCGCTCGATCTGCTCTTTTTCGTAGATTAGGCGGTGGATATACTGCTCTTTTGCTTCGCTGAGCGCGTCGCCAGCGCTTTGGATGAGGTTGGCGACGTTTTGGCGGTTTAGCAGATCCTCGCTCTTTAGAGCCTCGCAAATTTGCTCAAATTCCTTAGCCAGAGCCGCGTTTGCGTCGCCGTTTTTTGCGCTTTTGATGCTTTTTCTAAACTCGCTTAGCGCAAATTCTCTGATCAAAACGGAAATTTGCGGGTCGTGTTTTTTTTATTTTTTGGTTTGGATGAAGACTAAATTTTGCATGGAAGTCCTTATAGTACGTATTTGCAAACGCGTCTTAGCGCGGAAAATATCTCTAATCGCTCCTCGTTAGAATTAACCAAAACGCTTAGATTGTAGCTTTTGTATTTGCCTTCTTTGCTCGATTTTGACGGCGTTATCTTGTGCTGCCTTTCGCCTACGACGCTTTGCGCGATAGCTTGGGCATCGCCGCTTTCTTCGATGATGATTTTGTATTCCCAGAAATTTGGGTACGAGATTTCGGGTTCTTTATTTAGATCGCACGTAGTCGCCACTTTTGCCTCCGCTCTTGCTTTCTAGCGCGATACACGTTATCTGCATGGTTTTATCTATCGCTTTTATCATATCGTAGATCGTTAGGAGACCGACGCTAACGCCCGTTAGCGCCTCCATCTCGACGCCGGTTTTGCCGTCTATCTTGACGCTAACGGTTAGCTTGTAGGCGCAGATTTCGGTTAGCTCCTCGATGTCGCAGTTTATGCCGCTGATTAGCAGCGGATGACACATCGGGATGAGTTCGCTCGTCTTTTTTGCGCCCATTATCGCGCCTACGACGGCGGTTTGCAGGACGGGGCCTTTTTTGCCCGTGTTGTTTTTGATCGCGTCAAAGGCTTCGCGCGACATTTTTATAATGCCGCTTGCTACGGCTATGCGCGTAGTTATGCCCTTGTCGCTTACGTCGACCATTTTAGGGCGGTTGTTTTCGTCTATGTGAGTTAGCATTTTCGTCCTTTCGCCTGAAACGCTAAATTTGCTTAAATTTGAGCTAGGCGGAGTAAATTTATGAGAAAGATTATAACTAAAAAAGCTTAATGAATAAGACAAAAACGCCCCGGCAGGGGGAGCCGAGGCGCCGTTACAAAAAGGAGGTTTTCTTGTCGGACGCGCAAATCATACCAAAAAGGTCTAAATTTTATCCCAATTTTTCGTAAATATATTATTCCTTGCTTTTTGCATAGGCCAGGGCGCCTGATTTTAGGCGTTTTAGCCCCTCTATCACGCGCGATCTTTGCGTGGCGATATTAAGGCGCAAGAAACATTTTTCCGCGCCTCTATACGCGTTGCCGTCGTTTAGCCAAAGACCCGCTTTTTGGCGTAAAAATTTATGAAAATCGCTCGCGTCGTCGCAAATTTCGCGGCAGTCAAGCCATAGCAGATACGTGGCGTCCTGCTCCACGAGCCTGATCTGCGGCAGTTCTTTTTGCAAAAACTCGCTCACGATTTTGCGGTTTTGCTCTACGTATTCGCGCATCTGCTCGAGCCACGCTTCGCCCCGCTCAAACGCCGCGATCGCCGCGATACAAGAAAACGCGTTGCCCTCGCCGACCTCGTCGTCGTTGATAGCTTTTGACATTTTGGCGCGCAGTTTGGGATTTGGCACTACGGCGGCGGAGCTTTGCAAGCCGGCGATGTTAAAGGCTTTGGTCGGCGAAACGCAGGTGATTGAGATGTTTTTGCAAATCTCGCTCGCGCGGATAAAGGGCACGTAGTTTTTGCCGGGGCTCGTTATGTCGCAGTGAATCTCGTCAGAAATCACCAAAACGCCGTGTTTAGCGCATAGCTCGCCGATTTTGGCTAGCTTTTCCTCGCTCCAAATTTTGCCGACGGGATTGTGCGGGTTGCAAAGGATAAACATCGTCGTTAGCGGGTCGGCGAGCTTTTCTTCGAGGTCTGTAAAGTCTATATCGTAGCCGCGTCCATCGTATGCTAGCTCGTTTGCGAGCGCGATCCTGCCGTTGTTTTCGATACTGCGGTAAAAGACGTGATAGACTGGGCTTTGGATCACGATTTTATCGCCCACGCTCGTAAATTTGCGCACGGCGGAGCTGATGATCGGGATCACGCCCGTGCAAAAAATTAGCCAGCTCGGGTCAAATTTGACGTCGTGGCGCCTGCTCCACCACGAGCAGATGGCTTCGCTCCACTCCTGCGGCACGTAGGAGTAACCAAAAACTCCGTTGTCTAGACGCTTTTGCAGCGCTTCTAAAATTTCGGGCGCGACCTTAAAATCCATATCCGCCACCCACATCGGCAGCTCGCCCTCGCTTGTTTTCCACTTTGACGAATACGTCCCGCCTCGCTCTACAGGCGCGTCAAAATCGTATTTCATTTGCTCTCCTTGCGTGATTTTTGCGGATATTTTAGCAAATTTCGGGCGTAAATTTACAAAATTTAATCGTATTTGTATTTTTGAAATTAATTTTTAATGCGATATTTTTTATAATTTGGATTAAATCCTTCAAGGAACTAAAATGATAACGATAAACTCGCGGCTAGCAAGCCCGAATTTAAAGATCGGCAAATCACTTGCCAGGTTGATTCAAGGTTTTATTTACAGGCATTTGCCGGATGCCGAGCACGAGGGATACAGGCATGAACCCAGCGGTAAAATTTTTAAGCGAACGAATTTCGATTTTTTGCTAAACGGGGCCGATTTACGCGTTAGATTTACATCTTACGAACCAGAATTTGAAAAGATAATCGCGCTTGCCGTGCTAAAAGACGGGCTAAATTTGGGAAAAATCCACATACTAGATACTACCGTTGCGGTTAGCGAGCACAGAACTACGCAAAGCAAAGCAAGGCTGCAAGGCTGCGTGATATGCTCGGTACAAGGGCTTTTGGGGCATAAAGTCTTTTTAGAACCGCAAGATTCAAGGCATCTTGAGATGATGAAAACAAACGCCTTGCAAAGATTTGAAACGCTAAGCGGACGCGAATACGGCGGCGAATTCGAGCTAAATTTGCTCCGCCAAGATTTAGAAAAACCGCTTTATTTTTACTACGGCAACAACCAAACGCCGGCAAAAGCGTGGCCTGCGGTTTGGGATATCAAGGCCCTGCCAGAGCTCATAAATACGGTGCTAGACGCCGGCGTAGGCGGCGGATGTATGAACTGCGGGGCGGGGTTTTTAGAGACGATATAGATAAGCCTCGCATAACCGCTTTGACGCGGTTAAATTTATAAAGCCGTTTTACGCTAAATTTAACGAAAGCGGCTTGATTTATTTCGCAAAAATCTTTATAATACGGCTCAAATTCGACCCAAAGGATAAGCTTAATGCTTTGCCCCATGTTTAAGACTCTTTAATCTTAACAAAAAAACAGCCAAATTTTTAAACAATTTCACGTTTTTAAACACTAATACGAATTTACTTCTATCGCCGCGAAGAACGCATTGTAATTGCATTTTTAAAAACAAAGCCAAACAGTGTCTAAAATTCGGGCGAAATTTATTTAGCAGGGTTTTTTATAAATTTTACTTTAGCTTGAGAAAAAGCGGTTGCCACCCGCCTTTTACTTACGCTCTATTGGACGATTTTGACGGAGGCTTAAATTTGCTACCCGTGGCAGGCTACGTGCCTAGCCTTGGTCGCAAATTCGGGCGCCAACCGCCAAACTCGCCTCAAGATAACGCAATTAAAATTTAAATCTAAAAATCACAAAATCTCTCTCGCAGCTGATTCAGGGCTTTCTTTATCG
>NZ_CAUQHQ010000070.1:0-12253 GCF_963517995.1 uncultured Campylobacter sp.
AAATGATCGTAGCTGATCTCAAATTTATCCCACAACTCCCTAAATTTCGCGCTTATCTCATCGGCGTAGGCTTGCGGCGTGTAGCCCTTTTTTGCGGCGGCTTGCTCGATCTTTTGCCCGTGCTCGTCGGTACCGGTCATAAAGTACGTATCATCGCCCTTTAGCCTCGCAAATCTCGCTACAGTATCTGCTATCACGGTCGTGTATGCGTGTCCGATGTGCGGCACGTCGTTTACGTAATAAATCGGAGTCGTAATATAAGTCGTGTTCATATCTTTCCTTTTTAAATTTAAAAATCAAATCCGCCGCCGTCGCCTTTGGACATCGAGCTATATACGGCATCTACGTAGTTTTTGCGGGTTTTGCACTCAAACATCGTCTCGCAGGCAAAGCACGAGTTTAGACCTTTTTCGCGCTGGCAAGCTTGTAAAATTTTTCTTTGGCGATCAAGCTCCAGCTCAAATTCATCTTTCTGAGCTACATCATGCTCTACGACATGCTCGCTCATTTCACGCTTCCGTAAAATTTATGCAGTAAATTTATCTCGTCTTTGGAGCCGAAAAAGCAAGGCGTGGTTTGATGGATTTTTTCCACTTTCATATCAAAAAGCGTTGCCGAGTATCCGTCGCTAGTAGCGCCGCCTGCGCGCTCGTAGATGAAGGCAAACGGCAGCACCTCAAATAGCGCTCTTAGCTTGCCATTTGGCGCGTCGGTCGTGGCAGGATAGCTAAAAAGCCCGCCGCCTTTTAGTAAAATTTGATGCAGGTCGCTCACCATGGCGCCCGAGTATCTGAGGCGATATCCCTGCAAAAACAGCTCGCGGATAAATTTAGCGTGAGTTTCGCTCCAGCCTTTTTGCGTAGCGCCGGTGGCGTTTAGCTTGCCTTTTTGAGCTAGAGCGAGGTATCTGATAAACCTAAACTCGCCGTCTTTATCCAAGCGAAAAAACGCCGGCGCGGTTCTATCCGTGCAAAGAACGAGCTCAAGGCGCGGGCCGTAAACGACGTAGGCGGCTGCTTTTAGATTTTGCGGAGTTAGTTCGTTTTCGTAAATGCCGAAAATCGAGCCAATAGAAAAATTTACGTCCACTAGGCTAGAGCCGTCTAACGGATCGTAGGCGACGATAAATTTCGCGCCATCGTTTAGCGCCAGCATATCCTCTTTTTCTTCGCTAACGAGCGCTTTTACGCAAGCTAAATTTGAAAACTCGGCCGTGATGATCTCGTCGCTTCTCACATCTAGTTTTAGCTGCGTATCGCCCGTGGCGTTGGCGTGATCTGTATAGCCTAGATCGGCGTATTTTATCTCTTCGCCGATTTTTACCGCGATTTTTTTAATCGTTTCAAAAATTTCGTTCATTTTAAAACCTTTGCGTTTTTTAGTATCCACTCGCAGATAGCCTGCGTGTCGTCTAGATCGAAGTTTGGTTTATCGATCTCGTAGTCTTTTTTATAGCTTGCGATCGCGTTTGAAAAGCTAAGATAATCCTCGTTTATCTCATCCTTAAACACGCTGATACGCGGCAGCGGCAGAGTTTTTAGCCCCTCGACTAGTAGCAAATCAAACTCTCCCGCCATCGCTACGACGTCCTCCACGCTCTTGCTCTCTTGCGAGAAAAAGGTCGTGCGCGTCGGACTCATGACCGCTACCTCGGCGCCTATTTGGCTAAATTTATAGCTATCCTTGCCCTCGACGTCAAATCTCGCCTTATCGCCCGGGTCGTGCTTGATGATCACGACTTTTAGGCCGTCGTCTATAAATTTTTTGGCGACCTTTAAAATAAGCGTGGTTTTACCGCTATTTGAAGGCCCCGAAAAAGCCATTGCCGCTTTCTTCATTTTTCTCCGAATTTTCAAAATTTACGCCGATTATAGCAAATTTAGGCTTTTTAAAAGCAAAATTTATCTAAAATAGCACCAAATTTAAAGAGGTTTTAAAATGAAAAAGAGCGTATTTTTCTTAAGTTTTATTTTGGCGTTAGTCGGTTGCGCGGACAAAAAATATATCCACGAACCGCTAAAAAACGAGCTTTTGGCCTACACGAGCAAGTCTGAGATCATAGATGAAAAGACTAACATCCTAATCGTCGCGACCTATCTAAATCCGATCTATAGCGAGCTGATTGACGAACAAAAAAGAGAGAAATTCATCGTAGCCGTGCATCCCAAAGAAGTTAAAATTTTAGAGGAGAGCTTTGCGGCAAACGGTTTGCAGCAAGGCATCCTAGTTAGACGCCTAGCCGCAAACGATCCGCTTTTGCAAAAAGTTAGCTTTGAGGTTCCGTGGGCCCAGTATTTCGAGGTCAGCACCCCAGAGATCAAAAGCGATAAAATCAACCTTACTTTCGAAATTTATCCGTCAAAGAAGGCGTCTTTAAGCTTTCAAAAAGTGTCGAAATCGATGTACTGGAACGGAGAAGCCTTAGGTAAATAACATAGTTTGCGAGTACCTTTTTGCCGTAGTCGCGACTCTCGGCAAAGGGTACTAGCTCCATGGATAAAAACGGTTCATACTCGCCCTCGTTAAAAAGGTCGCCTCGCTGAAGCATCTTCTTAGTAAAGCCGATACCGCCGTTATACGCGTAAGCGACAAAAAGCGGATGGTAGAGGTATTTCTCCAAATAATTTAGATGATGATCCGCAAATTTTAACGCAAGACGCGGGTCGAACATATCGTCCTGATCGAAATTTGGGATTTGCAGCTCTTTTTTGCCGATATGGTTAGCCAAAAACGGCATAAACTGCATCATACCAAGCGCATAGGAAGTCGAGATGACGGCCGGGATAAAGCGGCTCTCTTGCCTGCCGATCGCGTAAAGAAGCGCTTTTCTAGTCGCGTTTACGTCCTCTAGCTCTTCTACAAACGGCATGACGAAGTAACTATCCTTGTAGCCGCTTGCTTTTTCCATCAGATAGGCATACTGACCTAGCGTCTCTTTGGTGTTAAAAGTTTCGGAGTGCTTTGCGGCGTCCTGCGCGCTCATCTCTTTTATCATTTTAAAGGTTTTTTGCCATAAAAACGGATCTTTTATATCGTAGTCCGCTACCTTTTCTTTCGTAGGCGTCGGCGTGACGATGTTTACGGCGGGACTTGCTCCCGTTAGCTCGTTTGCGTAGAGCGTGTAGATATTTACGTCGCGGCTTTGATTTAGCTTCTCAAGATAGCTTCTGTCATGACTTAGCAGATATAGCCAAAATACTGCGTTATCCTTGCGGTCTTGCCTCTCAAAGGCGGCCTGCGCTCTAGCAAAAAATCTCGTCGCGTCTTTTAGAGAATTTAACAAAACCGCATTGATGCCGAGCATAAAGGCGTCCTTGCCGGCAAGCTCGGAGTCTTTTATTGCGAGAAAATTTTGCCTAAATTTAGCGTATTTTTTATCGATTATTAAATCGTTTGCCAGAGCGTGAAACTCTTTTTTAGCCGCGAGCAAATTTATAAAATTTGCGTCAAATACCTTATCAAATTTATCCTTGTGCGAGGACTGGTTAAAATAAACCAAAAACGCGTCCGTATCGTTAAATTTGGCAAATTCATCCTCGGGGTGCTTCTCGTTTAGCGAGATCAAGCGCCGATAAAGAAGCGGATCGGAGTCTTTAAATTTATCCGCTAGCTTTTGCCTCGTCTCCTTTTTTAGCTTCATCATAAAAGGCACTCTGAGGCGCTGTTTTTGGCAGGTTACGTTGGCATCTAGGATATTTTTCGCGCTTACGCTATCGCAGTTTCCTTTGGTCTTTTTGGGCGGTAAAATTTCGGCTAGTTTCTTTGCTAGCACGCCCGCTCGGCGAAAGACGTCTTTATTTAAAATTTGCGCCTGCTCCTTAGTGTAGTCGCCTTCGGTTAAAAGACGGTAAAAGTAGTAATCCTTAGCAAGCCCCTTAGGCTCGTCTTTTATCTCCTCAAAGCTCTTAACTCCACCAAACGCCGCCGCCGCAAAAATCGCAGGCAGAATAAATTTAAGCAGCGTACGCAAACATAAGCCTTACGAAAAATCTATCTATAAACTGAAGCGACAAAAGCACGATAATAGGCGCTATATCTATACCGCCAAAAACCGTCGGTATCACGCGGCGGATGGCGGCATAGACGGGCTCGGTGAGGCGGTAGAGCAGCTGCACGATGGGATTATAGGGATCGGGGCGCACCCAGCTTACGATCGCAGCGCCTATGATGATCCACGTGTAGGCGCTGATAACGATATGCAGGATACTGCCGACTGCTTCTAAAAATACCGAAAATATCATCGTAAAATTTCCTTTAGATACGGTTTGATGAGCGGATATAGCTCGCTAAGCTCGGGGCCGTGTTCTGCTCCCGTGAGCAAAATCCTAAGCGGCATAAAAAAGCCTTTACCCTTTAGCCCCGTGGCGTCCATGAGGGCTTTTTTTAGCTCGTTAAATTCGCTAAATTCGCTCAAATTTAACGAAGCGGCGGCGGCTTTTATAGCCTCGCAGCCCGCCTTAAACTCATCCGGGATAAATTTGGTCGCAAAAATCGCATCGACCTTGGCTTTGATCTCGGTTAGAAGGCTGCTTTCTTGTGTGTAAAATCTAGCAAGCGGGGCAAATTCGGGCTTTATGCCCATTAGCGCGGCTAGTCTTGCATCGCTTGCTCTTTTGATGTGTTCGCGGTTGATGTGCTCAAGCTGCTTGACGTCAAATTTAGCCGGAGACGCCGAAACCTTCGAGATATCAAACCACTGCGCGGCTTCTTCTATCGTAAAGATTTCAACAGGCGCCTTGTAGCCTAGCGAGACGATGTAGTTTGCGATGGCTTCCGGCATAAAGCCTTGCGAGAGCAGCCATTTTACGCTACTTTCGTTCTCGCGTTTGCTCATTTTTTTGCCCTCGACGTTTAGGATGATAGGCAGGTGGGCGTAGTTTATCTTTTGCGTATAGCCTAGTCCTTCGCGGATAAGGTCTTGCTTTGGCGTGTTGCTGACGTGATCCTCGCCGCGGATGACGAATGTGACGCCCTCCAGCATATCATCGACCGCGCAGGCGAAGTTATATGTCGGCGTAAAATCAGCCCGCATAATCACGAAGCTATCGACGTTTTCGGGCTCGAAGCTTATCTCGCCCTTTATCGCGTCCTTAAATTTCATCGTGTCTAACGGCTTTTTCATGCGCACGACGAAAGGTTTTTGGTTATTTAGCACTTCGTTATCGCTTAGATGCTCGCACGTCCCGTCGTAGCGGTAGGCTTCGCCTCTAGCCTTGGCGGCTTCTTTTTTAGCTTCTAGCTCGCTTTCGGTGCAAAAGCACGAAAATGCCTTTTTATCTATCAAAAGCTTTGCCGCAAATTCGCGGTGAAATTTCAAATTTTTACTTTGATAATAAAGCGTGTCCCATTTTATACCGAAAAGCTCTAAAATTTCTAAAATTTCCTTGTCTTTTCCGGGGATATTGCGCTCCTTGTCGGTATCCTCGATACGGATGATAAAGCCGCTTTTATCCTGGAGCGAACAGACGTAGTTTAGGATCGCAACCCTTAAATTTCCCAGATGCATATCGCCTGTAGGCGACGGCGCAAAACGATACATTTTTGTTTCCTTATTGATTTTTGGGGCGATTATAGCATTTTTGGCATTTAACCTCGCTTTTTTATCTTTTGTGAAGCTAAAATAAATATAATTGATATCTAATTTTAAAATTTAAAGGAAAAAGATGAGTTT
Source organism: uncultured Campylobacter sp. (assembly GCF_963517995.1). Classification (GTDB taxonomy): domain Bacteria; phylum Campylobacterota; class Campylobacteria; order Campylobacterales; family Campylobacteraceae; genus Campylobacter_A. The sequence continues at coordinate 5,672 of NZ_CAUQHQ010000070.1, forward strand.
CATCAAGGAATTTAAAGAATTCGCAATGCGCGGCAACGTCATCGACATGGCCGTGGGAGTCGTGATCGGAGGGGCTTTCGGTAAGATCGTTAGCTCACTAGTAGGCGACGTGATCATGCCTATCGTGGGCGTACTAACGGGCGGCGTAAATTTTACGGATTTAAAATTTACGCTAAAAGACGCGGTCGGCGATACGGCTGCCGTAACCGTAAACTACGGCTCGTTTATACAAACGATGGTCGATTTTACGATTATCGCGTTTTGTATTTTCTGCGTCGTTAAGGCTATAAATTCGCTCAAAAAACCAAAAGCGGAGGAGCCAAAAGCCGAGGAGCCTGCGCCGGTGCCTGAGGATATAGCGCTTCTAACCGAAATCAGAGATCTTTTAAAAAATAAATAAGAGCGCAAATGCTGGAGCAAATCCCGTTTTTTCAGGGGCTAAACGAGGCCGAGTTAAAAAGGCTAGAAGATATCAGCATCCTAAAAAAGTATAAAAAGGGCGAGTTTTTATTTATGGAGGGCGAGGAGTCAAAGTGGCTCCACCTCCTCATAAAAGGCTCGCTCAAGCTCTATAAAATCGGCCCCAAAGGCAAAGAGATTTTTATGCATCAATTTAACGGGATTAGCTTCGTAGCAGAGCTTGCCAACTTTGAAAATATCAAATTTCCGGCGACTGCGATATTTTTAACGGGCGGCGAGGTGCTAAAAATCGACTACGATAAATTTTACGCCGAGTTTTTATCCAACCCGCGCGTATCACTACAAATCATAAAATCGCTCTCGCAAAAGCTAAAAATCGCAAGCGAGCTGATACATCAAGAGCTCGTGCTAAACTCCGAGGCAAAGGTCGCGAGATTTCTCGTTAACCACGCCGACCTTTTTAACGAGCTAAAACACATCAAAATTGCTTCCATCCTAAACATCACCCCTGAGACGTTTTCAAGGATTTTAGCTAAATTTAAAACCCAAAATTTGATCGAACTAGACGCAAATAATAAAATCGTAAATATCGCTACAAGCGAGCTTTCGGAGATGTTTGAGGGATAAATTCGGCTTACCGATTTCATAAATTTAACTCAAATTTTACTTCTCGACTAATCCGCTAGAATTTTAGAAATTTGATCAAATTTGACGTCATTTAACCCCGAATTTAAACGCGGAATTTTAATTTTTCTTCTTTTGCGCAGCTTCGGTATCTGCTAGCGAAGTGATTTCGTATTTTTTATCGATATAGCCCATTTCTAGTAACTTATTAAAGATTTTAGCCGTGAGAGGTCCCGCAGCCAGACCGCCGTGTCCGCCGTGCTCGATGATAACGGTAACGGCATAACGAGGCTCCTCGTACGGCCCGTAAGTCGTGACCCACGCGTGCGAGCGGCGCAAATACTCCATGTCCTCTTCTTTCATACGCTTTTTTTCGGCCTGCGAGATGCCCACGACCTGCGCGGTACCCGTTTTTGCCGCTAGCGTGAGTTTTGCCTCTTTAAAATATTTATGCGCGGTACCTTTTTTATGATTTACGACCTCATACATCGCCTTTTGGACATACGGCAACTGCTTTTTCTCAAACGGCGTGAGAATATCATCGGTAGGCTCAAATTTAACCTCCTCGCCGTTTACGCTACGTAAAAAATGCGGGACGATATTTTTCCCCGTCGCTAGTATGCCCGTATAGCGCACCACCTGCATCGGCGTCACGAGGAAGTTGCCCTGCCCGATCGAAGTGATCAGCGTCTCGCCCTGATACCATGGCTGGGCGTACTTTTGCATTTTCCACTCGCGTCCAGGCACGATACCGACAAATTCGTTAGGCAAATCCACGCCGCTCTTTTGCCCAAACCCCAGCCGCTCTAAAACCGGGGTTATAGCGTCGATACCGACCTTTAAGCTGCCTTTATAAAAATAATCGTCGCAGCTCTCGCGGATGGCCGAGTTCATATCCATAAAACCGTGTCCGTAGACGTTCCAGCAACGGAAATTTCGCCCTCCAAGCTCAAACGAGCCCGAGCAAAAATACCCATCGGAGCGACTCATCTTGCCAGTATCTAAAAACGCCATCGCCACGCCCATTTTTATAACCGAACCCGGCGGATAAAGGCCGTTTACGAGCTTGTTTGTGAATGGATGATCGATACTTTTAACAAGCTCGTCCCATTTAGCCTGCGAAAGACCCGTAACAAACGGATTTAAATCATACTCTGGAAAGCTGCCCGCAGCCAGTATCGAGCCGTCTCTCACGTCCATCACGATGATGACGCCCGCGTTATCGCCGAAAATTTCCTCGATGTATTTTTGCATCTCAAGGTCGATCGTAAGCGAGATGTCCGAGCTTTGCGGGTAGCTCACGGATATCTCCTCGACCTCCTGATTTAGCGCGTTTACTTTTACCTTTCGCACGCCCTCTTGACCCTGCAAGACGGAGTTATAAAAGCGCTCCGTGCCGCTTCTGCCCGTGTGATTGGTTAGCTTTGCGACGGGGTCGGACTCAACGTCTTGCTGGTTTGCGCGACCGACGTAGCCGATGATGTGCGAAGCTAGGTTGTTGTATGGATAGTGGCGCTTGGATGCCGGCTTGACCTCTAAATTTTCTCGCAGCGAGAGCTCGGCTATACGCGGTATCATCTTATCGTAATCCATAAAATCGATAATCTGGATAAAATCTTGATTATAAGGGGAGTCGGCCTTGACGTATTCGCGCTTTAGCTTCGTGACGTTTAAGTCCTCGAATAAATTTTGTAAATTTGCAAGCTCGGCGTCTAAAATCTCCGCCCTCTTGCCGCTCAGGTGCGGCTTTAAAGCGACGGAAAAGCCGAGGCGATTTACCGCCATAGGACGGCCCTTGGCATCTAGAATCAGTCCGCGCACCGGAGCTAGGTACTGCGTTTTTACCGCATTTTGCTCGGCGATCTCCTCGTAAAAGTCGTTTGATTTGACGCTAAGGTAATAAACGCGCACCAGCAAAAGCACCCAGACGCTAAATATGATGCCAAACACTATACGCATCCTCATAAGCGCCCCCTAAACAAAATCACCGCTAAAACAGACTCTACACCGACGTAGATCAGGTATTCGTAGTCAAATTTTAGCATCGGCAAATTTGCCGCGTAAGAGATAAAAGAGCTAGTAGCACAAGTCCAAACATAACCGCTAGCGACGAATCCTGCCGCCAAAAGCTCTCTTGATTTTAGCGTAACGATGAGCCAGTCGGACATAAAATGATAAAAAAGCATAAACGCAATCACCGCCGAAAATAGCGCAAATCCATGCGCCTGCTCGGCAAAAGTGAGGTAAAACAGACAAAAATACCACTCCTTGCCAAACTCTTTGAGCGTCTTTTGTTTTTGCAAGGTTAGCATAATCATGTAGGTAAAAAATATCCCCATAAGAGGCGGCAGATATGTAAATATAGTCGTTAGGCTCTGATAAACGATGAGAAAAGCCACCCAAGCAAGCTGTTTTAAAAATCGCTTCTCTGCGCCCAGTCTTCGCATCGCCGCACTCGTTTGCATGGTTATAAATTTATAGCTAAATTTATAAACTTAGCTTTTTGGCTGCTTAAATTTGTAAATTTGGCTAGAAAATTTGATGGTAAAAATGCCAAAATTTGCCTGCGGCTTTTTGATTTCATTACAGCCCCAGTGCGTTTAGATATATAAGCTCATTTGCCTTTTCTACGCCCGTTTTTTTAAGCGCCGAAACGAAATGTGCGCCCGGATAGACTTTTAAAACCGCGCTTTTTTGGCTTTGATTTAGCTTGTCTGATTTTGTGAGGAAATTTAAAATTTTTTGATCGGGGCGCAGGAAGCTTTGCAAATAGTCGTTTACGTCCCTATCGATTTGCATATCAAACTGGCGCGAGTCGATGAGATGCACGAAAAGTTTAATATTGGCTCTAAATTTTAGATATTCGTCGAGGTTTTTTTTCCACTGCGCGTGCATGCTTTTGGCAACTTTTGCGTATCCAAAGCCCGGCAGATCGACGAAGGTCAAATTTGCCCTCTCCTCGCTTGGCTCGCCTTGCTCGTTTTTGACGCCACGCGCATACTCGACCTCGAAAAAATTTATGAGGCGCGTTTTGCCCGGTGTCGAGCTGCTCTTGGCTAGGCTTTTTTGGTTTACGAGAGTGTTTATGAGGCTGCTTTTGCCCACGTTTGAGCGCCCTAGAAACGCCACTTCGCTAGAGTTTGCAGGCGGAGCTAGCGAGATGTCGGGCGCCGAGATAAGAAATTTTGCGTTTAAAACGCGGATCACTTTTTGTCCTCGACTTGGAATATAAATTTGACCGGCTCTTTTTTGCCGCTATTTACGTTATACGTGCCGCTATTTTGATTGACCGTGATCTTTTCGCCGTAGACTTTTTTATCAGTCTCTATCTCGTGCAAAAAGCCGTTGCCATTTATCGTATATAAATTTGGCGCAGGCTCGTAAACAAGCTCGCTACCGCTACCGTCGTATGTTTTATTTTTGATAAATACTCTAAATTTGGCGTTGCCGGAAGCGACGTATTTTAGCGGATTTCGCTTTTTGTCGAAATATATCACTACCAAATTTGCAGTGAGCGTATCCTTGCCTTTTTTAATATTTACATTGCCTTTAAATTCGCTTATTTGTTTGCCTTCGTCAGCATAAAACTCGTCCGCTGTGATCTCCACCTGCTCTGCTAAAAGCGGTAAAGCGCTAAGCGCCAAAACTAAAACCGTCTTTTTAATCAAATCTATTTTCGTCATTTTTCGTCCCGTTTCTTTCTATCTTGTTCTATCAAGGCAAACGCTTTTTTGATATAAGCCTTTTTTAGCTCAAAATCGTAAACCAAAGCCTTGCCGACTACCTTATCCTCGTCGCGCGTCATCGTAAAAGGCATCTCGGTCGCGGCTACTTTCGTCGCCGTGCTATAAACGACCTCGTCCGAGAAAAACGTCAATTTTTCGCTATTAGCATATTTAGCGTTACCTTTAAATTTAATGCGACCTCCGTTATAAAATGCCTTATCTGCGCTAACGTTATGCTCCTTGTTATCCTTAAAGATTTCTGCCCTAAATTTTATAAACTCGTCAAATTCGGCGTATCTATTCCACGTATCGGCTTCGTATCTAGCATTTACCGTCGTGGCGTTTATCTCGTAGTCGGTAACCGCGTTCATCTGCATATCCGCGCTAACTTCGCCGCCTTTTAAGAGCTCGCTATAATAAGGCTCCTCAATCGCTAAATAAACCATCGCTACGCTAAAAACGCTAACGACGATATAAAATATCCTTATAACCAACGTTTAGCCCACTCTTGCCTTAAGCCTTCGCTGTCTATAAGCATCTCTATCATCTCGCGCACCGCACCGTTACCGCCTTTGTGATTAAGCTTCGTTTTTACTTCAAGCTCTTTGATCGCGTTTTTTGGTTTAAAGCTCCATCCGACGCTTTTTAGCAGCTTGTAGTCGTTATAATCATCGCCTATAGCCGCAGCGTTTTCAAACTCCAGCCCTTCAAATTTCAGTATCTGTTTTGCGGTTTGAAGTTTATCGCTAACGCCTTGATAGACGTGCGTTATTTTTAGATCCTGCGCCCTTTTTTCGACGATTGGAGAGCTTCTGCCGGTGATAATCGCGACTTTTTTGCCAAGCTTTAGCCAGCTCTCGATGGCGTATCCGTCCTTGACGTCAAAAAATTTAAGCTCGTCGCCGTTAGGACTATAAACGATCTTGCCGTCGGTTAGGCAACCGTCTACGTCTAAAAATATAATCTCTATCATAGCACGCCTTTCGTGCTAGGTACGCCGACTCTGGAGTTTTTGGTTAAAGCCCTTCTTAGCGCGACGGCGCAGGCTTTAAAGCTAGCCTCCAAGATATGATGAGAGTTTCGTCCGCGGATTTTAGCGATATGTAGCGTAATTGCAGCATTAAACGCTAGGGCTTGGAAAAATTCATTCGCTAGCTCTACGTCAAATTCGCCGACTTTGCCTTCGTTTATACTCTCATAGGCTAAAAACGGGCGATTTGAAAGATCAAGCGCGCAGTTTACCGCAGCCTCGTCCATAACTACTGTCGCCTCGCCAAATCTCTCAACTCCGCTAAGCGGATAAATTTTCTCTCTTAAAGCTTGTCCGATAACAATACCTACGTCCTCCACGCTGTGATGAAAATCTACGTGCAAATCGCCCTTGCAGACAAGCTTCATATCAAAAAGCGCATGTTTGCAAAAAGCATCAAGCATATGATCGAAAAATCCTATACCGGTACATATCTGGGCTTTACCGCTACCGTAAATTTCAAGCTCTAGGCTAATATCCGTCTCTTTAGTTTTTCTTCGCATTTTATTCTCTCACGAAAAACGCGCCCGCAATATGGCCGGCATTTATAAAGTCTTTAGCCTCGTCCTCGCTTCTAAAGCCGGCTATAAACACTCTATATACCTTACCTCCGTCAAGCTCGTAAGACTTTATAACCGTATCGTATGCTCCATTACCGTATTTGCCAGCGTATTGTTGTCTTTGCGCATTTGCGCCGCTTAAATTTTTAAACGCGCCGATTTGCACCATAAAGACTCCGCCGACAAAACTTTGCTGCTGGGTTTTAGCTATACCCGAACTTTG
>NZ_CAUQHQ010000071.1:0-12187 GCF_963517995.1 uncultured Campylobacter sp.
TCGTTATTACAGTATATGCAGATAAAAGTTTTACTTTTATCACAAAACAGCCACCTGCAACGGATCTAATCAAAAAAGCTGCAGGTATAGAAAAAGGTTCGGATAATCCGTTAAAAAATAAAGTAGCTAAGCTTACAAAAGCCCAGGTGCTTGAAATAGTTGAGAAAAAAATTGCCGATTTAAATACTAAAGATAGAGAGCAAGCGGCTAAAATTATTGCTGGTTCAGCTCGTTCAATAGGTATTACGGTAGTAGATTAATCCTTTTACCACATAAGGGTTTTATTAAAGTTAAATTTATGCACGCGTTATTATCTTAAAATAGCGTGTGTATTTTAAATTTAGCAATGTGGAAGCATAAAAATTATAAATGCGGAGAAATAAATGTCAAAAAAAACTACAAAAAGATTTAGTAAGCTGCTTGAAAAAGTTGATTCTACTAAAAATTATTCTTTAGCTGGGGCTATTGATACTATAAAACAACTAAAAAGCGCGAAATTTGACGAAACCGTTGAAATTGCTTTGAAACTTAATGTTGACCCAAGACACGCAGATCAAATGGTTAGAGGCTCGGTTGTACTTCCTGCAGGAACCGGCAAAACTGTTCGCGTAGCTGTTATAGCAAAAGATGCAAAAGCTGACGAAGCAAAAGCTGCCGGCGCCGATATAGTCGGTAGCGATGAACTTGTTGAAGATATCCAAAAGGGAATTATGAATTTTGATGTTCTTATTGCTACTCCAAATTTAATGGGACTAGTCGGTAAAGTAGGGCGAATTTTGGGACCAAAAGGTCTTATGCCAAATCCAAAAACAGGCACTGTTACTATGGATATAGCTCAAGCGGTTAATAACGCAAAAAGCGGTCAAGTTAATTTCCGTGTAGATAAGCAAGGAAACATACATGCCGGTCTCGGTAAAGTTAGCTTTTCAAAAGAGCAACTAAACGATAACATTTCAACCCTTATTAAAGCGGTAAATAGACAAAAACCTGCAGCAGCAAAAGGTAGATACATTAAGAGTGCTGCTTTATCGTTAACTATGAGCCCTTCTGTTCTACTCGAGACTCAAGAGCTTATGGATCTACGCTAATTTTTAGCTAATAAATTTTTATCTTAGATTGGAGATAGCAGAGGCTTTTGCTTAATCGCGCTTTTATGCCGCTCTGCTTGAAATCACTAGTCGGAAAGGAGAAAAACTAGATGACGAGAAATGAAAAATCTGAAATAATCAGTAAACTTGAAGCTGAATTTAAAGAAAATGAAGCGATTATAGTTTGCGATTATCGCGGTCTTAGCACTAAAAAGCTAGAGGCCTTGAGAGATGCGGCTAGGGTTTTAAACGTAAAAGTTCAAATCGTAAAAAATACTCTTGCAAATATTGCTCTTAATAATATCGGAAAATCCGGTATGACTTTGAAAGATACGAATATCTTTATCTGGGGCGATCAGCTTTCAGCTACTAAAGTTGCGGCTAAATTTGAAGAAACAAATAGCGAACTATTCAAAATTAAGACTGCTCATATTGATGGCGAAGTTGCAAGCGTCGAGAAAGTCAAGGCTCTATCTAAGATGCCTAGCCGTGATGAGTTGCTTGCGATGCTTTTGCAAGTTTGGAATGCGCCTATCCAAAATTTCACTATTGGACTAAATGCGCTTAAAGAGAAAAAAGAAAAATCAGCATAAAAGGATAAGAAATGGCAATTACTAAAGAGGACGTATTAGAATTTATCTCTAATCTTTCAGTATTAGAGCTAAGCGAATTAGTAAAAGAATTTGAAGAGAAATTTGGCGTAAGCGCTGCTCCGGTAATGGTAGCAGGTGGCGCAGCAGCAGGTGGCGCAGCAGATGCAGCTGAAGAGAAAACAGAATTTAACGTTGTTCTAGTTGACGGCGGCGACAAGAAAATCAACGTTATTAAAGTCGTTCGCGCTCTTACCGGCCTTGGTCTTAAAGAGGCTAAAGACGCAGTCGAGCAAACTCCTTCCGTTATTAAAGAAGGCATTAGCAAGGATGAGGCTGAAGCAGCTAAAAAAGAGCTTGAGGAAGCCGGCGCTAAAGTCGAACTTAAATAATTTTACTTATTTTTACAGAGGAGGCATTGCCTCCTTATTTAATTTTTATAAAGATGCCGCAGACGTGCGGTTATTTACTTTCTTTCAACTTATACCAATGAGGTAGAATATGCTAAATAGTTTATACTCAGGAAATCGTCTTAGGGTTGATTTTTCAAATGTCGCCAAAGAGATCGATGTTCCTAACCTACTACAATTACAAAAAAAGAGTTTTGACCAGTTTTTAAACGTAGATAAAAATCAAGGCGAAAGCGGTATAGAAAAAGTTTTCAAATCGATATTTCCTATACATGATCCTCAAAACCGCTTAAGCCTGGAATACGTAAGCTCTGAAATCGGAAAACCAAAATATACGATCAGAGAGTGCATGGAGCGAGGGCTTACTTATTCTGTAAATTTAAAGATGAAAGTAAGGCTGATCGTTCACGAGAGAGATGAAAAAACAGGCGAGAAGATCGGCATAAAAGATATAAAAGAGCAAGAAATTTTCGTTCGCGAAATCCCTTTAATGACGGATAGAATTTCATTCATTATTAACGGCGTTGAGCGCGTCGTGGTTAATCAGCTTCACAGAAGTCCCGGCGTTATCTTTAAAGAAGAAGAAAGCCCGACGGTCGTAAATAAGCTTATTTACACGGCTCAAATTATCCCCGACCGCGGCAGTTGGCTATATTTCGAGTATGATACTAAAGACGTACTATATGTTCGCATAAACAAGCGTAGAAAAGTACCGGTAACCATATTATTTAGAGCGCTTGGATATAAAAAGCAAGATATTATTAAACTATTTTATCCGATTCAAACTTTAACGATAAAAAATAATAAATTTTTGACCCCGTTTAATCCTGACGACTATCAAGGCAGGGTCGAATACGATATCAAAGATGAAGAGGGCAACGTTTTACACGAGGCCGGCAAAAGACTAACTAAGAAAAAGGCTGATAAGATTATCGCCGACGGCGTCAAATTCGTCGAATATCCGACTGAAATATTGGTAAATAGATTTTTAGCTCACCCGGTTATCGACAAAAATAGCGGCGAGGTGCTTTACGATACTCTTGCGCAGCTTGATGAAAATAAATTGGTTAAAATTTTAGCCGATCAAGAAAGTATCGAGATAGCAAACGACCTGGCTGCAGGTGTGGACGATGCGATTATAAATTCGTTTATCGCCGATAACGAGACGCTAAAACTGCTACGCCAAACCGAAAACGTCGATGACGAAAACGATCTTGCGGCGATTAGAATTTATAAAGTCATGCGTCCTGGCGAGCCGGTAGTTAAAGATGCCGCTCGCGCTTTCGTAAACGATCTGTTCTTTAATCCTGAAAGATACGATTTGACAGGAGTCGGTCGTATGAAAATGAACCACAAGCTAGCGCTTGAAGTCCCTGAGTACGTAACGGTTTTGACCAATGAAGACATTATAAAAACGGCAAAATATTTGATAAAGGTCAAAAACGGACAAGGACATATCGACGACCGCGACCACTTAGGTAACCGTCGTATCCGCTCTATCGGCGAGCTTTTGGCAAACGAGCTTCATCTAGGCTTTGTAAAAATGCAAAAGGCTATCAGGGATAAATTTACGACGTTAAGCAACATCGAAGAGATTATGCCTTACGATCTGGTTAATCCAAAAATGATAACCACGACGATAATGGAATTTTTCACTGGCGGTCAGTTGAGCCAGTTTATGGATCAAACCAACCCGCTTAGCGAAGTTACGCACAAACGCAGACTTTCGGCGCTGGGCGAAGGCGGTCTTGTTAAAGATAGAGCCGGCTTTGAGGTGCGCGATGTTCATCCGACTCACTACGGTAGAATTTGCCCGGTAGAGACTCCGGAAGGTCAAAACATCGGCCTTATCAACACGCTTTCTACTTACGCGAAGGTAAATAATCTCGGCTTCGTCGAAGCTCCGTATAAAAAAGTCGTAGACGGCAAAGTAACTGACGAGATCGTTTATCTAACGGCAACTCAAGAGGAAAATTTAGTTATCGCTCCGGCATCTACTACGCTTGATGAAAGCGGCTATATAGTAGAGGATTTGATCGAGGCTAGACAAGATGGCGAGATGATACTAGCTAAACGCGAGGACGTTAAGCTTATCGACCTTTGCTCCGGTATGATAGCTGGCGTTGCGGCGTCGCTTATTCCGTTTTTGGAGCACGACGACGCTAACCGCGCCCTAATGGGATCAAACATGCAACGCCAAGCGGTACCTCTACTTCGCTCATCCGCTCCTATCGTAGGTACGGGTATGGAGAGCACCGTAGCTCGCGACGCATGGGAAGCTATCAAGGCTAGACGCGCGGGAGTGGTTGAAAAGGTGGACAATAAAAACATCTTTATCCTCGGCGAAGACGAGGCGGGTCCATATATCGATCACTACTCTATGGAGAAAAATTTAAGAACCAACCAAAATACGACATTCTCCCAACACCCTGTCGTTAAAAAAGGCGAAAGCGTAGCGGCTGGGCAGATCATCGCCGACGGTCCATCTATGGAGCGCGGCGAGCTGGCTATCGGTAAAAACGCCCTTATAGCTTTCATGCCGTGGAATGGTTACAACTACGAGGACGCGATCGTAATTAGCGAAAAAATGATCCGAGAGGATGCGTTTACGAGCGTGCATATTTATGAAAAAGAGATCGAGGCGCGTGAGTTAAAAGACGGCGTAGAAGAGATTACTAAAGACATCCCGAATATCAAAGAAGAAGATCTGCTTCACCTAGATGATAGCGGTATAATAAAAATCGGCACGCAGGTAAAACCAGGCATGATCCTGGTGGGTAAGGTTTCTCCAAAAGGCGAGGTTAAACCGACGCCTGAGGAGCGCTTGCTTCGCGCGATTTTTGGAGAAAAAGCCGGCCACGTGGTAAATAAATCTCTTTATGCGACGGCTTCTATGGAAGGCGTCGTCGTAGACGTTAAAATTTTTACTAAAAAAGGCCACGAAAAAGATAATCGCTCAAATAAAGTTTATGAAGAAGAAAAAGCGGCTTTTGAAAAAGAACACCACGATAGGCTGTTGATGCTAGACCGCGAAGAGATGCTAAAGGTAGGCGCTCTGCTTTGCAAAACGCCTTTGAGCTCGGCTCAAACTATCGGTAAAAAAACCTATAAAAAAGGCGAGAAGATCGATAAAGAGGAGTTTGAAAACATCAACCGCTTTACGCTAAGCGCGATCGTTAAAGGCTTTTCAAAAGACGTTCAAAAATCATACGACGACATAAAAAATCATTTCCAAAACGAGAAGAAAAAGCTCAAAGAAGAGCATGACGCGAAGATGGAAATTTTGGAAAAAGACGACATCTTGCCAAGCGGCGTAGTTAAGCTTGTCAAAGTCTACATTGCGACCAAGCGCAAGCTAAAAGTAGGCGATAAGATGGCGGGCCGCCACGGAAACAAAGGTATCGTTTCAAACATCGTCCCAGAGGTCGATATGCCGTATCTGCCGAGCGGTCAGCCGGTTGATATCGTGTTAAATCCGCTGGGCGTTCCTAGCCGTATGAATATCGGTCAAATTTTAGAAAGCCACTTAGGCCTTGTCGGCTACCGCTTGGGCGAGCAGATAAATCAAATTTTCCAAGAGAAAAAGGGCGAGTGGATAAAAGAGCTACGAGCCAAAATGATCGAGATAGCTTCGGCGTCTAAATTTATGGATGCTAAAAAGACTCTAGGCAAAATGAGCGACGAGCAGCTTTTAGACTACGCTAAAGATTGGGCTAACGGCGTCAAATTTGCCACCCCTATATTTGAGGGCGTTAGGGTCGATGAACTAATGAAACTATTTGAGCTAGCTAAGATAGATATGGACGGCAAGACCGAGCTTTACGACGGACGCACGGGTTCAAAGATTAAAGAACGCGTAAACGTCGGATGTATGTATATGCTAAAGCTTCACCACCTAGTCGACGAAAAAGTCCACGCTAGAAGTACGGGACCATATAGCCTTGTTACTCAGCAGCCTGTCGGCGGTAAGGCGCTATTTGGCGGACAAAGATTCGGAGAGATGGAGGTTTGGGCGCTTGAGGCATACGGCGCGGCTCATACGCTTCGCGAGATGCTAACGGTTAAATCAGACGACGTCGAGGGACGCTTGTCTGCGTATAAAGCCCTAACTAGAGGCGAGAATGTGCCTGAAACCGGCATTCCTGAGACATTTTTCGTTCTAACAAACGAGCTAAAATCATTGGCGCTTGATGTCGAGATATACGATGAGGATGAAAATAATGAGTGAGTTAAAACCTATTGATATAAAAGAAGAACGCAGACCGCGCGATTTTGAAGCATTTCAGCTTCGTTTGGCTAGCCCTGAGAGGATAAAGTCATGGAGCCACGGCGAGGTTAAAAAACCCGAAACCATAAACTACCGCACGCTAAAACCTGAGCGCGATGGTCTATTTTGCGCTAAAATTTTCGGTCCGATACGCGACTACGAGTGCCTTTGCGGTAAGTATAAAAAAATGCGCTACAAAGGCATCAAGTGCGAAAAATGCGGCGTCGAGGTAACTAGCTCAAAGGTACGCCGCTCTAGGATGGGACACATCGAGCTCGTGACTCCCGTAGCGCATATCTGGTACGTAAATTCGCTCCCAAGCCGCATAGGAACGCTGCTCGGCATAAAGATGAAAGACCTTGAGCGCGTGCTTTACTACGAGGCGTATATCGTCGAGAGCGTAGGCGACGCATTTTACGATACCGAAAACAGCAAAAAAGTAGAAATTTTCGACGTTTTAAACGAAGAGCAGTATGTTTCTTTGGCTTCTCGTTTTGAAGAGAGCGGATTTAGGGCTAGGATGGGCGGCGAAGTTATCCGCGATTTACTAGCAAATATCGATTTGGTCGAGCTTTTAAATACTCTAAAAGACGAGATCAGCGCGACAAATTCGGAAGCCAAGAAAAAAACCATAGTAAAAAGACTAAAAGTCGTCGAGAGCTTTTTAAATTCCGGTAACCGTCCCGAGTGGATGATGATTACGAATTTACCGGTCCTTCCGCCGGATCTTCGCCCGCTTGTCAGCCTTGACGGCGGTAAATTTGCGGTTTCCGACGTAAATGATTTGTATCGCCGCGTTATAAATAGAAACGCGCGTTTAAAACGCCTTATGGAGCTTGACGCGCCTGAGATTATCATCAGAAACGAAAAGCGTATGCTTCAGGAGTCCGTCGATGCGCTATTTGACAACGGGCGACGCGCAAATGCGGTAAAAGGCGCAAACAAACGCCCGCTTAAATCGCTTTCTGAAATCATTAAAGGCAAACAAGGTCGCTTCCGCCAAAATTTGCTCGGTAAGCGCGTGGATTTTTCCGGTCGTTCCGTTATCGTGGTCGGACCAAAACTACGCATGGATCAGTGCGGTTTGCCTAAACGTATGGCTCTTGAGCTATTTAAGCCGCATTTGTTAGCTCGCCTTGAGGAGAAGGGCTACGCTACGACCGTAAAACAAGCTAAAAAGATGATCGAGGATAAGACGAACGAGGTTTGGGAGTGTCTAGAGGAGGTCGTTAAAGATCACCCGGTCATGCTAAACCGCGCTCCGACGCTTCACAAATTATCTATCCAGGCGTTTCACCCGGTGCTCGTCGAGGGTAAGGCTATCCAGCTACATCCGTTAGTTTGCGCCGCATTTAACGCAGACTTCGACGGCGACCAGATGGCTGTTCACGTGCCGCTATCTCAAGAAGCTATCGCAGAGTGCAAAATTTTGATGCTTAGCTCGATGAATATCTTGCTTCCTGCAAGCGGCAAGGCTATCACGGTTCCTAGCCAGGACATGGTTTTGGGAATTTACTATCTAAGCCTAGAAAAGACCGACAGCAAGGGCGCTAACAAAATTTTCGCATCGGTAGACGAAGTAATGATCGCCGAGGAAGCGCACTGCCTAGAGGTACACTCTAAAATCAAAACGATGATTGGCGGCAAGACTCTATTTACGACTGCGGGTCGCCTTATCATCCGCTCGATTCTGCCTGATTTTGTTCCTGAAAATATGTGGAACAGGGTTATGAAGAAAAAAGATATCGCAAATTTGGTCGATTACGTTTACAAAAACGGCGGCCTTGAGGTGACGGCGGGATTTTTGGATAAGCTTAAAAATTTGGGCTTCCGCTATGCGACCAAGGCCGGTATCTCGATCTCTATCGCCGATATCATCGTGCCTGATAGCAAGCAAAAATATATTAACGAAGCCAAGAAAAAAGTTCGCGAGATACAAAACCAATACGGTGCGGGCTTGCTAACGGACTCCGAGAGATATAATAAAATCATCGACATTTGGACGGATACGAACAACGTCGTCGCTGGCGAGATGATGAAGCTTATCCAGGGAGATAAGGGTGGATTTAACTCTATTTATATGATGGCCGACAGCGGCGCGAGAGGCTCTGCGGCGCAAATTCGTCAGCTAGCCGGTATGCGCGGTCTTATGGCGAAGCCTGACGGCTCGATCATCGAGACCCCGATTATATCAAACTTCCGTGAAGGTCTAAACGTTCTTGAGTACTTTAACTCAACCCACGGCGCTAGAAAAGGTCTAGCTGATACCGCGCTAAAAACGGCGAATGCCGGATACCTAACCAGAAAGCTAATCGACGTCGCGCAAAACGTGAAAGTCACTATGCACGACTGCGGTACTCACGAGGGCGTCGAGATCACCGAGATCACCGACAACGGCGAGCTTATTGAGAGTTTGGAAGAGAGAATTTTAGGCCGCGTGCTAGCCGACGATGTGATCGATCCGATAGCAAACGAAGTGCTATTTAGCGAAGGCACACTAATAGACGAAGAAAAAGCTAAAGCGATAACCGAAGCAGGTATAAAATCGGTAAGCATCAGAACGCCGATAACTTGCAAAGCCGCAAAAGGCGTTTGCGCTAAATGCTACGGCGTGAATTTGGGCGAAGGAAAGTTGGTAAAACCTGGCGAAGCCGTCGGTATCATCTCGGCCCAGTCTATCGGCGAGCCGGGTACTCAGCTAACGCTAAGAACCTTCCACATCGGCGGTACGGCATCTACAGAGCAGCAAGACTACCAAGTCGTTGCGCAAAAAGAAGGCTTTATAAGATACTACAATCTAAACGTTTATGAAAACGGAGGCAAAAGAATCGTAGCAAATCGCAGAAACTCGGCTGTCTTGCTCGTCGAGCCTAAGATCAAAGCTCCTTTTGACGGAAAGATCGAGATCGAGATCGCTCACGAGGACGTAAATATCATCGTAAAAGGCAAAAAAGAAGAGGTTAAATATACTCTACGAAGAGGCGACCTAGCTAAACCTAACGAGCTAGCGGGCGTTAGCGGCAAGGTTGAGGGTAAAATTTACATCCCTTATGCTAACGGCGACGCGGTCAAAGAAAACGAAAGTATCGCCGAAGTCATAAAAGAGGGCTGGAACGTGCCTAACCGTATCCCGTTTGCCAGTGAGATAAAGGTCGAAGACGGCGAGCCGATCGCCAAGAAATTCGTTGCGGGCGCAAACGGCGTGCTTAAATTTTATATCCTAAAAGGCGATTATTTAGAGCGCTTAAGAAATATCAAAAAAGGTCACGTCGTAACCGAAAAAGGGCTATTCGTCGTGGTTGCCGACGAGGACGATAGAGAGGCGGTTCGCTACTATATCCCGCGAAACTCTATCATCAAAGCAAACGATAGCGACACCGTAGATAGCAAAGCGGTCATCTCTGAGCCTGAAAACCAAGAAAAAACCGTCATAGCCGAGTGGGATCCGTACTCTACGCCGATCATCGCCGAGGCCGCGGGCAGAGTATCGTACGAGGATATAGAGCCTGGATACAGCGCCGCCGAGCAGTATGACGAGGCGACTGGTCAGAGCCGTTTGGTTATAAACGAGTATCTACCTTCCGGTATCAAGCCTACGATCGTGATCAGCACGGACGAGGGTAAGATGATCCGCTATCAACTAGAGCCTAAAACGGCGATATTCGTAGCGGACGGCGCTACGGTAGCGCAGGCTGATATCCTAGCTAAGACGCCTAAGGCTGTAGCTAAATCAAAAGACATCACGGGCGGTCTGCCACGAGTCTCCGAGCTGTTTGAGGCAAGGCGCCCGAAAAATACGGCTATCATTGCCGAAATCGACGGTACCGTAAGATTCGAAAAGCCCCTTCGATCTAAAGAACGCATAGTTATCCACGCCGACGACGGCGCTACGTCGGAGTATCTGATAGATAAAACTCGTCAAATTCAGGTTCGCGACGGCGAATTTATCCACGCCGGCGAGAAGCTAACCGACGGGCTAATATCAAGCCACGACGTTTTGAGAATTTTGGGCGAAAAGGCGCTGCATTATTATTTGATCAGCGAAATTCAGCAAGTTTACCGCTCTCAAGGCGTCGCGATCGCCGATAAGCACATCGAGATCATCGTTTCTCAGATGCTTCGTCAGGTTAAGATAGTAGATAGCGGCGATACGAATTTCATCACCGGCGACATGATCTCTCGAACGAGATTTAAGGAAGAAAACGAGCGCATAATGCGAATGGGCGGCAATCCTGCGATCGCCGAGCCTATTTTGCTAGGCGTTACGCGCGCTGCTATCGGAAGTGATAGCGTGATTTCTGCGGCATCGTTCCAAGAGACGACTAAGGTTCTAACCGAGGCTTCTATCGCAGCTAAGATCGACCACCTCGAGGATCTAAAAGAAAACGTCATTCTAGGACGCATGATCCCTGTTGGAACCGGTCTTTATCAAGATCAAAAGATCAAGCTAAAACAAAACTAAAATTTAACCCCGCAAGCCTCGCCAAATTCGGCGGGGCTTAAATTTACCTCGTTTTAAAGCTAGCCGGATAAAATCAATCCTTTAAATTTGAAATTTCAAAAAATTCGACTAGGATCGCAGCATTGCTTACTATCGGCACGAGCCTAACGATAATTTACGCCTATCACGGACTTGGAAATTTACTGGAGCTTACAAACGTTGGCGGCTTTAAGGCCGAAATTTTATATCTTTACATCGCTTCATCGCTTTGCATTATCTTTAGCAGAAGCGGAAGGTACGAGATTAAAAAAGATTAGCACGATAAAATTTAGCGCTAAAGATAGAATTTACCTTATATTAAGGCAAATTTAAATAGAATCAAGTCTTTTTAATAAATTTAGTCGAAAGGAATTACTGTGCCAACCATTAATCAATTGGTCAGAAAAGAGCGCAAGAAAGTGACTTTTAAGTCAAAATCTCCGGCGCTAAAAGAGTGTCCTCAAAGAAGAGGAGTTTGCACTAGGGTCTATACTACGACTCCTAAAAAACCAAACTCGGCTTTGAGAAAAGTTGCCAAAGTTAGGCTTACAAGCGGATTCGAAGTGATCAGCTATATCGGCGGCGAAGGCCACAATCTACAAGAACACAGCATCGTACTAGTGCGCGGCGGCCGTGTTAAGGACTTACCGGGCGTTAAATACCACATCGTACGCGGTGCCCTTGATACAGCCGGCGTTGCGAAAAGAACAGTTTCTCGCTCAAAATACGGCGCTAAACGTCCAAAACCTGGTCAAGCAGCAGCCGCAGCGGGTAAAAAGAAATAAAAATTTAGGTTCGCAGACCATGCCATTAGCGGCATAGGTTTGAGTAAAATTTATAAAATTTGAAGGAATAATCAAATGAGAAGAAGAAAAGCTCCCGTCAGGGAAGTAATGCCGGATCCAATTTACGGCAATAAGGTAATCACTAAATTTATTAACTCTCTTATGTATGATGGCAAAAAAAGCGTCGCTACCGAGATCATGTACGGCGCTATCAAAGCTATCGAGAAAAAAAGCGGCGACGCAAAAGGTATAGACGTATTTAACGATGCTATAGAAAACATTAAGCCTCTTATGGAGGTTAAATCTCGTCGCGTCGGCGGCGCTACCTACCAAGTGCCGGTAGAGGTTCGCCCAGCTCGCCAACAAGCTCTTGCTATCCGCTGGATCATCGGTTTTGCTAGAAAAAGAAGCGAAAGAACTATGATCGATAAGCTAGCTAACGAGCTACTTGATGCGGCAAATTCAAAAGGCGCGTCTTTCAAGAAGAAGGAAGACACCTACAAAATGGCAGAAGCTAACAAAGCGTTTGCTCACTACCGCTGGTAAGAGGAGGCTGGTATGGCAGAT
>NZ_CAUQHQ010000072.1:0-12187 GCF_963517995.1 uncultured Campylobacter sp.
CCTCGATCCACGGAATGCGCGGAGTCGAGATACCGTAGCTAAATTTTTTAACAAAAAGATGATCGCCAACTAAAAGCGTGTCCTTCATCGAACCTGACGGTATCACGAAAGCCTGCGCGACAAAGAAAATCACGAGCAAGACGATGATGACCGTGCCCGTCCAGCTGTTTGAAAAATCCAAAAATTTATTAAACGCTTTTTTCAAAATTTATGCCTTTTTCGCGCGGTTTTTGGCCGATTTTATGGTGTTTGACAGTAGCATCGCGATAGTCATCGGACCTACGCCGCCTGGAACGGGCGTGATGAACGAGCATTTAGGCGCTACCTCGTCAAATTTGACGTCGCCTTTTAGCTTGCCGTCGTCCATGCGGTTTATGCCCACATCGATTACTACCACGCCATCCTTTACCATATCGGCCGTTACGAAATCAGCCCTGCCGATAGCGGCTACGAGGATGTCGGCATCTGCGCAAATTTCTTTTAAATTTCGCGTTTTGCTATGCGTCACGGTTACGGTCGCGTTGGCGTTTAGCAGTAGATTTGCCATCGGTTTGCCTACTATGTTGCTGCGTCCGATCACGACGGCGTTTTTACCCTCTAAATTTATATCGTAGGCTTTAAAAATTTCCATTATGCCTAGCGGCGTGCACGGTACGAACCCGTCAAGCCCGCTAGCTAGTTTGCCGACGTTTATCGCGGCAAAGCCGTCCACGTCTTTTGCGGGGCTAATGGTTTCTAAAATTTTATTCGTATCTATATGCTTTGGCAGCGGCAGCTGAACTAGGATGCCGTCGATGCCGTCGTCTAAATTTAACACGTCTATTAGCGCGATTAGCTCGCTTTGCGTCGTGGATTCCGGCAAGCGGTGCATTACGCTTTTTATCTCGCAGGCTATGCAGGCTTTTTCTTTTGCCGCGACGTAGGTTTGGCTGGCTTTATCCTCGCCGACCAGTATCACGGCAAGCGCCGGCTCTATGCCTTGATTTTTCAAATTTAACGCTTCGTTTTTTACTCTTTCTTTCACCTGCGCGCTTACGTTTTTTCCGTCTAATATCGTCATTTTCGTCCTTTATTACTTTTTAATCGCAAAGATTGTATGATAGCTAATTTTAGATTAAATTTACGAAAAAGCGAAAGAATTTATGAAAATTTGGCTGATTTTGGGGCTACTTTGCGGCGCGACGTTTGCGAGCGATTTTATCACGAAAAACGAATACGCGAAGATGCTCTATCAAAACCCGCGCGGCATCGGCTGCGATAAGTGTCACGGCAGCGGCGGCGAGGGCAGCGTGATCGCAAAATACAAAGAAGAAAATAAAAAAACCAAAGTAAAAGAGGAAAAGGAACTGGTAGCTCCCAGGATAAATAATCTTGATTTAGAGACGTTTAAAAAAGGCGTACTTGGCGCAAGGAGCATGATGCCTAGCTACTTTTTAACCGACGAAGAGATAAATTTGCTTTACGAATACGTGATAAATTTCAACAAGGATAAAAAATGACGAACAAAGAAGCTTTTGAGCTAGCCAAAATTTATATCCCGGGCGGCGTGGATTCGCCCGTTCGCGCGTTTGGCAGC
Source organism: uncultured Campylobacter sp. (assembly GCF_963517995.1). Classification (GTDB taxonomy): domain Bacteria; phylum Campylobacterota; class Campylobacteria; order Campylobacterales; family Campylobacteraceae; genus Campylobacter_A. Next base: position 1,577 of record NZ_CAUQHQ010000072.1, read on the forward strand.
GTCGGCGGCGAGCCTTTTATAGTAGATCGCGGCGAGGGCGCGTATCTAGTCGATATCGAGGGCAACCGCTATCTGGACTTCATCCAGAGCTGGGGGCCGCTTATCTTCGGGCACTGCGACCCTGATATCGAGAGCGCGGTGATAGCGACGGCTAAAAAAGGACTAAGCTTCGGCGCTCCGTCAAATTTAGAAACAAGGCTTGCTAAACTAATCTGCGACGAGTTTCAAAACGTGGAAAAAGTGCGTTTCGTAAGCTCGGGCACCGAGGCCACGATGAGCGCGATACGCGTGGCGCGCGGCTTTAGCGGCAAGGACGGACTGATAAAATTTGAAGGCTGCTATCACGGGCATAGCGACGCGCTTTTGGTAAAAGCGGGCAGCGGCGCTACGACGTACGGCAATGCTTCAAGCGGCGGAGTGCCTGCCGATGTGGTAAAAAACACGTATCTAGCGCGCTACAACGATTTAGAAAGCGTACGGGCGATATTTGAGGCAAATAAGGGCAAAATAGGCGCTCTAATCATCGAGCCTATCGCCGGAAATATGGGGCTAGTGCCTGCTAGCAACGAGTTTTTAAGCGGGCTTAGACGCCTTTGCGACGAAAACGGCGCAGTTCTGATATTTGACGAGGTCATGAGCGGATTTCGCGCGAGCAGGCGCGGATCGTTCGAATTTAACGGTATAAAGGCCGATCTAGTAACGTTTGGCAAGGTTATCGGCGGAGGCTGCCCGGCGGCGGCGTTTGGCGGACGAGCCGCTATCATGGACTGCCTAAGTCCGCTAGGCGCAGTGTATCAAGCAGGCACGCTAAGCGGCAATCCCGTAGCTATGGCCGCAGGCATCGCGAGCCTAAGTAAAATTTTTGCCGACGACGGTTTATACGCCGAGCTAAGTAAAAAGGCTAATTTGCTAATGAGAGGCTTTGCCGAGGCCGCTAAAAAGCACGGTATCGCGCTGCAAACGACGGTGCGAGGCTCGATGTTCGGGTTTTTCTTTAATCAAAACGAGGTCAAAAACTACGACGACGCGCTAAAAAGCGACGTAAATTTATACGCCAAATTTCACGCAAGTATGCTAAAACGCGGCGTTTATCTAGCGCCTAGCCAGTTTGAGACGGGCTTTGTTTGCAAGGCGATGAGCGACGAGGATATAGTTTTTGCCGTTAGGGCCGCAGACGAGAGCTTTGACGAGATCACGGACGAGATGCACGACGAGCACGAGAGGATGCAAGGCGTAAAAGCCAGGATCGCCGAGCTGGAGGAGCGGCTAAAAGAGGCAAAACTAGAGCGAGAAAAGATAAAAGAGCAGATAAAAAACAGTTGGGGATTTGTCTGATGGCTAGGATAAATTTAGGCGAGATCGTAAAAGGCGCCGAGCAGCTAAGCCTGGGCATCTCTATCGTCGTAGCGATTATTATCGGCTCGGGCGCGGGGTACTGGATCATGAAGGAAACAGGCTGGACGTGGACGCTGTTTGCGGGTATAGCCGTCGGTATAGCCGCAGCCGCGCTAAACGTCAAAAAGGCCTACGACGCACAGATAAAAAGCCTTGAGCAGCTAAAAGACGAGAGTAAATTTAAACCCGCAAAGGACGAGGACGATGAGTGAATTTTAAGCTCCTTGCCGTTTACGGCGCGTTTGAGGCTTTGTTGTTGCTGAGTTCTGCAGTATTTGGCCGCGCGTGGTTTTATAGCTCGCAGGTTGCTTTTGCGGGCTCGCTTTTGGTGTTAGCCGCAACCTTTAGAGCCTACAAAAAACGCGTAGAAAACGGAGTGCGAGACTATGACGCCTCCGCAGAGGACGATATAGACGAGTGGGGCGAAAATCACGAGGAGTTTCCCGATCGCCCTGCGGAGGCTAAATTTTACGGGCATGACCCGCACCGCGAAGATGCTAAACGCTTGAACGCGTTAAATTTAGAGGACTACGCAAAAACGGACGCGGAATTTTACCAAGCGGCGCAGCTAAATTTAAATAGCGAAAATGAGCGGGTTAAATTTGACGCGGCAACAGAACAAAACGAAGCCGTGCAGGGCAAATTTGACGATCCAAATTTAAGCGGCGCAGATCAAAATAGCGAGTCAAATTTAAGCCGGGCAAACGAGTCAAATTTAAACGAATTAAATCAAAATAGCGAAGCTAAGCCCTCAAAAAAGCAAAATTTCGCGCGTAATTTAAAGCAAAATTCGCCCAACTACTTTACCGCATTCGTGCCGTTTCGGTTGATCGCGTATGCAGTTTTAGTCGTCGGATTTTTGGCGCTAAAAAGGCACGGCAACCTCGATATAGCCGCGTTTTTGGTTGCGCTTGCGGCGATGCCTGCGGGCGCTTTGATATATGGAGTAAGAAGCAATGAGAAATAGCTCGATAATAACGATTAGATCGATGTTTGCATTATTTGTAGGGATGGCGTTTTTGTTTGTAGGAAACGGCCTCATCATCAGCTCGGCCGGCGTCGAGCTAAAAAAAATGGGCGCGGACGAGCTTGAGACGGGATTTGTTATCGCGGTATTTTTCGTTGGAGCTATGATAGCTACGATATTTTCGCATAAAATCGTCTCAAAAGTCGGCCACATCAGGAGCTTTGGGATATTTGCGTCGCTTTTTGGTATCGCGGCGATGTTTCACGACCTTAGCCAAAATCTCTACTTTTGGGCGTTTTTGCGCGGGTGTTTGGGATTTTGCTACTACTCGATTTTGATGATAATCGAAAGCTGGCTCAACGCGCGCGCTAGAAACGAAGTGCGCTCGCGAGTACTGGCATTTTACGAGATCACGTTTTACGTATGTTTTGGGCTGGGTATTCTCGTGCTATCGCTAAATTTATCCACTTCTCACGTGCTTTTGCTTAGCGCGGCGTTTATTTTGTTTTCGAGTATTCCTTTAAATTTAATCCGCATCAAAGAGCCGCCGATCCCCGAAAAAAAGAGCGTCTCGATCCCGAAGGTCTTTGCGCTCGTGCCTTTGGCACTCATTACCAGCATCGTAGCGGGCATCCTCATAAACGGCTTTTTTGCGATGGCTAGCGTTTATATCCTGCTGCAAGGATACGGCGCGAGGGAGGTTTCGTTTTTTATGACCGTCGCGATGGCGGGCGGCTTTATCGCCCACTCTCTCATCGGCGGTTTTTCGGATAAATTCGGCCGCCGCCCCGCGATAATGTGCTGCGCGGGCGTGTCGCTATTTGCGGCTATTTGTTTTTTGGCGCTTAAGCCCTCCATCTACGCGCAGTACGTTTTGTCGTTTTTTTTGGGTTCCGGCGCTTTTTGCCTCTATGCGTTATCGCTTGCTCGCGCCAACGATGTTTTAAAACATAAAAATCAAGGCATCGAAGTAGGGCGCGCCGTGCTTTTTAGCTACTCTTTTGGCTCGCTTCTTTCGTCCGTGATAATGGGCGCTAGTATGAAAATTTTAGGCTTTGACGGCTTTATGTGGGTTTATGCGGCGCTGCTTGCGTTTCTCATCGCGTTTTGCCTCACGCAAAAGACCGTTCCGCTTGAAAGCAGGCGAGGCTTTGAGCATAGCCCCGGCACGATGGCCAATAGCTAATGAAAATCTCAAATTTGACGATATAGCCGTATGGAATCAGTAAATAACGCTATAAGCTCGCAAATCGCGACCCAGGCCGCCATCGGCGGCGCGCTACCCAAAACAGGCGGAGTAGGCGGCGCAAACGCCGGACAAACGGGGCAGGCGGGCGAAACCAAAAATCTTTTTAAAAATCAGCCCGCGCCCTCGCAAAATTTAGGCTCCGAAGCCGCGGATAACGCCGTAAAGGATCTAGATAAGCTCGTAAATAAGCTTTTAGACGAGCTAAAATCAAGCCCGACTCAGGCCAAAGAGCTAGCCGCGCAGGCTAAAAATCTCCAGCTCTCGCCAAATCTCGCAAAAGATATGAAAGGCCTCGCCGCGCTTGCCGAAAACGAGCCCGATCTAAAGGAATTTGCGCTTAAGCTAAAGGAGTTTTTAAAACCCGTCGCCGACATAAAAAGCGCGCCGCTAAACGAGCAGATAAAAAACTCGGGCATTATGCTGGAGGCAAATTTAAAGGACGCGCTAAACGGCAAATTTAACCTACCTAGCGCGATAAATAAGCTATTTGGCGATATAAAAAATCTCTCGAATCAGCAGCTTTTGGAGCAAATTTCAGCCTTGGCTAAGGATGACAGCCTAAGCACGAACGAGAGCTTTGCAAGGCTTGATCAAATTTTACAAAACGCTAAAACCGCAGCCAAGGATACGCTAGCGGGCTCGCCTTTTAAACAGCTTTTTGAGATCGCTGACAAGCTCGAAAATGCGGCTAAATTTATGGATAAACAAGCAAGCGCTATGAGCGGCAGCGGGCTAAGCCTAAACGAAAAAACGCTAAACGCCGAGCTAAATAAAGTCTCGCAGCTACTAGCAAACGCGGGCGAGAAAATGCAAAATTTAAACAGCGAAAAACTAAGTCAAAACAGAGGCTTTGCTTTAAATTTCGCCGAGCTAAAAAACGCGATAAAAGATCTAACGGACGAGCTTAGCGCGCTTGCGGCCTCGCAGGATAAATTTAACGATTTCGCGCAAAAAATCGTCCGAGACGGCGCGGAAGGAAGCGAGGGCGCGACGCTGCAAGATAAGCTGCAAAATGCGGCTAGAAAGTTAAATTTCGCCCTGCAAATCGCCGATAAAGCCGGCTTTGAAGCAAAAAACAACTTAGATGAAGTCGGCAAGCTAATAAAACAGCAAAACATCGCCCGCGGCGAGCTTGGCGCCGTGACGCCAAAAAGCGCCGAAGAGACGGCGAAAGTCCTGCAAAACGACGTAAAAAGCGCACTTTTAAACATGCAGTCAAAGTCCTCTGACGCTAGCTCCGTAAAAGACGCCGCCTCAAAGCTACTCGCTCAAATCGAGATGCACCAGCTAGCCTCCGCGGTCGCAGGCGGCGTGCAGACCTATCTGCCATACGTCTGGGAGGGCGTAGAGGGCGGAAACATCAGGTTTAAGCAGGGTAAAAAGCAAAAACACTACGCGCAAATCGACCTAAATTTTCAAAATTTCGGCCAAATCAACATCATGGTGGCGCTTAGCGAAAACAAATACATCGACCTTGCGATCGCGACGCAAAAAGAGGAGTTTAAGGAGCTCATCTTAAGCGGTGCGAAGGAGCTAAAAAGGGCTATCGGCGAGCAGGGCTTGATAGTGTCGAATTTTAGTCTAAAAACTATGCCTAAACTGCGCCTTAGCGGCGTTTACGGCGGTCTGGATAAGCTTGATATGGGCTTTGATAAAAAGGCGTAAATTTGGCAAAAGTGCAAAAAACTAAAAAAGCCGTGGCTCTTGGCTACAACCGTCAAAAAGATAATGCCCCTAGGGTGCTAGCTACGGGTTCGGGCGAAGTGGCGAAAAATATCATAAATCTAGCCAAGTCTCACGACATACCGATCAAAGAGGATGCCGATCTAATCGAGGTTCTAAGCAAGGTCGATCTAAACGAGGAAGTCCCGCCAAATCTCTATAAAGCAGTCGCCGAAATATTTAACTTTTTGTATCAAATGACGAATAAAAAATAGGGCGCTCGTGGCGAATACAAGCTTAAATTTGAGCGAGAGCTAGTAAATTTAAACGAAAAAGACGGTCGGGATAATAGTGGTTTTAGCCTTGCCTTTGTTGATTTTATTTTCGGCTCTTTTTTGCTAGCGGTAATGCTTCAAAAGGCGCAAACTACCCAAAACACGCACTAGAAAAAGCGGTAACGCACGATAAAAAAGAGCCTCGTCCAAAGAAGATAAAACCGCCTGCTATCAAGTAAAATTTGACGTAAATCTCGTAGCAAAAAGCCGTAAATTTGAAGATAAATACAAAAAAACGCATAAAATTTAGGTAAAAATGCTGCGATTAAAGTAAAATTTGACGACTATTCGGCTGCTGCCCCAAGCGCTAAAATCTCATCCAAATTTTATCGCAGCATCCAGTTATCATAAAATTATTTGCATTATTTTATGTATTTTTGCCTTATAGCTAAATTTAATACGAATAAAGATAAAATAGCCGTAAATTTAACTCAAAAACGGAATAAATTTGAAACAAAAATTGGTCTTAGTCGGCGCCTCGACGGGCGGTCCGGGACATTTAAAAAGGCTTTTTAAAGGGCTTGAGCTAAACGGAGCTAGCGTCGTTATCGCGCAGCATATGAGCCTGGCTTTCATCCCTAGTTTTATCTCGCAGTTTGACAAGGAGTGTGCGGCGCAGGTCGTGATGCTAGGCGCACCCACGCAGCTAAAAAGCGCGATATATATCTGCGAAAAAAACTCGGAGATAATCTCTGCTAGCCCCCTAACGGCAGGCATGTGCTCGCCGGCAAAGGAGACCACGTATAACCCCAACGTAGACGTGCTTTTTCACTCCGGCGTGCAGGCTTGTAAATTTGCCGACGTCATGGCGATCCTGCTAACTGGCATCGGCGACGACGGCGCGCGCGGGCTAAACGAGTTATATAAAGCCGGCGCTAAATGTATCGCTGAAAGCGAGGAGAGCGCGATCGTCTACGGCATGCCAAAACGCGCGAAAGAAATCAACGCAAATTTGAAGTCGCTACCCATCGGCGGTATAAGAGCGGAACTAGAAAGGTTTTTACATGCTTGAAAATGCAAATTTGACGCCCGCTCCCAGCGATGTGGCGGGGCTAAATAAATTCGTCGAAGTTATCAAAAATATGTGCGGCGTGGATCTGGAGTCCAAAAAGGACATGATAAAGCAGCGCCTAATAAATTTCTGCCAGGCAAACGAAATTCCAAGCTTTGAAGCGTTAAGTTCAAAAGTCGTCGTAGACCGCCTTATGAGGCAAGAAATCGTAAATTTGATCACCACGAACGAGACTTATTTTTACAGAGAGTTGCCGCAGCTACAAGCCGCGATTTATTACGCCAGAGAGGAGCTTGATAGCGTGCGGATACTGTGCGCGCCGTGCTCGACGGGCGACGAGGTATACTCGCTAGGTATGCTCGCGCACTCAAATTTGCTCGACGTAAACCGCGTTAGCATCGTGGGTATCGACATAAACTCCGAGGCTATCGATAGCTGTAAAAAGGGCGTTTATAGCGAGCGTTCATTGCACCGCCTAAACGACAATCAAAAAAATATCTACTTTACAAAACGCGACGGCAAGTACGAAATCAAGCGCGAGATGCTGCCTAGATGCGAGTTTAGCGTGGCAAATATCTTTGACGACGCGATCTTTAAGCTAGGCAAATTCGACATCATTTTCTCGCGAAATATGATGATTTATTTTAACGAGGAATTTAAGCTAAAAACGGTCGAGCGCTTTCATAAAATTTTGAGCGATCACGGCAGACTCTACGTCGGACATGCTGATTTAGTGCCGTTTACGACGCTTTATAAAAAGCATATTTCAAACGGAACGACTTATTACGCTAAGGCCTAGGCGAGGTAAATTTGGGTCAAATTCGGCTCAAATTTGCTTAAATTTGACGCGAGCGGACGGCTACGTTTTTGATGCGGACGGTAAATTTGTGTGTTTAAATTTGCCTTGCTAAACCCGCGCACAAAGCAAATTTACGCTAGCTCGTCTTTGTAAATTTTACGCACGAATATCCAATAAATCGCTCCTGCAAAAAACACGCAGCCTATCAGCGCCGTGATCAGCCAGAGGCTAAGCCCGAGCTCAAAAAACAGCCCTATACCGCTAGAAATCACCGCTGCGACGCCTAGATAAACCATATCGTTATAGGCGATGATGCGGCCGTAAAATGCGGGATCGCACTTTTGCTGGATGAGCGTGTAGGTGTAGCTCCAAAGCGTCGAGGTAAAAAATCCCGCACAGAAAATCCCGATAAATCCAATATAGAAGTTAAACTGAAGTGCGCTCCACGCGATGACGCCCAGCCCGTGACCGACGTAGATATAGACTAGGTTGGAGTTTGAGACGAATTTGCTAAGCACGAGCGGACCGACGATAAGGGCGACGGCGCGGCAGGCGTTTATATAGCCTATGATGAGCGATGCCGAGAGTAGGCCAGCGTACGGGTAGTCGGCTAGCAGAGCTACGAGCGCGTCGTAGCTGGTTACGCCAACTACCGCGTGCAACATGATGAGATGCGCGATGAGCGGATTTTGTTTTACGTATTTTAGGCCGTTTTTTAGCATCTCGCGGACTTTTTCGCCGCCTTTTTTGGCTCGCACGGCGATGTCTGTTTTAAGCAGGACGACAAGCGCAGCTCCGTAAAGAGCGCAGTCAAGCAAAAAGGCGCTTTTGATCCCGAAAAAATGGATATAAATGCCCGCTAGCCCCATGCCTGCGGTATATGAAAACGCCCAGATGAGCGAGTGGATCTCGTTTGCGGTTTTTATCTCGTCTTTGTTTAAAATTTTGGGAAACAGGCTCATCTCGACCTGAAAATAGGTTCCGCCGGCCCCGACTCTGATAAATATTATCGCAAATAGCAGCCACAGCAAGGAGAGCTTATCGATAAAAACGAGCATAAAAACCGTCGCCATCTCTACGACCGTGAGCGCTATTAGCATAGGTTTAGGACTAAATTTATCCACCACAATACCGCTAAAAGGCGATAGCAGCACGCCCGGCACGAAAGCAAGCGCTGCCGCCGCCGTGATAGCCCAAACGGGCGCGTCAAGCTCGATAAGTAGCGTGAAAATGCCCGTGTGCGAGAACCAAACGCCAAAATAACAAATCAGCTGTATGAGCGAGAGGCGCGCGAAAACGGGTTGCGTTTTTAGCAGGTCGATAAATTTATTCATTTTGGCTTCGGGTCAAATTTGAGCGCTAAATTTGCCGCTTAGTTAGCTTCTAGCTTTTTGTAAATGCGCTCCTGGGCGAAATTTTCTTTGATGAAGCTGTTTTGGTTGCTTATCTGGCGTAGCGTATCGCCGTTGATCTCGAAATTTAGCTTTTCGCGGTATTGATTCGTCACGCTTAGGGTGTTGCCCTCTATCTCGTAAATGCCCTTTTGCACCTCTCTTTGCGCGATCTTTTTTTGATAAACGGTGTCGATTTTAAACGTCCCGTCCGCGTTTAGGATTAGCGTGCTTTTTGAGTTTTCGCTACAACCGTCGCAAAACACCTTAGCCTCGTAAACTCCGATCAAATTTTCCTTATCTATTTCAGCACCGCACGTTTCAAAAACCTCCGTGCCGCCGCATTTTTTGTTATTTACGGCACTTCCGCCGGTCGCACAGCCTGCAAATATCATCGCAGCCGTAGCTAAAAATAAAATATTTTTCATGATTTATCCTTAAAATTTTGGCTAATTATACTAAAAATTTTCCGCTAAAATGGCGAAATTTTAGCAAAAAGCGGCTAGAATGATAAAAAATATTTTAAGGAGTAGTCATGGAAGAGAGCATCCCGTTTATCGTATTTGCCGTGGTCGTGCTGGCCTTTGCGGTCTTGTTTTTAAAAGCCGGTATTAAGATCATCTCGCAGTCTGATATCTACATCGTCGAGCGTTTGGGTAAATTTCACAAGGTGCTTGATGGCGGATTTCACATCATCATCCCGTTTGTAGATCAGATCCGCGCCGTGATCACCGTTAGAGAGCAACTAGTAGATATAACCAAGCAGCAAGTCATCACCAAAGATAACGTAAACATAAGCGTCGACGGCATCGTGTTTTTAAAGGTCGTGGACGGCAAAATGGCTCTGTATAACGTCGATAGCTACAAACGCGCGATCGCAAATTTAGCCATGACGACGCTGCGCGGCGAGATCGGCGCGATGAACCTTGATGACACGCTTAGCTCGCGCGACCGCCTAAACTCCGCATTGCAAAGAGCGCTCGGAGACGCCGCCGATAACTGGGGCGTAAAGATCATGCGCGTCGAGATCTCCGAGATCTCCGTCCCGCACGGCATCGAAGAGGCGATGAATCTACAAATGAAAGCCGAACGCGAAAAACGCGCGATCGAGCTAAAAGCGCAGGCTGAAAAAGAGGCGCTCATCCGAAACGCCGAGGCGCTAAAACAAGAAAAAGTATTGCAAGCCGAAGCCATCGAGCGTATGGCCGATGCGAAAAAATACGAGCAAATCGCGCTAGCGACGGCTCAAAAAGAGGCGATGGATATGATAAACGAAAGCATGGCGCAAAACGCCAAGGCAGCCGAGTTCCTGCTCGCGCGCGACCGCGTCGGAGCCTTTAACGAGCTAGCCAAAAACGGCTCGAAAGATAAAATTTTAGTCCCTTACGAAGCGACCGAGCTCATCGGCTCACTAAGCGTTTTAAAGGACTTTTTGGGCGCTAGGGCGGCGAAATGATACCCGCATACTTGATGTTAGCGGCCGGCGTCGGATTAGTCATGCTCGAGTTTATGCTCGGTAGCTTTTTCGTACTATTTTTCGGGCTTGGATTTTTAGCGGTCGGAGTTTTGGGATTTTTTATCGATATCGCTTGGGAGTATCAAATTTTACTCATCGCTACCACCTCGTTAGTCCTACTTTTTGCACTCAGAAAGCCGCTAAAGGCCAAATTTAATCAACACGAAGGCGAGGTCAAAGACGACTTTTTAAACGAGAGCGGCGAGGGCGAGATCAGAGAGGGTATGGTTTATTTTAAAGGTACTTTGTGGCGCTACGACGGAAATTTAGCCGAGGGCGCAAAGG
>NZ_CAUQHQ010000073.1:0-11877 GCF_963517995.1 uncultured Campylobacter sp.
AATCAAATTTACATTTCGGCGCTACAAATCAACGCAGCATTAAGCGCTAAATTTATCCAGATAAGCTATCAAATTTACCCTCCGCCCGCACTGATATCGTCGCGTAAAAATGCGTTTCTAGCTTACGCTTTGCCTCTGCGTTTAAATTTCCTCAAATTTGCCGCGCTCAGTGGTTAGATATTTAATAATTTTGGCTAAATTTACGAAATGTTTTATGTTCTATCGTCTTTGATCATTATTTTTATGAATTACGTTTCTTATCGCGGGCTTTTCGCAGATGCCGCGCTCAGGCCGCTTGCTGTGCATAAAAGGGCGCTTGGGCTGTTTTTCCTGACGCTTGCTATCGGCGGCGTCGCGCTTGCTTTTTCGCTGCGGTTTAACTTTTTGGGACCTAGCCTTCGCATCGCCTGTTCGTTGATGTTGGCGCTGACGTTTATTATCTTTTCGTTCGTACTTTTTACGAACGTCGTCGCGCTCACCGCTCGTCCCGTAACCAAGCGCGCGTTTAGCGATAGTAGGCGTAAATTTTTGCGTCTTTATCTTGACGTCACGATACTTATTTTGGCGTTTAGCTACTTTTTTAGAGGTATCTTTAATGCCGTAAAATTGCCCGAAGTAAAAACTCAGGATATCGAGCTAAAGGGGCTAAATGGCGAGCTAAAGATCGCGGTTTTAACTGATATCCATCTAGGCGATTTTTTAGGAGCGGACTTTGCGCGGGCGGTAACTAGGCGCGTAAACGAGCTTGATGCCGATGCGGTCGCGATCGTGGGCGATATCGCGGATCTGCCACCGCACCGTTTGGCCGAGTTTATCGCGCCATTTAACGAGCTAAAGAGCAAATACGGCACCTTTTACGTACCGGGCAATCACGAGTACTATAACGGCATAGACGGTACGCTAAAAGCGATCCGAGAGACAACGAATTTTAAAATTTTAGGCAACGAAAACGCGCGCGTGGGCGGGGTAAATTTAGCCGGCGTTTATGATATCATCGGTTTAAGATTTAAGGCATACGAGCCAGATCTAGTCGCGGCTCTGGACGGTCGCGACGTAAATTTGCCTACCGTTTTGCTCGCTCATCAGCCTAAGTTTTTAAAATACATGGACGAAAGCGCGCCCGTGGATCTAGTGGTAAGCGGACACACGCACGGCGGACAGATTTTCCCGTTTTCGCTGCTAGTAAAGCTCGATCAAAAATACGTCGCCGGGCTATATAGCGCGAACAAAAATACGCAAATTTACGTTAGCCGAGGTGCTGGATTTTGGGGGCCGCCGGTGCGCGTGATGGCGCCTAGCGAGATTTCGTTATTAAGACTAAAAGGAGTTGTATGAGGGGACTTATTTCTAGGATATTCGGGTTTGTAGCGGCGGTTAGATTTCCGAGGGTTTTGCAAACATTTATCAATGAAAAATACGTAAGCGGCTTTAAAATCGACATGAGCGAGTTTAAGCAGCCAAAGGAGTACGAGAGCCTGACGGCGCTTTTTACCCGCGAGCTACAGCGTCCGCGAAATTTTGACGTTTCGCCGCAGGCCTTTATCAGTCCTAGCGACGGCACGTGCCTGGAGCGCGGAGTTAGCAAGGAGCTAAAAGCGATCAGCGTCAAGGGCCACGAGTACGGTATAGCAGAGCTTCTGGGCGATAGTATGGACCGCAGTGAGCGAGACGCCGAGCTAGAGTACGTAAATATTTATCTGAGCCCGCGCGACTATCACCGCTACCATGCGCCTTGCGATATGAGGATATTGTCCGCGCTTTATGTGCCTGGCGAGCTATATAGCGTGGCCGTTAGCGCGCTGCTAAAGGTGCCAAATCTTTATGCCAAAAACGAGCGCGTGGTGCTAAAATGCGAGCTTGCAAGCGGCAAAAAGATGTGGCTGGTCTTCGTCGGCGCGCTAAACGTGGGCAAGATGAAATTTGACTTTGACGCGCGCATACAGACAAACGCCTGCGCCGGCAACGTCGCGCTTTATGAATACGAAAATTTAAGCGCGAAAAAGGGCGAGCAGCTGGGGATGTTTGAGCTGGGCTCTACGATCCTCATCCTTTGCGAGCAGGGCGCGGTCAAATTTGATCTAGCAGCCGAGCAAAAGCTAAAATACGGTGACAAGATAGGAACTATCAACTAAGGAGGTGTGATGGGAACGCAACTAGTCGAACAAAACGAGCTAAAAGAGACGCTAGAGCTAAAAGAGCGCATCGAAAACAACACCGTCGTCGAGCTCTGGGAAAACAGCGAGGACTACGAGCGCCTGGCTAACGCGACGCGCAAGACCATGCGATATATCAACGACGAGCAGATAAAGAGCTTTGCCGATGCGCTAAATCAAACGAATGAAAAGATCTTAAATTTGACCTTTGAAGGCGTGAAAAAGCATCACGAAAAGAAATTCGAGCAGATTAGAAAAAGGCAAAAACTCTACGTCGCTTCGGCCTTTGCGGGCGGAGTTTTAGTAGGCGCGATAGGCGTTTGGTTAGCTTTTAGATTTTATTTGGGTATCTGATTTTCGGGCGCAGGTTTATTTCGGGCGCGCCGCTACAGCTTGCGTTTTGTTAGGCTGGCTTTGGGCGGTTTTAGCGGGTAAATTTAGGAGAGAAATTTTACTTTTAAGCGTAAAATTTAGATAGAGCGGACGAGGTTTAGCCTCCGTGCTTTGTCTTTGCCGCAATGCTATAGTAAATCTAAAAACAGGCAAAATTTAGCAGGCTATTTTAGCGTTTTACAAACCGCCGCGAGAGTAAATCTAAAAGAGGCTTACTAAGCGTTTTTAACGAGTCTGCTAGATTTTATCCATAAATTTAATCCGCATAAAATCAACTTTGCAAGGCAAATAGATGACGAAAAGCGAAATAAACCGCGAATCAAGGGCAGTATATCTTTATGCAGACGAACCGGAGCTTGGGGCGTCGCTACTTAGCGAGGTTGATTTAGAAGATTACAGCGTAGCCGTCTCGCATACGCAAGAAAGCCCTACGACTGCAAGTATGTTTGGCCTAGACTACGATCCGCTACAAAAGCGGCGCACCGAGGAGGGTGATGATTTGTCTTGGCTGGCGAAATTTCCTATAAAAACCCTTAGCTACTGTTTTACCGACTTTGATACGCTATATGATATACCTACCTTGCAGACCTTGTATCTGCTTCATTTTACGAGAGATATCGCTTGGAAAACTAAAAAGATTTTGGATTTTTCGCGTTTGCGCCGTTTAAAAACGCTTTATACGAACTGGAATAAATGCATGGTAAATTTAGGCGCTTGCCCTAGTTTAGAGGAGCTGCATATTTGGCATTACGAGGATGAGGATTTTAGCGACTTGGGACGCTGCGCTAGTTTGCGCGAGATTTGGCTGGTACAGGCTAAAACCAAAACCCTAAACGGCATAAGAGAGCTTAAAAATTTAGAAAAGATATCCATCTCCTACTGCCGTAATCTGCATAATATCGATGCGCTATCTAGCTGCCCTAAGCTAAAAACGGTCTTGATAAAAAATACACCAAGTTGCTAAACATAAACCTTGCGTCAAATAGTTTAGAAAGATTGATGTTAGATAGGGTGGCGGATCTGAAATTTTTAGCAAATACTCCTAATCTATCCGCTCTTTATTTTACCGACTTAAAAGACGGCGATATGGAGCCGATTTTGCAGAGATTTAGAAGTCCTTGGCAGGTGGACTTTTACCCGTATGAGCGCCCGCACTATCAGTATAGCAAAAAGCAGCTGCACGCCTTGCTCGAAGCTAAAACTAAACGTCAAACAGAGTAAAAATGAATATAAACGAATAAACACCTCCGAGGCTTAGCGAGATTTGCTCGCTAAATTTTTCATGAATACGCGCGGAAAAAACCGATTTTTCATCCGTAAAATCGCGGCGTATGAGCGATATTTGACGACCTTTATACCTAGCTCGTAGCGGCAACTTTGAGAAATTTCTAAAACTCGACCTTTCAAAAACGATTGGATTTTAAATAAAATTTGCCTGGCGGCGTAAATTTGGCGGCTAAATTTAGCTTTTAGGGTAGAGATTTCGCATGGCTTTACACTGCTTACGCTAGCTTTAAATTTACAAGTCGTTTACGCCAAATTCTCATTTGGGCTTAGATTTTTATCTTCCTCGTCGCGTGACGGATGATTTGCTGCGTGTTTTTGTTTTGCGAGCTTTGCCATCGCACGAGCAGCTCCTTTGCGGCGGCGAAATTTACCTTTAGATAGTCCGCGACGTTGTTTGCGACCGAGCGCTGCACGAAGCGCACCTCGTCCTCTTTAAGTATCTCCAGTACTGCAAAAACCGGGCTCGGATCGCTAATGAAAAGCTCCAGCCTGCTAGCCCACGGCAGCTTTGGTCGCAGACCCTCGGACGCTAGCCTGCGCAGGTGGAAATTTGACGAGCGCGCCCACTGCGTCATGGTTTTTAGCGAGTCTTGCGGATATTTTTTGATAAAGGCGCGCACCGCGTACTCGCCCGTGCCGTGCTTCGTGATTTCCCTGATCGCGCCCATTGAGGTTTCAAAGTCGTCTAGACCGTAGATTTCGATGTATTTTGCCAGCGGCAAAGTCCAGTAAAAGTGCTTAAACATGCCCGTTTCGTTCGGGTTTTCCTCGCCCAAAATCGCGACCAAAATCTCCGCCGCGCGCTTAAAATCCGGCGGCAAAAGTTCATTTAGCGCGTTTGCGTGCGCCAAAATCCTTTGCGAATAACCGAGACTCGGCGTGCTCTTTGCGATTTGCCCGCAGTAGCTCTGCGCGTCAAATTTAGGATAAACCGCTTTTATCTTTTGCGATAAAATTTGCGCCAAATTTTCTCCGAAATACACAGCCAGTCCGCCGTTTTCCATATTTTTCCTTTGGGTAGTTTTATCTAACGTTTAAGTAGGCATGAAGCGTAAATTTGCCGCCTAAAACCGATCGGCGTTAAATTTGAAGCCGTTACGCTCGTCAAATTTGACCGCTTGTGCAGTCAAAGCGTCAAATTTGGCGTGATTTTTTGGTCAAATTTGAAGCCCGCAAAGAGGGCGCTAAATTTAGCGGCGGCTAAAATAACGCCCGAAAGTAAATTTATTTACACTCGACCTGCGGCATTTGCGCTAAAAATATCGGCATTTTTTGCTTGATTAGCGTGTGAAATTTACTTCTATCGGCGATATTTAGGAACTTTAGCGCGTAGTGCGTGACTCTAAGCCCGCAGTTAAGGCTTTTTACGTTGATTAGATTGATCTCGTAGTTGTCAAAATCGGGGTTGCCCGCGATCGGATAGTAGATCGTGTAAGCTTGATACTCTTTATCGTTTATAGACTTGAAATCATACTCGGCTTTGCCGAACTGCCCGCTTTTTAGCGCGGTTATAAAGGCTCTTTGGTATTCGTTGATATCGGCGTTTTCATCGACGGTGACGCTTACTAGCTTGCTCCATTTAAAGCTGACTTTTTCATTCGGTAGATAAAATTCCGCCGTTCTTGCGTTTTTTTGCTTTAAGACGAATTTTTCGCCGTCTATGGCTACCTCGTTTGGTAGATTTACGCTATCTAGCGCGCTTTTTGGCAGCTCTATCTGCGTAGTTCTAGGCTGGGTGCAACCGCCTAAAAATAAACAAACGGCCGCCACGGCGGCAAGCGAAACTCTTTTAAAACTCATGTTTTTCTCCTTTATTAGTTGATTTTTTAAATTACATGCACTTTTTGGCTAGCCCCGCCTCGCACTCTTTTTCGTGCAGCTTTTGCGCCTTTTGGCGTAGTGCGGCAGCTTGCTTTTTATCGCTACTCTCAAGACAGCGCGCTAGATTTAGACACCCGCGCGCGTCGTCCTTTTCGCAAGCCTCGCGAAAAAGGCTCTCGGCCTCGTTTTCGTCTGCTTTTATCGCTTCGCCTACGCCTCTTTCATAGATCGCGCCCAGGTTCGTGCAGGCCGGTTTTAGTCCGTTGTGGCAGGCGATCCCGTAAAAGTTAAAGGCTTTTGCTATATCTTGCGCCGCATCCGCACCCTCAAAATGCGCATCCGCTAGACTCTCGCAAGCATCCAGCCGCCAAAGCAGGCAAGCTTTTTCAAAAAGCTCCAGCGCGCGCGGAATGTCCTTTTTTGCGCCGCGTCCCCGAGATAGCATCTCGCCAAGCTCGGCGCAAGAAGCTCCAAATCCGCCTTCGCAGGCTTTCTCGTGAAAATTAACCGCTTGCTTGCTATCTTGCCGCGCTCCGCCGAGCCCCTTTGCGTAGAGCTCTCCTAGCGCCGCGCAGTCGTTTGCTACGCCTGCGTCGCAGAGCTTTTGCCTAGCTCGTAGGCCGCCTCAAACTGCCCGCTTTGATACTGCGCCCAGCCGCCCTGTAGCTCGTCTAGACGCTGGCTACCCTCGCATTTGTAGGCATTTGCGGCGCAGGCCTTGTCGTAGTAGGATCTAGCAGCCTTGATATCCTGCGCAAAACCCGCCTCGCCGTCTTCGTAAAGCCTGCCCAAAGCCTCGCACGCTTCGTAAATTTTGCCCTCGCACTCAAGCGAGTAAAATTTGAGCGCGTTTTTTGAATTTTCCACTGCTTCATCGTTTTTGCCCTCCCAGCCGTCCTCATACATACCGCCTAGATAGTAGTAAACTACGGCGTATCCGCGCTCGCAGGCTTTTACGTAGAGGTCTAGCGCTTTGCTTTCATCCGGTGCGACGCCGCCGCCCGCTTCGTAAATTTGAGCTAGATTATAGCAGCTTAAACCAAATCCTTTTTCGCAGGCTTGTTCAAAAATAGCGGCGGCTTTAGCATGTTCGCCGCTATTTTAGTGTAGCGAAGCTAGGCTGTCGCATCCGCTTAGCTCGCCTGCGTCGCAGGCTTTTTGGTAAAATTTACCGGCTTTTTCGTCATCTTGCTTTACGCCTTTGCCGCTTTGGTATAAAAACCCAAGCCTTGCGCATCCGCGCGCCTCGCCTGATTAGCACGCTTTTTGCCAAATTTTTGCCGCCGTTTGCTCATCGCCCGAGTCGTAGGCGGTTTGAGCTTCGTCCGTCAAATTTGCGATAGCGAAATTTAGAGCAACAAGTATTAGCAAGAGCTGTTTTATCACCGCGCTCCTTTGTTAAATTTTACTAGCTTTATTTTTCTCAAATTTAATCTATTTTGCTTCTTTGTAGAGTTTGCATACTGCTGTCGATAGGTCGTAACATCTGGACGCACTACCTAAATAGTGCGACGATGCGCTAAAACTACGCAATCTTGGTATCCTTGAAAATTATTTGAGTGCGGAGTAAATTTGGCGCAGTTAGGTAAACGGCTATGATCTTTTTCAAATTTTTCCTTAAATTTAGCGCGAGTCAAATTTGAGCTACAAAACCCGCACCGAGCTAAATTTAACCGAGTTTTCAAAGACTAAAATTTTATGGTGCGGTTGCTAGAGTAGCCAAAAACTCCGATGCAAAAATTTATCTTGCCCGCGCTTAGGCTCTTAAGCTGCGCGGCAAGAAAGGGGGGGCGGTCAAATTTAGCCAAAAACCGCTCGGCTAGCAAAGCCAAATTTGACCGAATTGCGGTTCGTCGCTACGCAGCGCAAAACGATATGCTCCACTTGCTTGCTTCTAGCGGTCGCAATTGCCAAAACGCTATCTGCAAGGCTTTGGCGTAGATGATTTACCGCTTTTTTTAAAGAACGGTTTACGTTTCCGCAAACATCGTTTGCAGACAAAACTCGGTAATAAAAAGTAGCGGTAAAATGGCCAATTTTAACCCTAAATTAAGTCTGCCTAAAAGTTAAATTTAGCCTGCTTTGAGAGTTTGTTGCTACAACTGCAAAGCGATACGCCCTGCTAGTCTATTTTGATACAGGCGCCTTTTCTTGCGTTCTTAAAGAAAACGTTTTGCGCCCGCAACCGCCTTGCGGCGAAAATGCAGGCGTATAACGCCGCAAATTTGAATTTCGCCGTAGCTTAAACGTTAAATCTAAAATGCATCACGTCGCCGTCTTGAACGACGTAGTCCTTGCCTTCTAGGCGCATTTTGCCCGCCTCTTTGGCCGGGTTTTCGCCGCCGCACGCGATGTAGTCCTCGTAGCCGATGACCTCGGCCCTGATAAATCCTCGCTCAAAGTCGTTGTGGATGACGCTGGCGGCTTTTGGCGCTTTCCAGCCTTTTACGATCGTCCATGCGCGCACCTCGACGACGCCAGCGGTAAAATAGCTGATCAAATTTAGCTTCGCAAACGCCGTTTTGATGATCTTTTCCAGGCCGCTTTCGTTCGTGCCTAGCGAGCTTAAAAACTCGTGCGCCTCTTCGTCGCTAAGGCCTACTAGCTCCTCTTCGATCTTGGCGCAAAGCTTGATAACCTCGTGTCCCGAGCGCGCGGCAAATTCGCGAAGCGCCTGTACGTATTTGTTATCCTCCGAGATACCGTCCTCACCGACGTTTGCGCCGTAGATGACCTCTTTTGCGCTAAGCAGTCTTAGCTCTTTGTTTAAATTTATAAACGCTTCCTCGTCCTTGCCGCCGAAGCTGCTCGCGCTTTTGCCGCCATTTAGGTGGGCTAGCAGCGCGTTTGCCGTCTCAAGAGCCTCTTTCGCGCCTTTTGCGTTTGCTTTAGCTTCGCGGGTTAGGCGCTCGATTTTTTTATTTAGCTGTTCGATGTCGGCTAGGATGAGCTCGGTCTCGATGATCTCGACGTCCCTGACGGGATCGACGCCGCCCTCTACGTGCGTGATGTTTTCGTCCTCAAAGCAGCGCACGATGTGCAAAATCACCTCGGTTTCGCGGATGTTTGAGAGAAATTTATTTCCCAGGCCCTCGCCCGCGCTTGCGCCCTTTACTAGCCCTGCGATATCGACGAATTCGATCGTGGAGTATTGGATTTTATTTGGATTTACGATTTTGGCTAGCTCGCCTAGGCGCTTATCGGGCACCGGCACGACGGCTTTGTTTGGCTCGATCGTGCAGAACGGATAGTTTGCGCTCTCGGCGTTTTGCGCTTTGGTTAGCGCGTTAAACGTGGTTGATTTGCCGACGTTTGGCAAACCTACGATACCTACTGCTAGTCCCATTACAGCTCCTTTGCCATAGCGCATAGATAATAAAGATTCATTCGCACGCCCGCTCCCGTCGCGCCCGCCTGGTTATATCCCCAAGCTTTTTCGGTGTATGCGGGGCCTGCGATATCTTGGTGTATCCACTTGTCTTTAAATTCGTCTTTTATAAATTTATCTAGGAAGAGCCCTGCCGTGATCGCGCCGCCGTAGCGACTGGACGCCGTGTTGCTGACGTCTGCGATCTGGCTTTTGATCAGCTCGCGTAGGTGCGGGTTAAACTCCAAAATCGTATTTAGCTCGCCGCTTTTTGCCGCTTTTGCTTTAAATTCAGCCTTTAGCTCCTCGTTGTTACCCATTATGCCGCTTGTGTATTCGCCAAGTCCGACCACGCAAGCGCCCGTTAGCGTCGCCATGTCTATTAGCACGTCGGGTTTAAAATCCTGTGCGTAGCTAAGGCAGTCGGCTAGTACCAAACGACCCTCCGCGTCGGTGTTTCGCACCTCGATGCTAACTCCGCTGCGAGAGATCAGCACGTCGTCTGGTTTATAGGCGTTGCCGCCGATCATATTTTCGGTCGCGCCTAAAATAGCGTGAATTTCAAACGGCAAATTTAGCTCCGCCGCGCCTTTAATTATACCCATCGCCGCAGCCGCGCCGCTTTTGTCGGCTTTCATAGTCAGCATATAATCAGCCGGCTTTAAGCTAAGTCCGCCGCTATCGTAGGTTAGTCCCTTGCCGACGAAGATTATGCGCTTTTTTGCGCCTTTTGGCTTATAGATAAGATGGATGAGGCGAGGCGGATGGACGCTAGCTTTGTTTACGGCCAAAAATGCGTTCATCTTTTCTTTTTCGAGGAATTTCTCGTCGTAAATTTTGCAGCTTAAATTTGGACTAGATTTAGCTAGATTTTGCGCGTCTTCGGCCATTTTTTGCGGCGTGTAGATTTCTGGTATTTCGTTTACGACGTCTTTGGTGAAATTTGTCGCCGTAGCGATTATCTCGCCCTGAGCAAAGCCGTCCCGCGCGTCGTTTTCGCGCACGATCTCGCCGCTAAATTCCTCGCTGCTAAAAATAATCTCTTTAAGCGCGTATTTTTCTTTTTTTTCTTTGTATTTGTTAAATTCGTAAGCGCCCAGCAAAAAGCCCTCGGTTAGAGCCTGAAAGCTCATTTTTTGGCAGCCTGCGACGTATGAGGCTAGTTTTAGGCTTTTGACGTTTAGCGATTTTACGGCGTTATAGGCTTTTGCCGCGGCTATGCGAAGCTCGTCGTAGTCAAGCTTATTTAGCGGGACGTAAATCCTGCCGCTTTCTAGCAAAAGCAAGACGCTCTCGCCCTTATAGTTGGCGAATTTAAACGCCTTTTCGTCTTTTATAAATTTATGTTTTAGGTTTTTATCTACGACGAAAATCAGCTCCAAATCAGCCTTGATTTCGTCTAAATTTTTATTTACTATTTGAAATTGCACCTCTATGTTTCCTTTCGTTTAAAATTTTATTTTCTATGCGCTTAAAGCCGTAGAGCAAAGCGCCCAAAAACAGCGCTACTACCGGCACAGCGACGTACCAGTGCTCTTTTGCTTTGTGCAGGATATCGAGTATGTGCTCGCCTAAAATCCACGCGGGAATTACCGTGATCGCGGCCCAGCACCACGCGCTTATTAGATTGATGAGCGCGTATTTTTTCGCGCTGTATCCGGTTAGGCCTATGGTCATCGGTATGATGACGCGAAAGCCGTACATATAGCGCTGGATAAAGATGATCGGCCAGCCGTATTTTTTCAGCATTATGTGCGCGATGGCGAATTTTCGGCGCTGGGTATGAAGCTTTTTGGCGATATATTTTTTGTTATAGCGGCCTAGATAAAAGTAAATTTGATCGCCGACAAAGCCGCCCAGGCCTGCTACGAATATAGCCGGCACGATATGCATATGCGTTTGATGAGAGAGGATTCCCGCCATTATGAGCGCCATTTCGCCTTCCATTATACACCAGACGAAAAGTATGATGTAGCCGTACTCGATGAGTAATTTCGTAAAAAATTCTTCCATCATAGCTCCAAAATGCTGTAAATTTTAGTTAGCGGGCGTAAATTTGCGCTACCGCCCAGATCCTTTAAATCAATCAAAAAGCAGGCCTCTACGCAAACGGCGTTTGTTTGATTGATTAGCTCGACGCTAGCCTTAGCCGTGCCTCCCGTAGCGATTAGATCGTCGATTAAAAGCACCTTTGCACCCGCTTTTTCGCCGAATGCATCAACGTGAATTTGCACTTCGTCCACGCCGTATTCTAGGCTGTATTTTTGCGAGATCGTGATATATGGCAGTTTTTTAGGCTTTCTAATCGGTACGAAAGGCAGCCGTAGCCTAGCCGCCAAAGCTGCTGCGAATATAAATCCGCGCGACTCGATGCCCGCGATAAAGTCGATATCTGCGCCCTCGTATCTGGCAACTAGATGATCCATTAAAAAATTAAACGCCTCTTTGTTGTTTAGCAGCGTCGTGATATCGCGAAATACTATGCCCGGTTTTGGAAAATCGTTTATGCAGCGGATAGAATTTAATAAAAATTCCTTTCCCGCTTTGTCTAGTTCTTTCATTTTTTGCCTTTAAATTTGATTTATAGTAGCGCTTCGATTTTGCCCTCTAGCTCGCGGATGCGCTGGCGGAGTTTGTCGTTTTCCAGGCGGTACTGCGAGTTTCTGGTGCGAAGGGCGTTGGCATCGTTTTTGACTTTGTTTAGTTCGTCGGTGAGTATGTCGATGTTGCCAAGGCCGCGCTGGAGCTGGATTTGTAACTTGCGGATGACGACTTCGGTATCTTGGAGATTATTTTTCATAAAATCGCGCGTCGTGCGCTCTTTTTTAAGCAAGGTTTTAAAGTAAAACACCATAA
>NZ_CAUQHQ010000074.1:0-11703 GCF_963517995.1 uncultured Campylobacter sp.
GCGGCTTGTCTTTTTCCTTTATACGTCGTTGGAAACTCGGTCGGCTTCGGTCACGGACGACCAGTCCGCTCCCTCGCCTCCGTCGTTTCCGCCTCGTCTAAAGAAAAAATACTTCGCCTTATCGTTTTATATTCAAATTTAAAGCCAAATTTACCCGCCGAGACCCGCACTCTAAAAACTCAAATTTAAAATTTGCGACGCTTTGCGCGAGCAAAGCTGTGTCGCCACATCTCACGTGCAGTGGGGTAGGTGGGGGTTTGGGGGCGGAAGGGGCGACGCTTCGTAAGTAGAAACCCCTTCCGCCTCCCAAGAAAAACAAAGTTTAAAAAGTTTTTATGTAGCAAACCCTAGTCTGCAACGACAATTTCTCAAATCTTCCTTGCGTTTTTCGCAAACACGTTTAGCACCGAGGCGCGTTTTTTACAAATTTCTTTATATTCGTATTCCGGCACGCTATCTATCACTATGCCCGCTCCTGCCTGTACGAAAATTTCGGCGAAATTTTCACCAAGCTCGCCGCTTTTTAAATTTAACTCGTTTACGCCGTCAAGATGCGGGTCATACCCGCTAGCGTCAAATTTGCTGCCAAATTTGCGCGAAAATATCGCGCTTCTAATCAAAATCGCCATTTGCGCGTCGCCGTTAAAGTGGAAAAATCCGATGCCGCCGCCGTATGCGTTGCGTCTATAAGGCTCAAGCTCGGCGATGATCTCCATGGCGCGGATCTTGGGCGTACCGCTGAGCGTGCCTGCGGGGAAGATGCTGCCGACTGCGTCAAAGGCGTCTATATCGTCCGACTTCGCGCCGTAGATGTCGGAGACGATATGCATCACGTTCTCGTAACGCACGATGCGCATGACGTTTTTGACTGCGACGCTTTTTGGCTTGCTGACGCGGCCGATGTCGTTGCGAGCGAGGTCGATGAGCATTTTATGCTCGGCTAGCTCCTTTTCGTCGCTTAGCAGTTCGCTCTCGAGTGCAGCGTCCTGAGTCGCGTCCCTGCCGCGTCCGCGCGTGCCGGCTATGGGCGCGACGTAGATTTTGCCCTCTTTGATCTCGCAGACTAGCTCGGGGCTAGAGCCAGCGACGTCGCCGTAGGGGGTCGGAAAGTGAAACATATAAGGGCTCGGATTTGCCTCGCTTAAGGCTCGGTAGAAATCCAAGCTATCCATATCCGAGGCTAGTTTTAGCTGCTCGCTTAGCACGACTTGAAAGACGTCGCCGCTTTTTAGGTACTCTTTGGCGCGCTTTGCGATTTTTAGAAAGTGCTCTTTTTCGCCTTCTAAATCGGTTAAAATTTTATATTTGCTCTGTCTTGTTGCGCGCTGTTCCTTGGCGGCCGCTTCGTCGTCCGCGCTAAATTTAACTAAAAAATCGTAATACCGCTCGCTATCGCCGTAAAAGCTGTAAATTTTGCTATTTTTATCAAAGTGCAGATAGGCGCGGGCGTTGGCGTAGAAAAAGTCCGGGAAATCATACTGCGAGGCGTTAAATTCGGGTATTTTTTCAAAATATTTTATCCCGCCGTAGCCTAGCACCCCAAATAGTCCCGCAAAAGGCGCATCAAATTTTTGAGCTTTAAAATAGCTCTTAAGCCCCGCAAAATCGGTCTGCTCGCTGCTGATATACTCGCAGTCGATGCCGACGATAGTCTGCGTCGTATCCTCGGCGAGGTAGGAGTTAGCAAATCTCTCTCTGATCTTTTCGTAATAAAAAATTGGGCTCAAAAGTAGCATAAAATATCCTTTAATGAGCGTAGATTATATAAAAATTAAGCTTAAATTTCATTTGACGGCGGCGTCAAAAAGCTCGCGCTCTAGCCTTTGCGCCGCGTCTAGGGCGGGGCAGTCCGAGGCGCCGTATCTGGCCGCGACGCTTTTTATATCCTCAAAGCTCACGACCGTTTTGCCCTCTATTTTTTGAAATAAAAACTTAAACGGAAGCTCCAGCGCTAGGCTCGGTTCGCATTCTATTAAAGGCGCAATTACGCCCGGCGCGCCAAAAATCACCGTGACCGACGGGGTCAAATTTACTCCCGTTTGCGCGGCGAAAACGTGATGAGGCACTACAGCAAATTCGCTAACGTCTTTCATGTCAAGCAGTCTTTGAAATCTCTTAATCGCGCCTTCTAGCTCTAGCTCGCTTTGACCTGCCGTGACGCCGGCAAAGGCCAAATTTAACCCCGCAAAAATCATCAAAAACAATCTTTTCAATAACTTCCCTTTTTTAAATTTTAAAATTAATTTTACCCAAAAACGGCTAAAATCGGATTTTACTTTAAGGCGAGATTATGGAAATTTTATCGGTTGCGTCGATCGGATACGTGTGTTTGGGACTATTTATTGGCTTTTTGTCCGGATTTTTGGGCATCGGCGGCGGCGCGGCGGCCGTGCCGATACTCGTATTTTTGGGCTTTGACGTCAAATACGCAATCGGCGTAAGCGTCCTTCAGATGATGTTTAGTTCGGTCTACGGCTCGCTTTTAAATCTCAAAAATAAGACCCTTGATCTAAAGCCCGCTTTGGTTCTGGGCAGCGGCGGCTTTTGCGGGGCGAGCGCGAGCGGATTTATCGTGGCGAGCGTTCCGTCGAAATTTTTGCTTCTCACGCTTATCTGCATTCAAATTTTTAACGTTATTAAGCTATTTTTTAAAAATCCGGAGCCAAAAGGCGCGCACAATCCCTCTCTCGTGCCGCTTTTTTTCGTCGGACTTTTTGTCGGCGCGGTAGCGATCAGCGTGGGTATCGGAGGCTCGGTTATCATCATGCCGGTTTTGATAAATTTCTTAAACTATGACATAAAAAAGGCGATCAGCACGGGACTGTTTTTTGTGATATTTTCGTCGATTTCGGGCTTTATCAGTCTAACTTTGCAAGGGCTAGTGCAGTACGAGGTCGGCGTTTTGGTCGGTATCGGCTCGCTTATAAGCGTGAGGTTTGGGGTGGCTTTGGCGCAAAAGATCGACCGCGCTATCCAAAAAAGATGCCTGCTTGCGCTTATTTGCACGACGCTACTTATAATGATAAATAAGCTTTTTGCTTAAATTTAGTATTTGCGATAATTTTGGTTTTGCTAAATTTTACCGTTTTAATAGCTGAAACTGCTCGTCCAAATTTTACAAATTCATGTCAAATTTTGGCGAGTTCAGAAGTTCCCGTAAATTTAAAACAATGCGGTCAAATTTACGGGAAATGTAGGGGGCAAATTTATCGCATTCGCCCCCAAAAAAATCAGAAATTTTCTAAAAATCCGCCCTCACTTAGTTTTAGCTCAAGGTCTTTTACGTAGTTTTCGGCCGCTTTTTGGTATTCGTTTTTGCTGATGGTTTTTATTGTCGCACCGTTTTTGCCAGCAAACTCCAGGTTTCTCTCTTTGGCAAATTTTACCGTCTGTTTTACGATATTTTCAAGCAAATTTTCTCCGTTAAATTTAAGCGCGATAAAGGCATCAAACTGCGAAAAATTTGCCGGCACGTTTAGTTCGTCGGAGATTTTTATCACGGGTTCGTCGCTAGATGAAAAATACTCAAAATACCCTCGCGCTCGCTCTTTTAGGCGGCTTTTGCCTACTTCGTAAGCGATTTTTGGGCGCTCGTAAGTCGTTAGCTTTTCGCAGTTTGCGGCTAAAATCTCCATAAAGCCAAAGTATGCCGATTTTACCGCGTTTTCATCGTCTTTTAAGAGCGCGGCGACGTCGGCGAAATTTACGCTTGCCGGATAAACGTCGGTAAAAACTTGATAAAGCCAGTCGTACTGCGGCTTCATCGCAGCGCCGTTTATATTTACGTAGCCGTCTTTTACTCGGTCGAAATTTGCCGAGATATGCAGCTTACAAAGCTCGTCTGCGCCGATATTTACGTTAAAGTTGTCTGAAACGAGGTCTTTGTGCATTATCATACTGCGCCTAAAAACCCTGTTTGTTAAAAAATCAAGCATTTGTTCTTTTTGGATGCGCGAGCTAAAATTTGCGTCTATATATGCATCAAATTCGTCTATGCCTAAATTTGATTGAAAAACGTCGTCTAGTCCGACCTCGGCGAGATAGGCAAGGCCGTTTTTATCAAGATCGGCCGCAAAATCCTTAAAATAAATCGGATCGTTAAAAACTTCCAGATACTCGTGCGCTATATATGAGTCGCTAGCGGATAAGATATAGTCGATGTGAAATTTTAGGCTTTCGTAATTTAAGAAAATTTGACTTACGTTACCGTCTTTTTGGCAAAATTTCGCGTATTCGCCAAGTACTTTTAAAAGCTCCCTCGCTTTGGCTACTTTTGCGGCCTCTCCTTTTACGTCTTTGGTGCCAAAGACTAAAAAATCTCTGATCGTATCCTTGATCTTCCAGCCAGGATAGACGTTATAGCTCACGTAGGCGATACCGTTTGGACTCAAAAATCGCTTGATCGTTTTTAGGATTGCGTCCTTTACGGCATCAGGCACCCAGCTATAAACGCCGTGACAGACGATGTAGTCAAATTTTCCGTAATCTCTCACGTCCGCATCCGTAAAATCGCAGATATCTTTTGCCATAAATTTTATATTATTCACGCGCATTTGCTCTGCTAGCTCTTTGGCTTTATTTATCTGCACCTCGCTTAGATCTATGCCAAGAGCCTTTGCCTGCGGGTTTGCGATAGCAAAAGGAAATAAATTTCCGCCGTAGCTGCAACCGATTTCTAGTACTTTAGCCGTTTTTGACGGCGGCGGCGTCAGCGACAAAAAAGAAGCCAAAGCTTCAAGGCGTGCGGGAGAAGTCTCTGCAAAAGCGCTCGAGATATAGGGAAGCTCGTCGTAGGATTTTTGGATATCGTTCATTTGCGCGTCCTTTAAATTTATATAAATTTTATAGCGATGATAATACAATATACGCCGTTAAATCCAAGTAAATTTAGGCAAAAAATGAACGACACTATAAAAATCACGGGCGCACGCGAGCACAACCTAAAAAATTTAAATCTTGAAATCCCAAAAAACAAGCTCGTAGTTTTCACCGGACTTAGCGGCAGCGGCAAGAGCACGCTAGCCTTTGATACGCTTTATGCCGAGGGGCAGCGCAGGTATATGGAGAGCCTTAGTAGCTACGCTAGGCAGTTTTTAGACCGCGTGGGTAAGCCAGACGTCGATAAGATCGAGGGCCTCACGCCCGCTATCGCGATAGATCAAAAAACTACGTCCAAAAACCCGCGCTCGACCGTGGGCACGATAACGGAAATTTACGACTATCTGCGACTTCTATACGCTCGCATCGGCATCCAGCACTGCCATAAGTGCGGCAAACCGATCTCTAAAATGTCGGCTAGCGACATCATAAACGAGATACAAAAGCTCCCCGAGGGCGCTAAAGTCGTCATCTACGCTCCGCTCGTGCGCGAGAAAAAGGGCACGTGGGCGGACTTGATCGAAAATTTACGCGGCAAAGGCTACGTGCGCGCCCAGATAGACGGCGTGCAGGTGCGCTTAGACGAGGAGATCGAGCTAGCTAAAACTAAAAAACACACGATAAAGCTCATCGTAGACCGCATCGTGATAGACGTGGATAACGCGCAGCGCCTAGCCCAGGACGTAGAAAAAGCGCTGAATGAAAGCTACTGCGAGGTCGAGATCGAGATAGCAAATGCCGAAGAGCTCGGGCTAAAAGAGAGCTTCATCCACTATAGCGAGCACTCGGCGTGCTTTGATTGCAAAATTTCATTTACTCCGCTTGAGCCGCTTAGTTTTAGCTTTAACTCCCCAAAGGGCGCATGCGAGAGGTGCGACGGGCTTGGTATCAGATATAGCCTGGATCTCACCAAAGTGATCGACGAAGAAAAAAGCATCGAAGGCGGCGCGATAAAGCTGCTTTACGGCTACAATATGAGCTATTATTATAAATTTTTGCTAGCTTTTTGCGAGCAAAACGGCATTGACGTAAAGCGCCCCTACTGCGAGCTTAGCGAGGACGAAAAGCGCCTCGTGCTCTACGGCAACGTAAAAGAGGTAGAGTTTTTCTGGAAGAAAAACAAGCTGCTGCGCAAATTTGAAGGCGCGCTAAAAATCACTCACGGACTGCTAAAAGACTACAAGGACTTTGACGAATACATGAGCGAGAAGGTCTGCGACGACTGCGGCGGACACAGGCTAAAGCCTCAAAGCCTAGCCGTCAAGGTCGCAGGGCGCGGTATCGGCGAAATTTTAGACATGAGTATAGAAAACTGCACCGCGTTTTTTTCGGACGAGTCAAATTTTAGCTACCTTAGCGAATACGACAGGACGATTGCCAAGCCGATATTTAAGGAGATAAACGAGAGGCTGTTTTTCCTCTACGACGTGGGGCTGGGGTATCTCTCGCTAGGACGCGATGCGCGCACGATTAGCGGCGGCGAAGCGCAGCGTATCAGGATCGCTAGCCAGATCGGATCTGGCCTTAGCGGCGTGATGTACGTGCTAGACGAGCCTAGCATCGGTCTGCACGAGCGCGATACGCTAAAGCTCATCAAAACGCTGCGAAATTTGCAAGCCAAAGGCAACTCCGTGATCGTAGTCGAGCATGATAAAAAGACGATCGAGGAGGCCGACTACGTCGTGGATATCGGGCCTGGAGCGGGGAAATTCGGCGGGCAGATAGTTTTTGCCGGCGACGTAAAAAGTCTGCTTGGCTCAAGTACGCAAACCGCGCTTTACATAAACGGTGAAAAGGAAATCGACTACCGAAAAGACCGAAAAATCGACACGTGGCTTGAAATCTCAAACGTAAATATCAACAACATATCAAATTTAAGCGCGCGCTTTCCGCTGCGAAATTTGGTCGGTATCACGGGAGTTTCGGGATCGGGTAAAAGCTCGCTCGTGCTGCAAACCCTACTGCCTGAAGCCCAGGAGCAGCTAAACCGCGCCAAAAAGGTAAAAAAGGTCGCGGGAGTAAATTTGAGCGGACTAGAAAATCTAGACAAAGTGATCTACCTAGATCAAAGCCCGATCGGCCGCACTCCGCGCAGTAATCCAGCCACCTACACGGGCGTGATGGACGAGATCAGAGGGCTTTTTGCGCAGACTAAAGAAGCCAAACTGCGCGGCTACAAGATCGGCAGGTTTAGCTTTAACGTCAAGGGCGGACGCTGCGAAAAGTGCCAAGGCGAGGGCGAGATCACGATCGAGATGCACTTTTTGCCAGACGTAAACGTCGTCTGCGACTCGTGCGGCGGTACCCGCTACAACGCGCAGACGCTAGAAATCCTCTACAAAGGCAAAAGTATCGCCGACGTGCTAAATATGAGCATCGACGAGGCGGTGGAGTTTTTTAAATCCGTGCCCAAAATCGCTAGCAAACTAACGACGCTGCAAGACGTGGGCCTAGGCTACATCACGCTAGGGCAAAACGCCGTGACGCTAAGCGGCGGCGAGGCGCAGCGCGTAAAACTAGCAAAGGAGCTCAGCCGCTCGGACACGGGAAATACGCTCTATATCCTCGATGAGCCGACTACGGGGCTGCATTTTGCCGACGTCGATAGGCTCGTGCGCGTGCTGCATCATTTGGTCGATCTTGGCAACTCGGTCTTCGTCATAGAGCACAACATGGACGTCATCAAAAACTGCGACTACATCGTCGATATGGGGCCTGAAGGCGGCGCAAAAGGCGGTAAAATCATCGCGCAGGGTAGCGTAAAAGAGGTTGCTAAAAATCACGCAAAAACGGGCAGCTATACGGGTAAATTTTTAGCCGAGGAGCTGGAAAATATGAAAAATGCGGCAAAAAAGGCGAAGAAAAAATAGATGATGGCGGGGCAAATTTGCGCGCAGAAGCTAGAAGAGATATTTTCAAAAGGCCGTTTAGACGGCTATAAAAACGCAAGCGAACACAGAGAAAATTTCTTACTCATAGGAAAAATCGGCGCTAAAATCGGCGTTTTGGAAGTGGCGATTAGAAACAGGATAGCTAAGGCTTTAGGTATAACGGACGATAAATTTATATCGTCCAAAACGCTTGGCTACTGGGAGCGCAACATCGAAACGCACAAAATCCATAATCAAATTTTAAATTTACGTGCGATGGATTTTCGCAAATACTCCAAATTTAACAAAAAAGATAAACTGCTAAACTATCAAAAAGTAAGCTTTGCCTACACGCTTTTTAGGCTGATTAGAAACCGCGCGTTTCATTTTGAAAATCTTTATAAAATCAACGCCGACGGCACGCCCAGAATCAACAAAATAATGGGGAGTATCATCGTAAATATCGCGCCTGAGCATATAGAAGATTTTATTGATGATCTGATTTTTTGTTTTGACGAGGATTTGGTAGGATATTTAGAAAATGGCGGCTAATAAGCGCCGCCTTGAATCGCAACGAGATAATTATAAGCCAAAATCGCTAAAATAAAACTTAAATTTACGAGCTTTAGCGGGGGGGCGTAAATTTACGCGGTCAAATTTAAGTATCTGCGGCGAGGCGCGTCTATTTTGGTGGTTAAATTTAATGAAAGGCAAAGATGAGACTTTGGACGATAAGCTTTAAATATCTCGACGCAAAGGGGCTTGTAGCGCTTTGGCGTGAGGCGCTGCTAGCTAAAAACGTGCTGGCTGGGCTTACTAAGGGCTACAAAAATCACCCGCAGCTTGACCGCTTTTATGCACATGAAAACGCGCTAGAGGCGATAAATGCGTATCTGGCGGGGGTTTATGAGGAGGCCTGCGCTCGCGGGTATAAATTTGACGCGGCAAAAGTTGGCGAATTTGACTGGCGAAATATAGCCAAAATAGCCGTCTCTCGCGGGCAGATAGAGTATGAATTCGCCTTTTTGCAAGAGAAGCTAAAATCGCGCGACGTCAAGGCATACGAGCGAAATTTGAGCGTAAAAAATATAGAAATCGCGAGTATCTTTAAAGAGGTTGACGGCGGGATAGAGCCGTGGGAGAAAGTTAAAATTTAGCGCTGTATCGCGCGTAAATTTTGGCTTGCTTGCGCAAATTTGATTAAAACTCCAAAATACATTATGCTGATTTTGCCAAGATTTGCGGCAAATTTCGAGCTTTAAATTTGGGTATTTAAAACGCCGTAAAATAGCGCAAATTTGGTGCTAGGCCGGTACGCGGCTTTAGGCGAGTAAATCTGATTTTGCGTTTCGGCGATGGACGGTAAGATAAAAATCTCGCATGAATAGCGTTGCTATAAAATTTACGAGCTAGCGCGGGCGTTTGTTAAATTTAGCGTTTTAAATTTGACGGCAAATTTAAAGGACGAAATAGTTAAATTTAAAAAGGCGAACCCGGCGTTATCTCCGCCAAATTCGCCTTTGTTTTTCAAAAAACTTCGCCGACCGATCAAATTTTGTGTTCAAATTTGACGGATCGAAGCTTGCTTTACTCCGCTCTCATATGCTCGGCGGCAGGCACTTTAGGCAGTCCAGGCATCAGCATAGTCGATCCGCTAACCGCCACGATAAAGCCCGCTCCGCCGCGAATCTCAAGCGCGCTAACCTCGAAGCTAAAGCCCTTCGGTCGTCCTAGCAGCTTAGCATCCGAGCTAAAGCTATACTGCGTCTTTGCGACGCAAACGGGCATACTCTCAAAGCCTAGGCGCGAAATTTCGGCTAGATCAGCCTGGGCGCGCGGGCTAAAGACGACGTCTTTTGCGCCGTAAATTTTAGTCGCGATCTTTTCGATCTTGGTTTTGACGTGGTCGGTGGGCTCATACGTGAAGCTTATCTTGCGAGCCGGTTTTTCGCAGATTTGTGCGACTTTTTTAGCTAGATCCTCCGTGCCCGCGCTTCCTTTTAAAAAGCCTTCGCACAGGCTAAACTCAGCTCCCGACTCCTCGCAAAGAGTGCGTACGTGGGCGATCTCGTCGTCCGAGTCCGAGGCGAATTTATTTAGCGCGACGATGACGTTTTGGTTAAAATTTTTGAGATTTTCTATGTGGGCTTTTAGGTTTTCGCCGCCTAGCTTTAGCGCGTCTAAATTTGGCTGCGAGATGCCGTCTTTGTCGCATCCACCGTTATATTTTAGCGAGCGGATAGTGCTTACTAGCACGACGCATTTTGGCGCGAGGCCTGCGGTGCGGCACTTGATATCGAGGAACTTTTGCGCTCCTAGCTCGGCGCCAAATCCCGCCTCGGTCACGACGTAGCCCGCTAAATTTAGCGCCGTTTTGGTCGCTATGACGCTGTTGCAGCCGTGCGCGATGTTTGCAAACGGTCCGCCGTGGATGAGCACTGGCGTACCCTCTAGAGTTTGCACGAGGTTTGGTTTTATCGCCTCTTTTAGCAGTACGCAGACGGCGTCGGCGCAGTTTAGGGATTTTGCGCGCACGAGGCCGCCCTCTTTATCGTAGGCGACGATGATATTTTGGGCGCGCTCTTTTAGATTTTTTAGGTCGGTCGCTAGGCACAGGATCGCCATTATTTCGCTAGCGGCGGTGATTACGAAGCCGTCCTTGCGAGTAAATTTATTGCTCTTTTCAAGGCCGATTTCGATTTCTCTTAGCGAGCGGTCGTTCATATCCATGCAGCGCTTGAAAACGACGCGCGCAGGGTCGATATTTAGGGCGTTGCCGTGGTGGATGTGGTTATCTAGCATCGCCGCGATGAGGTTATTTGCCGAGGTAATAGCGTGAAAGTCGCCGTTAAAGTGTAGGTTGATATCCTCGCTCGGCGTCACCTGCGAGTATCCGCCGCCCGTCGCTCCGCCCTTTATACCGAAAACCGGCCCCAGGCTCGGCTCTCTAAGCGCGGCGCACACGCGTTTGCCGATACGCGCTAAGCCGTCTGATAGCCCGACGGTTACGGTCGTTTTGCCCTCGCCATACGGGGTCGGATTGGTCGCGGTAACTAGGATGAGATTTGCGCCGGACGCGCTGCCTAGTCGCGGTTCGATCTTGGCTTTTAGCTTGCCGAAGGTGTCTAGCTCCTCCTCGCCTAGCCCCAGTTTTGCGCCGATTTTTACGATATTTTGCGGCTTTGCGCTCGCTTCTATTTCTCTGTCGCTTAGCATCGTCTTTCCTTAAAAATTTGATTTAAAATGATTTTGTAATTTTACCTCGCAAATGTGAAAAATCTCATTAAATTTTAGCCGCTCGTAATCAAATTTGGGCTAAATTTGAAACTAAAATTGACAAAGGATCGCTATGAAGGCTCTAAACGTTTTGCTTTTTGACGGATTTACCGAGGTGAATGCGCTGGGGCCTGCCGAGGCGCCTGTCCCCTGCGCTAGAAGGGCGAGCGAAAATGCTACGAGATAGAGTATTTTTCGGTTGCTGGCAGGCTCGTGGGTAGCAGTACGAGCGCTAAAATTTGGACGCGAAAGCTAGATGAGATGGTTAAATTTGACGTCTTGCTCGTGCCGGGCGGTTTTGCGGCTAGGAAGCTAGCGCATGAGAGCGGGTTTATCGCTATTTTGGGCGAGCTGGCGCGCAGACGTGAGTACGTGATCACTGCGTGTACTGGCTCGGTTTTGCTAGCTAAAACAGGACTTTTGGACGGTATTGAGGCTACTAGCAATAAGCTATCTTGGCAGTGGGCGACCTCGGAGGCCCTGAATGTGCGTTGGATACGCGCGGCCGGGCGGTGCGTTAGCGAGAAATTTTATACTAGCTCGGGCGTGAGCGCTGGTATCGACGCGGCTCTGGGTTTTATCGCTGATATGCACGGCCGGGACGAGGCGTAGCATATCGCTCGAGCGATGGAGTATGTGTGGAATAGCGACAAAAACGCGGAGTTGTTTTAAATTTTAG
>NZ_CAUQHQ010000075.1:0-11588 GCF_963517995.1 uncultured Campylobacter sp.
CGGAGCAGCGTTAGTGGCCGCCGGGTACATACTAAAAAGATATCTCGATAAATACGATTACCACATATCTATAAAGAACAAAATGCAAAGTGATACAAAAAAGGACGATCTAAAAACAAAATGCGAAACGATCGCAGCCGATCCTGCAGACATAAACGATGATGATTTTTTAGAAGCTAGAGTAATGGAAAAAAGTAATAAATTTAACGAAACTATTCATCGTCTTTTTATATCATTGAGAAGCTTACAAGAAAAACTATCAAGCATAGAAAATTTACCGGAACTAAAATCCGCCTACTCGTCCATTAGCGGCGAAAAGATCTTAAGATTTAAAGATCTTGATGCTAAAAATTTCAATAAATTCTTCTATATATTTATAGACTCAAAGGAGGATCTACAGATTTTGTGTGATCTAAATTTAATGATAGATTACGCGCTGGAATGTATGATAGAAAATAATATTTCAAAGCTTGATGATGCACAAAAAAATGAAAGTGACTACTATAAATTTGATGCAGAGCAACAAGAGATAATCATCAAGCTGCTTGAGCTAAACAATGTTTTAGTTAAGGCGTTAAGAGAGCTAAGGTCTGCCACGCGAATGAGGGAGATTGCAACTGTCTTTAAAGACGCGGCGGGAGTATATAAAAGGTATTACGATAAGAAATTTTTTAAGGAGAAGCTATGATGTTAATATTAGATTTATTTGCGGGTTATGTATTTTATCAAGTAGTTAAATTTATAGCGCTAAATCTTTATTTGCCGGCTATAAAAGAGGCTGTTGGTCTAATTTTTAGAAACAATCAAAACGCAACTCGGTAGCTCCTATCATTGTCAAAAATAAATTTATTGACAATGGGGGGGTAATGCTAAAATATACAAATTTTATTTTAACAAAAGGAGAATAGTATGGAAGCTGCTAAAAATCAGCAAGAGATCCAGTTAGGTCTAAATGATCTGATAAATCAAGCAAAGGAAGCCTTTAAAAAGGGTATGCAAGACATAAATTCTAAATTAAACGTCTTAATAGTCGGTAAAACCGGCGTAGGCAAAAGTACGCTTATAAATGCGGTTTTTGGCGACGCAGTAACAAAGACTGGCTCCGGAAAACCGATCACTCAAGAAATAAATGAAATAAAAGTAAACCCAAATTTTAGTATCTATGATACTAAGGGTCTTGAATTGAAAGGCTTTGACGCCACTTGTGACGACATTGCAAATTTTTTGGAAGAAAATAGCAAAAAGAGAGCCGATGAACAAATACATATAGTATGGTTTTGCGTGGCAGAGCCCGGCAGAAGGATAGAAGAGGGCGAAAAAAGACTGTTTGATATCATAAGAGAAAAAGACTATGCAACTATAGTAGTGATCACAAAAGCCCAGCAGGATAAAGACGAGAATAAGGAAAAATTTTCAGATAAAGTAAAAGGCGAGTTTGGCGTTAATGACGAATATATGCAAAGAGTTATGGCGTTAGAGATCGAAGACGATGACGGAAACATAAAACCGCTTAGAGGCATAGACGACCTTATAAAGAAAACATACGACGCTTTACCTGAGGCATCAAAGCAAGCCTTTGCTAGAGAGCAAAAATACAACAAAGACGTAAAATACGAAGCAGCACTGGATATTATCAATAAATATAGCGTGGCTGCGGGTGCTATTGCGGCTACGCCGATACCGTTTTCAGATATCGCCCTACTTTTACCTACCCAAATAGCCATGATATCGCATATTACGTATAATTATGGTTTTGAAGCCTCTGCTGAAAATATTGCAAAATTAGCGGCATCGTTTGCTGCCGTAGCAGCTGGGGGCTTTGCCGTTAGATTTGTGGCTGGAAATTTATTAAAATTTATACCGGCTGTAGGATCTATTGCAGGAGGAGCGTTTAATGCAACTGTCGCCAGCTCTACGACAAAACTAATGGGCAATGCATATCTAGCTTATTTAAACGATAATTTTGAATTAATTTACAAAGGCGATTTTGATTTATTTTCAAATTTGACGGACACTATCATAAGAGCATACGTCGAAAAGCTAAAATAAAATCTTTACTTTTATCCAAATTCGACTCAACCTGTCGCACTTCTTTGCTATAATTCTATAAATTTAATGGCAAAGAAGTGCGATGAATTTTTACTGCGAAAATTTCAAACAAAGGGCATAATTATGATACAACCAAAACCATTTAAAATTTGTTGTTCTAAATGCGGCTTCGAAAAACTGATTTGGTTTAAGAGCGATGCTTTAATGGGCTCAGACTTTGAGCAAGTTCCAGAGGTTTGTCCAAAGTGTGGTAATTCAAAGCTTAATAGAAAAACAGCATCCATAGAAGAGGCTATGGCCAAAGAACGCTTTGACAATATGATACAGTCTTTTAAAAATATATTTAAAAAGGTATTTAAGGGCTAAATTAGTATAATCATTTAATTATTATATGCTAAATTAAAAGGCAAACTATGCATAACATCCTCATCCTCTATAACCCATACTACCAAAGTGACGTCATCGAGCAACACCTTAAGATCCTCATTTCCAAAGGCAAAGTAGCCTTTGGCAAGATAAAAAGCAAACGGCGGGATATGATAAACTCTTGCGAAGCCGAACTTGAGCAAATTTACGAGAGCTTAAATTTAAGTAATCAAAGTCCAAAAGCCGAGAGCCCTAAAATGCCAAATCTGGCTCCCCAGAGCCATGAGGACGATAAATATCTACAACTATTCTTGACAGACTACTCAAATTTGTTCGTAGCAAAAGTTATTGCCGTAACCGATGAAGATATGAGCGAGATAGCGCCTGAGTATTATAAAGAAAAAAGACTCGATGTAGAAAAGTGGTTTATCATAAGCGATATTAGAGAGTTAGTTAGAAACGACTTTGAGTGCGTTAGAGACGATTACCTGGCAAATTTTACCGTAAGCGGCCATACTTACGCAGTCTACGGCAACGCTTATGTTTATCCTCTCATCATAAAGACAAAGCAAGAGACGCGCTACTTTGAGGATGATGGCAAATTTTATCCCGACGTCTATAAAAGCGCCGAGTTTTTAGAGATAAAGCGAAATTTGATCCGTTACTGTTTCGGACGAAGCTTAATAAATCTAATGCACCCAGATAGCATAGAAAATATCATCTCCGCAGAGATAGAGTATCTGGGCAACATCGCCAATCCGCTGTATGATTTTAGCTCTGTAGTAGTCAAATACTCAAAAACAATGGAGCAAGAGATTTACGCTTTCGTTAAAGTTCTCATGGATAAGCTTGCAAAGATAAAGCCGTCTATATTAAATATCCCATACGAAGTGCAAGGCACTAGCTTTACGGTAAGCGATATATTTGAAAATAAGCCAAATTTGGGTACATATAAATTTCTTTTTAAAAACCGCCTTATCCAGGATGTGCTCGAAGGAAATCTACTACAAAGCTACGTGACTAGAACCCTGCCAAAGGTCATAACCGATCTTCAAGATTTGCGAAACGAAACCGTGCATGCCAAAGCCCCTAGCCATACCGACGTAACAAAGCTAAGGGCAAAGATAATAGGCGTGGCTAGTGAGAGCGTGCTAGCTAAAGTGGTCAAGGCTAGGGCAGAGGCGGGGAGGGCTAAATTGACAAAGTAGCATAACCTGCTATATTCATTTTTAAACAATTTTATTAAAGGATAAAATATGGGCTATTTAGTAAGACTAGAGTGCCCAAAATGTGGGGATAGCGTTGATGTCGATGAAATTATCATTGGCAGTGGTAAAAAACTATGGGAGTAGCTACAGGAGCAGCTATTGGCTCAGTAGTTCCAGGGCTCGGTACTTTAATAGGGGGTGCTATAGGTGGTGCCGTTGGGCTTATTGCCGGGGCAGCATCAGGGTTAAAGTATATAGATATCGATGATATTAGCTATGAGCAAGCAAAGGAGTGGTCGGATGGTTTAGAGCAGTTGCAATTTCATTGTACGCATTGTAAGCATTCGTTTTTTAGATATGCGCAGCTAAAAGAGTAAATCATCACTTCTCATATAAAATAATATTTCCTTTGCTAACTTATAAGCTAGCAAAGGATCATACTCTATAAAATTACTTTATTTCGTTAGATATTTTTATGAGCTCGTTTTTTATGCCTGTTAAATTTGAATTTTTGGTGCTTAAGGAGTTGGCTATTTCTTGATACGTTTTTATAAGTGGATTGAAAGCTTGCTGGACAACTTTTTGAAACTCTAATTCAAGATAATGAGATACTTTGCTAGATATCTCGGTTATGCAGCTTTGTATTGCATGAGCTCTATTATTTGCTTGTTCTACAGCCTCTCGGTATTCTTTATTTGCTTTATACATATCGCGTACAGTAGATAATGCGGTTATCGCCGGGCCTGCCCATTTGCCGACCGATTCAGCAGCTTTGCTCATCCATACCGGACCTTTGCCCTTCATTAGATCGGGTATTTTTTTCTTAACGAACTCGAGAGTACTTTTAGTTGCATTAGCTACTAGTTCCTTATCGGTTATGGCCTTCATTACGCCGTCTTTTATTTCGTTTAGTATCAAATTTTCACCCTCCAAAGCTTTATTTCTGTTTAGTAGAGCATTAACATCTATATTTATATTTATGCTGCTTAAACCATCAAATGAAGCTTTGAATTGATCAATTTTTAAAGACACCTCTTCTATAGTTAAATTTAAGATATCGGCTACATCACCGCTTATATCATTTATTTGCTTCTTGATGCAGTTATCAATATCCTGCTTTATACTATTTTCATCAGAATTAGAATTCGAAAGAAGTTCGCGAAGTTGGTCTTTTAAGCCGGAAATGCCGTTTGAAAGCAAATTATTCAATTTTATTTCTAAATTCTGCTTTTGTTTCTCAAGGTATGTCACAAGGGAAGCAGTTTGTTTTGCACTCTCATTTTCCATATGCTCGTCACAAATTTGGCACATTTCACTAATCGTATTTTTAATGAGCAAATTTAAAGTATTTTCTATATCTTGCTCGCCGGATTCTAGCATTAAACGCTTTAGTATATATTCAACCTCTAAAAACCCGCTTCTTTCTAGTAAAATTTGCTTTCCGCTTAGCTTTGCTTTTAATGCCGATAATGCGTTTGCGCTAACGACCTGGACGCCTGAGATATCATCTATATTTTTTTGTGTAGCCACCTTTTGCAAATTTTGCAATATTTTACTTTTTACGGCATTGTCATCCTCGCCGCCAAGCTCCAGGCCCGCCTTGTTATTTACGACGATAAGTATTTTCTTTTTATTTTTGATAACATCACCTATGCGCTCATATATGTATTTTTCCTCTACCGAGCCGTCATTACTCATTACAAATATCACTACATCGCTAGTTTTTAGGTGTCCGAGCGTAGTCTCATCATCCTCGCTCTTTGCATTTAGTCCGGGAGTATCGTATATAGTAAAACCATCATAAGTATACTCGTGTATTTGCTTGGTTGTCGGCATATCGCCCATATCTGCAACTTCTTTACCAAAAAGCGCATTTAAAAGAGTACTTTTGCCACTATTATATGTGCCATATATCATAAAAGTGGGCTTAAAGTCACTTAGTTTTTCATCTATTTTTTTATTAAAAGCTATTAGTTTTTGCTTAAAAATTTCATCTTCTAGCAAGGAATTTAGCTTATTTTGAATAGCTTTGTAATCATTTATCATTATAGTGCCTCCAGGAATTTATTTAGTTTTTCATTAAATTTAACAAGCTTGTTTTCTATGTCAGCAGATATGGTTTCTAGCGGCATAAAAAAATTATACTGAGTGGCTGTATAAATCTTGCTCGTTGCATTTGTATAGTGGTCTATACGTGAGGACATAAAATTTGATATAACTTCTTCTTTATTATCACCGTCAATAATTTCTTTTTTTTCATCATCACCAATAGCCTCTCCTATTTTTCCTCCAACTATAGTCCCCAAAGTTATACCACTAACGAGCCCTATAATTCCACCAATTACAGCTCCTATAGTGGTACCCACCACTGGTGCAACAAAAGTTCCTGCCGCTGCACCAGCCTTGGATAGAGCAATAGCTATACCACCTGCTGCACCCCCTACTGTTCCACCAATAGCTTTATTTCTTTTTTTTGTAGGATAAATTATTTTTGTTGTTTTATCCTCTATACTAAATTCATACCCAAGCCCTTCAGCAAAATTTACCAAAGAGTTATCATAAATTTGTATAACTTCTTTTATATTTTGTTCTATTGTATGGCCTATTTGCATTTGGATATTTTGATCTATCTGTTCTAATTTACTTTCTAGATTACTTTTATCTATGCTATTGCCTTCTTTTGCTATCTCAGACTGTATGAGCGAGCTTACATCGCTTAAACAATTACTTTTTAATATTTCAAGCCGATTTTTGATGTTAATCATCTTGCCCTTAAATTCTTTTACTTTGTCTTGTATGCTTGATATAGAGTGCTCCTTGTCAGTTAGTATACCGGCAACTAAAGATTTAAGTCCATCATATGGAGCTTCTTGTTTTAGCTTTTTAGCTTTATTTGCTACAATCTCAGTTAACTCTTCGTAAAGTCTTGGCATATTGCTGTCATTAAATGCTATGTCATCTTTATTTTCTATGGCCATTTCAGCTGTTTTTGCGGATAATGAAAAAATTTCGCTTAGCATCTGTTCTTTATTCCCATTTAAGATCTTTGCTATCTCGTTTTTTGCCCATTCCTCTTGCTCGTCCCTGATAGCTTTAGTCTTATTTGCTAACGTTTTTATTATGCCTTTGTTGCATTTTTCACAACCGTCTTCACTGCCGCACTCACACTCGTCTTCTGTAATTTCATCCGATTTTGTTATTAGAGCAGTTACTTTTTTGTTCATATCAAAAATTTTACCCAACTCCTCAATCTCATCTCTCTGAAACGGGGCTCCAGATGAGCTAGGATAAAGCACGTAATCGGCCGCCTGAATGTATTCTTTGGCTAGTGCGCCATTCTCCGCCGTCATTGACCCAATACCTGGTGTGTCTATCCAAGCAAGCCCGCTTAGCTTAAAGCCTTGTATAGAACTTGTACACTCAAGATTATTTGTTTTAAATTCCTCTTCGTCAAGCTCTTCTAGTTTGTTTATTTTTTCTTTTTTCCCGACTTCG
Organism: uncultured Campylobacter sp.; assembly: GCF_963517995.1. Classification (GTDB taxonomy): domain Bacteria; phylum Campylobacterota; class Campylobacteria; order Campylobacterales; family Campylobacteraceae; genus Campylobacter_A. The sequence continues at coordinate 7,119 of NZ_CAUQHQ010000075.1, forward strand.
TCGTATCTAAAAAATTCTGCTTTTTGCCCTTCGAGTCTATGTTTTGCTATAAAATTTCCAAGATAGCTTTTGCCAGCTTTTACTCTACCAAATATCATTACGATAAAGTGGTTTGCCAAGTCACTTCTAAATTTCTCTTGAGCTAGCATTTGTTTAAATTTATCTTCCCAGTCCTCTATACTATCTTTGCTAAGGGAGACTATTTCATCAAACATTTTAGACAGCTCTTCATTTGTTTTTCTTAAATCATCATCTAAAGTAATATTGGATAGATCTTTTTTTAACTCATCAACAAATCCACTTAAAATTTGCCTTTTATTATCTAAACTCGAATTTATAACCTCTATTCTATCTAGCTCATTGTAAAATTCATACATAATTTCATTCGAGTACATTTTTTAACTCCTGCAATCTTTTGATTTCGTTTCTAATCTCTTTATTTTTTTCTTCTAAAAGTTTTAAGACTCTATTTTCAAAGCCAAATCCATCAGGAGAAATTTCTATATCGTATTTATTCTGTATACGTTTTATTTCTCTATCTTTATATAGCTGAGCATCTGTTTGCCTTTTCTTTTCCTCTGCCTCTTCTTTTTCTCTTTGTTCTTCTGCAAAACCTTTAATATTGGGCGATCTAGGTTTTGATGGAAATAATTCTTTTAAGATTAGTATTAAAATACGCGCAATAACTGAATACATTTCAAACCTTTAATATTTTGACTTTGACTTTATACTATTTATGTTTTGGATCATCTGATTGATTTCAGACCATATTTTTTGACTTCTAGCTTTTTCGTTGTTTATAGCTTTCGCAGTTTCTTCAAGTTTTTGCTGAAGTAAATTTATAATTTCGCCATAAACTAATGATAGTCGTTTTTTGCGTCTATATTTTACAACCTCGTCTTTACAAAGCTTCAATACCTGTTCTTTTATCTCTTCGACTCCGCTTTGTTTTGCCAAAACGGCTTTATTTTCTCGCATAGCTTTTATGTAGCTAACGGTTTTTACGGTAAGTAAAATAGGGTCTAAACCGAATACATCTTTTATCTGCTGAACAAATCTTTGTTTAGCTTTTTTTATCTCCTCATCGTTTAAAGACTCGATGTGATTCATGACAAATACCGTCTTGCCAATAAGCATCTGTGCCGTACAATATTGAGAAACTAGATTTTGCAAGTATTCCACCTCTTTTTTACTAAGTTCGCCGTCAAGCTGCGAATGAACAAATATATTTACGTCCGAGCTAATTACTGCCTCAAAGGCCAACTCGTCGTCTTGGATTACAGCATTAAGTCCTGGCGTATCGGTATAAACAATGCCGTTGAATTCATAACTTTTGTTTTCCGTAGTTTCTCTTTTATCCGCTACTTTAAACAAGGCATTATCATAGTTTTGCGTTAAGGCGTTTAAAAGAGAGCTCTTTCCATGATTATATGAACCGATACATACTACGTTTGGGTTCGCATTAAGCCCGGTTTCAAGCCTATTTGCAAACCTATAAAGCCATTTCAGCTTGTATTTGTTTTCCAGGGTATCTCCTCATTAAAAGATTATTTTGATTATAGCAAAAATAAAAAATAAAAAGTATCTCTTTTAAAAAATAGTCTATAAATTTTTAAGAATGCTTTTTATAGTTTTATAAGTTGCATTTCCCAATCATACTCCGCGGCAATAGTTGTCAGGTTTTGCGCCGTAGCTTGCAGTTGTCTTAAGGCCTCTTTTATTTCGCTTACCTTACTACTTCCTCCTACACTAGCTTCTAGGTTTTGATGGCTTATAGTCATTTGGAGTTGAGTAAGCGCCAAGTAAAATTTAACTAAAGCCATATCTAGCTCTATATCAAGCAAAGGCTTTATGGCTATATCTACCGCCTCTTTTTCTTTTTCTCCGTAGTCTTTACAAATCTCGGTTAGTATCTCTGGTAGATAGCTTGCATGAAATTTACTCTCCATCCTCGATAGCTTTTTTAGGATACCTTCGTCTATCTCATTGTATTCATCTAGCCCCATAGCCGTTTTGGCGGCGTATCCGATGGTTTTTACTACGCCTCCAAAGGGACCAAAGGTATCTTTATAGTACATATCGTCTATTTCTCGCTCATCTGCGTCAATGGGTTTTTTAGTTAGCTTTATGCTTTGGGTTAAATTTAGTATTTGACCCGCTAGCTCGCTCATCTTAAAACCTTTTGCCTCGGCTACCGCCTCATTAGCCTTTTGGATAAAATCTACGTTTAAACTCATTTGATCTCCTTTGATTTAAGTTACGACGTAAATTTAACATTGCATAGCGACAGGTTGAGTCATTTTTCGAATCTAACTTCAAAGATTTTCACATTTTCTCGATTTTTTCTCTGCCAGGCTGCATCAAAAATTTCATCGGGCTCAAATTTATCGTCGGCGATTATTAGCGCATAAATTTTGCTGCCGCCTTTTTTGATTTCTTGCGCTGCCGCCTTCATTCTAGCCGTTACGGGAAATATCATATCGGATATTACTAATATGTCGGCATTGCCTTGTCCGCCAATTTTTATGATATCTAAAGCCTTTTCTATAACCTCTGAAGTTATATCTATGCCGCCGCCGCTAAAAGATTTACAACAAAATTTGACCAAATTTAAAATCCCGTCCCTGCCGCTTAAATCTATCTTTATAAATTTTGGGTTATGGCCAAGTATGTAGCACTGCCTGTTCTCGACTCTAGCCATATCGCATATTCTTTTAACGATCGCTTTTGTTGCAGCCTCGGGTATCCCATACATCGAGCCGCTAAAATCTACGCAAAGTATAATGGGTCCATTTGCATCGGCATTGTATAAAATTTTATCGGTTACTCTCGTTTTCTCGGTCGAGATATTTTCAAAGCATATTAGTTTATTTTCTATGAATTTTATATCGAATAAAATTTGCGTATCCCCATCCGTTAGCCCTAGCTCGCTAGGCAAGAGATTATCTATATCGCTGCCTAGCTTTATGCCGTCGATCCCCCCCCTTTTTTTTTGGTTACGTCTGATCTTTGTTTTTTAAAATCTATCCGCATTTTTATTTTATCCTTTTTTCCGTCTATTCTGCCGATTTTGTCGCAAATTTCTTTTAGTTTTGTATCGTTTTTTATGTGTTTTAGATACCTTTTAAAGTATTCAAGCTCCCTTTCGATGATACTTCCAGCGCTAAGACTCCAGCTTAGATATTCGGCCTGGCTTTGATCAAAGCCAAATTCCTTTAAAAAGTCTTGTATATCGTTTATCTTTTTTAGATTTTTCCTAATGTCGGCATATATTTTTTCTTGTAGTTTTTTATGACGTCGCTATCAAATTTTTTACTATATTCCCGCCTGGCTTCATCTGCGCTTTTTAGAAGTTCCTCGGCTAAATTTAATAGCTTCTCGGTCATATCTTTTTTGGCGTCCGTTTCGGGGGTATTTGCACCGCCGCCGTTCTCGTCGCTTTTTTTATTTTGAATGTCTTGTAAAATTTTGTTAAATTTATAGGTTTTCTCGGATCGAAAAAACTTGCCGCAAAGCCGTAATAAAGCACAGAAATAGGCAAAATCTAGCGTATATAGATAAATGCCGCGGCGCAATGTTGTTTGCATTTGCCTCATTGCTCGTTCATGAGCGTCTAGCGGATTTGCTTGTTCTATTAAATTTAAGCCAAGATCGTTTTTAAAATTTTTCTCCTCTTTTTTAATGGCTTCTTTTATAGCCTCTGCCGCGCCCTTGCCGCCAAAGCCGGCAAATTCTAAGAAACATTCGTTTATCAAGGTTTGAAATAAAAAATCCCTCCTATCTGATCTCATGGGCGCTTATATCCTTTTTTAGGCGGTTTAGCTTCGTTTTTAGCCTTTTTTGCGCTTTTAGCTCATTTGATAGCGCGTTTTCTACGATATATTGCTGATGCCCCGATAAAAATATATTAGCGCTTTTACTAAAATCATCGCCGAGCCTTGCTTTGGTTTCGTTCATCATCGTTTCAAGCTCGCCTAAAATTTCCTCGCATTCGTTTAAATTTCTATCTCTGAGCCTTGCATCTATTGCTATCATATCTCCTTTTTTACGTAAGGCTATCGGCATGATAGGCTCTGAACTAACGCCTTTTACATATCGCTGAAAAAACGACCCGGATAGCCAGCCGTCCCTTAGCGCGCCTTTATCTACTGATATATAGTATCCCATATTTACAGCGCTATCTCTTGAGTAGTAGATCCTTTGTTCGTAGTTTCCGCGTTCGTTTAGCGGATTGCCCTCAAATGGGCTAAAAGGAACGTAAAATAAAATATCTATTTGATCATTCGGATCGGTGTATTTGTTTAGTCTGATACTAAATTCGTAATGCGGAATGCCGTTAAAATTTTTAGTTTTGTATTCCTCCTCTTGCAAAAAACAAAGATGATAGTACTCGTCGGTAAGCCTTGAGACTCTTCGTTCTAGTTCAAAAATGAAATTTAAGCTTAGATTTCTACTCACGCTTTGTGCTAC
>NZ_CAUQHQ010000076.1:0-11103 GCF_963517995.1 uncultured Campylobacter sp.
AACAATCACTTGAAACGTACCCTCAAAAACCTTGATATCGCGCGTTTTGCCGATCACTCTAACTTCGCGTTTAGCGCTATCGTTAAACTGAGCCCTAGCATCAAATTCCACGTTTTCGCCGATCTTAGTCGGAGCGAAAAAATGTATCTTGGCCCCTATCACGACGCTAAAGGTTTCGTTTACCGCAGCCATCGCCGCATAGCTAGCCGCCGAGAAAACAAAACCGCTGTGAATAAGCCCTTCGGCATCAGACGCCATCTCTTCGCTAGCAAAAAAATTCGTTTTCGCTTGATTTGAACCCAGTCCGGTTACGGTGCCGCTTAAGCTGGTTTTTATATTCGGCGAGGTTTTTAGCTCGTTGCGAAAAGGGTTTTCATCCTCAGGCAGTATCGTATCCTCGCTACCGCCGTCTTTATATATATTTTCGTCCATTTTTTACCTTTATACGCTTAGTTTTAGATAGACCCGTTTTGGCGCGGGATAGCCCTCGACCGTACGAGTAGGATCTGCAGGATCTAGGAAATCGCCCAAGCTCTGTCCCAAGATCCACTCGGTTTTTCGCTGCTCGTGCGCGTCCGTCGGCTTTGTGGCTAAAATTTGCGCGTCTTTAAAATTCGCCCTCTCACACCAGTTTAAAAGCGCGCTAACGGTCGGCACAAAGTAGATATTCGGTATCTTTGAGTATGTATTTTTCGGACTCAGGGCAAAATCGCCCTGCATATCAAGATACATCGTGTCCAAAAATAGCTCGCCGCCCGCATTTAGCGCGCCTTTTAGCTCTTTTAGGGTGCGCACCGGATCGCTTCTGTGATAGAGCACGCCAAGACAAAAAAGCGCGTCAAATTTGACGCCGTAGTGCGGCAAGTGCTCGACGCCTAGCAGCTCGTACTCTATACTCGAGCGCGCGAACGCATCGATAAATTTAAACTGCAAAAAGCTCATCACTCCGGGATCAAAGCCGATCAGTTTTTTGGGGCGCTGGGGCAACATACGAAAGAGATAGTAGCCGTTGTTGCAGCCGATATCGCCCACGACCTTGTCCGCTAGATCCATGTGCGGCGCGAGTAGGTTAAATTTGACAAAACTCCTCCACTCGCTATCTATCAAGATATCGTCTATCTTAAAGGGCCCCTTGCGCCACGAGCGTAAATTTAGCGCCATCTGTAGCGTCTCTTCGTGCTGGGCTGGATTTAAATTTGCGTTTATCTCGACTATATCGTCAAATTTGAGCTCAAATTCGCGCTCCTTAAATTTAGCCGCCAGCTCCTCTACCTCCCGCATCAAAGGCGCGTAGGTTTTGCCCGCCAGCTCCCTAGCCTTAGCCGCTCTAGCCGCTTCTAAGCTCATCACTCCGTCCAGTCGATGATGTTTTTAGGGCACTCTTTGTGATAGACGCCCGTCGCGTCGTAGTACTCCTTGCACTCGTTGTAGTACTTCGTCGTCACGCCGCGGTCATTTAAAAACACGCAACCGCCCAGCATCGCCGCCAGAGCCGAGAAAAATAAAATTTGCGCTAGAGTTTTCATTTGAAAAATTTAGCGTGCTTTTTCTTCATGTATTCGACGACTTCGAGCACCTCGTCCACGCCCTCGGCATCCGAGTTTTCCAGCGCGTCGTCGATGCACTCGATATAGGTCTCTGCGGCGTCCTCGAGCCTATCTTTTTTCACGCCGGCATAATACAGCATCGCCTCTAGCATCATCGAAAGCTCGTAGCTTAGCTCGTCTACGGTTGGTTCTATTTCTTTCATTTTCTATCCTTGTAAAATCGTTTTTTTGGTTATTAAGTCGGTTATCTGCGCTTTTACGTTCTCATAGCTAAAGCTATCCTTAAAGCCCGCAAAAAGCCCGCCGCTAGCATTCACGTGTCCACCGCCGCCGACTAAATTTTTAGCCATCAAGCTTACGTCGGCTTTGCCGTTAGCGCGAAAGCTCAGAGTCTTTTTGCTCGTAACGTCGATGAAAAAATCAATATCGGGATTCGCGACTAAAAAATCGTTGCCGATAACCGAGGTGTTGCCGATATTGTAGGTCAAAATGCCGTTAAGGTCGTTATATTTTATGCTAAATTTCTCTTTTTCCTCGCTTAGTTTTCTTACGACGAAGGCTGAAATCAGGTTGCTTAACGTATCGTTTTTATCCTCTTTGAAAAAGTCCTTTTTAAATCCGAAAATCGCCTCGTCAAGCCCGACGTAGTCATCTCCGGCGTCAAAAAACTCCCGCGCTCGTTTGATTAGATAAAAAAGATAGCGCGAATTTTCAGCCTCAAACATCGTTTTATTTATCTCTTTTGCATTTGCGACGAGCCCGAGTCCGACCTTGCCCATTTCAAAATTTACGTCGTCTTTTAGCCAGATATCGACCGCATTTACGACGTCGCTAAAGTGATTTAGGCTAGCATCCACCCCGTAAATTTTAGCGAAAAAATCATGAGTGATCTTAGTCGCGCACCTTGAGCTATCTAAAAAATACCAACTAAATTTGCTCGCGCACTCGGCGCCGCTTTGGTGATGATCTAGGAGTAAAATTTTAGCGTTTTTATTTACGAGCGCCTTTTCGTAGGCTTCGCACTGCTCCACGGTTAAATTTAGATCCGTTATCAGGATAAGAGCTTTTTCGTCATTTTTAGCCGCTTCGCCCTTGCCGCGATTTTCGGGCGCATTTTGCGAGTTAGCATTTTGCTCGCCGCTTAAATTTGACTGCGCCGGGGCTGCGTTTTTATCCGAAATTTGAGCCAAAATTTGATCAAATTTCTCGTCGATCTCCTTGCCATAGTTTGAGTTATAAAATTTAACGTTTTTAAAATAGTGATTCGTTATTACCTGCGCGCCGTATCCGTCCAGATCGGTGTGCGAGAGGTGATGGATGGTCATTTTATTCCTTACAGATTTTGTATTTCTATCGTACCTAGCGTCTCAAACGGCGTATTTGCCGCAACTTCGGCAAAGCTAAGCACCGTGATATCTATGGCGAAATTCGCGCAGATATCGGCGATAAATTTACGCAAACTAGGCTCCACGCAAAGTATCATCGAGCCGTACTCAGAGATCGGCCGCTTCGCCCTCGCCTCGCGCAGAGCCTGCACGATCGCCGACGTTTGCGAGACGTTTATCATCAGGTGGTACGCGCCGTCTTTATACTGCACGGCGTCGATCAGCTTTTGCTGCGCGGCGGGCTCCATCACGTAGAAATTTAACCGCCCGCCCTCATCGACGTAAAGCGAAGTGATAGCTCGAGCAAGCGCGGTGCGGACGTGCTCGACGATCATATCGAGGTTCTTGCTAACCTCGGCGATGTCGCTTAGCGCCTCTAGGATACTTAGCATATCTTTTATCGGGATGTGGTCTTTTAGTAGCGCTTTTAGCACCTTTTGGATCACTCCGATAGGCGCGATACGTAGCGTATCCTCGACGATTACGGGGTATTCCGATTTTAGCTTGTCGAGTAAATTTTGCGTCTCTTGACGAGTTAGGAGCTCGGCGGCGTTTTGTTTTATCAGCTCGCTCATGTGCGTAGAGATGACGCTGGCGGGATCTACGATCGTGTAGCCGCTTAGTATCGCGTCCTCCTTCACGCTCGCATCGATCCATAGCGCGTCTAGGCCAAACGCCGGCTCTTTAGTCGGGATGCCTTCGATGTTGTCGCTAACCAGCCCGCTATCCATAGCTAGAAATTTATCCGCGTAAATTTCCCCCTGCCCGATCACGACGCCTTTTAGCTTAAAGCGGTATTCGTTGGGCGGTAGTTGGAGATTATCGCGGATACGGATCTTTGGCATCAAAAAACCAAGCTGTGCCGCGATATTTCGGCGCATCGCTCGTATGCGCTCGATGAGATCGGTCTCGGCGATCTTTAGCAAGCCGTAACCCAGATCAAGCTCTAAAATTTCAAGCTTTAAGATATCGTTTATCTTAGCTTCCTCTTCGCGGGCGATCTCTTCTTCGCTTTTTTTAGGGGGTTTTGGTGCAGCCTGCCCTTCTTCTTCGCCTTGAGCAGAGACTGCACTTTGGGCCTTGGCGGTCAAATTTATTTTGCCCTCTTTTACCTCTTTCATTATAAAACCCATACTTAAAAACAAAAGCGAAATAAAGCCCAGAGATAGCGTCGGAAGCCCGGGAACTAGAGCAAAGATAAATAGTATAAAGCCGACTATTAAAAGCGTTTTATATTCGCCTAGCAGCTGCGTTAGCGAGCCTTCGGCGAAATTTTCATCGTCCTTACTAGCTCGCGTGATGATGATCGCCGTAGCCGTCGACGTGATGAGGCCCGGGATCTGGCTCACTAGACCGTCGCCGATCGTTAGGATAGTGTAGTTTTGCGCCGAAGTAGCCATATCTAGGCCGTACTGAAACGAACCGATGAGAAAGCCGCCAACTATGTTTATGATCGTAATGATGATGCCCGCGACAGCATCGCCTTTTATAAATTTAGACGAACCATCCATCGCTCCGTAGAAATTCGCCTCGCCGATGATGGCTTCGCGGCGCTCTCTAGCGGTCTTTTCGTCGATTAGACCGGCGTTTAGGTCGGCGTCTATCGCCATTTGCTTACCCGGCATCGCATCGAGCGTAAATCTCGCCTGCACCTCGCTCACGCGCGTCGAACCTTTTGTAACGACCATGAAATTTATAAGCACTAGGATCGTAAAGACGATCACGCCGATGACGTAGTTGCCGCCTACGACGAACTGCCCGAAGCTTGAGATTATCTCGCTTACGGCATCGGGGCCGTTGTGTCCTTCGCTTAAAATCATGCGCGTGGTGGCTATGTTTAGCGAGAGTCTAAAAAGCGTGATGATGAGAATAAGCGTCGGAAACGTGCTAAGGTCGGTGGGCTTTGGCACGTAAACGGCGATCAGGATGATGAGTACCGAAATAGAGATGGAAAGCGCAAGAAAAAAGTCCAAAATCGCGCTAGGAAGCGGCACGATGATGATCGCTAGGATGGCGATTATGACGCCAACGATAGTAAGCCCCTTAAATCTTACGATAGGCTCTAAAAACGGTGCGACCAGGGTTAGGATATTGCGCTTTTGTTTTGCCAAAATTTACTTCTTGATTATATTTGCTAACGTAATTGTATCTAAAAAATCGTCGATTTTAGACTGAAGCGCGCTAAACATCGGCCAAATTTGACACATTCCGCCCTTGCTGGAGGCGCAGCTATCAGCCGAGATCGAGCACTCAAATACCGCCATTTTACGCTTTTCAGCGCTTTCGATTATTCTTTTTATACTGATTTCTTCAGGCTTTTGCGCGAGCATAAATCCGCCGTTTGCACCCTTAAACGAAACCAAAATTCCCTCTCTTGCCAAATTTTGCAAAATTTTAGCCAAAAAGCTTTTTGATATCTCAAGCTCGCCCGACATCGTATCGACGTCCGAGGGAGCGTCTTTTTGCGCTATGTAAATCAGCGAAAGCAGCGCGTATTCGCTCGCTTTTGTCAAAAGCATAAATTCCCCTTAAATTTTTTGCGGATATTTTATTAAATTTTATCTACAAATTTGATTAAATCAATATTTTTTAAAACAGGTGCCGCATTTTTTGATTTTTATGATATAATCGCCTTTTTTAATCTCACCAATCAGGAGGTCATTATGGCTTTGGATTCGGCTAAAAAAGCAGAAATTGTTGCGAAATTCGCTAGAAAAGAGAAAGATACGGGTTCTCCGGAAGTTCAAATCGCATTGCTAACCGCAAGAGTCGAGGAGCTAACCGAGCACCTAAAAATCTACAAAAAAGATCACTCGTCTCGCCTCGGACTACTTAAAATAGTCGGTCGCAGAAAACGCTTGATGAAATATCTAAAAGATAAAGATTACGCAGCTTACACTAAAGTTATCACTGAGCTAAATCTCAGAGATAAATAATCCTAAGCCCCAAATCCGGGGCTCTTTCTTTCAAATTTTACTTCTTATCATTTTCAAAGTTTAGCACATCAAATTTTAGATTTTTAAAAAAATTAGCATTAAAACCAATTTTGCCATCCTCTTGTATTAAATATATTTAATTTTTCCCCTATACCGCTCATTCAATCAAATTTTACATTTCCAACATTGAGCTTACTACGCTAAAGTTATCTAAATGATTTTTTTTAACTATAGCCCTTGACAATTATCCGCTCAATGTTGTATAATGCGCCTAGCAATTTAAATGAGAGAGTGCTAATATGATAAAGGTGAGCAAGCGAGATCTGATACTTGATTCTATCATTCAAGCTTATCTTAGCGACAATGCTCCGATCGGCTCTAGCGAGCTTGGTTCTCGTATGGCGATGTCGATCCCAGCCTCTACAATCAGGGTTTATTTTAAAAAGCTCTCCGACGAGGGCGCGATCACGCAGTTTCACGTTAGTGGCGGCAGGATACCTACGGCTGCGACGATGAGAGATTATTGGCGAGCTAGGTTAAATCTTGGCGAGACGCTAGATATCGCAAATCCTAACCTGCTAAAGTTGCTAAGCGATAAATTTGAAATTTATGCGATGGTTTTTGAAAACAAAACCCAAACGCTAAACGAGGTCTTAAATTTAAACAATAGATTTTTGATTTTGAGCTTTAGCGAGGATGAGATAGCACTCAAATTTAACCAAAAAGTCGAGAAATTTTTGAGTAATCTCATCGGCACTGATCTAGGCAAACTCGAACTTACCTGTATGCAGGTGGGTCTAAACGAGTTAAGAAACAAGATAGCCGAGCTAAAGCGCACTAAAATTCGTTTTTTAGAAAACGAAAAGATAGCGCTTGAGATTTTCGGCGAGAGCTTTAAAAATGCGCTAAACCCTAGCTTTGAGATGATTTTTGACTCAAATTTAGTCTTTTTCGGCGAGAACTATCTAGGCATGAAACTAGACGTAAATTTTGAGGGCAAAGAGGCCAAAATGCTTTGCGTGGGTAGTATTTATAACGACTATGAAAGATTTTTAAACAACCTAAAGGAGGCGGCATGAATGAGAATGAAAAAGCGGAGTTTGAACAGCAAATCCCGTCAAATTTCGACGAGAGTATCAGCTTTGAGGGCCTAGATGCGAAGTACGTAGAGCTTCAAAAGCAGCTTGAGGAGCTAACGGATAAGTATTATAGAGCCAATGCAGACTTTGAAAACATCAAAAAGCGTTTCGAAAAGGAAAAAACGGACATCGCGACGTATGCGAACGAGAAATTCGCGCGAGATCTGCTTCCAGTGATAGACGCGCTTGAGATGGCAGTAAATTTTGAAACCGAAGGCGACGAATATGCAGCAAAAATCAAAGAAGGAATTTATATAACGATAGATCAGTTTAAAAAGTGTTTTGAAAAAAACGGTATCACGCCGATCGAAACCGAGGGCGAATTTGATCCGAATTTCCACAATGCCGTACTGCAAATCGATAGCGAGGACGTGGAAAAAGGAAAAATCGTGCAAGTGATACAAAAAGGCTATCTAATCAACGGCAGAGTTTTGCGACCTGCGATGGTATCGATAGCAAAGTAAAATTTAAAATAAAAATTTAATAAAAAGGATAAACAATGGCAAAAGTAATAGGTATAGACCTAGGAACGACGAATTCATGCGTAAGCGTGTATGAGAGAGGCGAAAGCAAAGTAATCCCGAATAAAGAGGGCAAAAATACGACTCCTTCGGTCGTAGCGTTTACCGATAAGGGCGAAATTTTAGTAGGCGATAGCGCAAAACGCCAAGCCGTAACCAACCCTGAAAAAACCATCTACTCTATCAAAAGAATAATGGGTCTAATGAGCAACGAGAAAAACGCGCAGGAGGCTAAAGCTAGGCTGCCGTACCACGTCGTAGATAGAAACGGCGCGTGCGCTATCGAGATTGCGGGCAAAGTCTACACTCCGCAAGAAATCTCGGCCAAAGTGCTAATGAAGCTAAAAGAGGATGCCGAAAGCTATCTGGGCGAAACCGTCGTAGACGCCGTCATCACGGTGCCTGCGTACTTTAACGATAGCCAAAGAAAAGCTACTAAAGAAGCGGGAACTATCGCGGGACTAAACGTGCTTCGTATCATAAACGAGCCTACCGCGGCGGCTCTTGCTTACGGTCTAGATAAAAAAGAGTCCGAAAAGATCATGGTTTACGACCTAGGCGGCGGTACGTTTGACGTTACTGTACTAGAAACCGGCGATAACGTGGTCGAGGTTCTAGCTACCGGCGGTAATGCGTTTCTAGGCGGCGACGATTTCGATAACCGCCTAATTGACTGGCTAACGAGCGAATTTAAAAGCGACTCGGGCATCGATCTAAAAACCGACGTGATGGCTATGCAACGCCTAAAAGAAGCAGCCGAAACGGCTAAAAAAGAGCTAAGCTCGGCTCAAGAAACGACTATAAATTTACCGTTTATCACCGCTGACGCTACTGGTCCTAAACACCTCACAAAAACGCTAACTAGGGCTAAATTTGAAGGCATGATCGAGGATCTAGTCGCTCAAACGATCACCAAGATAAACGAGGTCGTAAAAGACGCCGGACTAGACAAAAAAGATATAAAAGAAATCGTCATGGTGGGCGGCTCGACGCGCGTGCCTCTAGTTCAAGAAGAGGTCAAAAAGGCATTTGGCAAAGAGCTAAACAAAAGCGTAAATCCGGACGAGGTCGTAGCTATCGGCGCGGCGATCCAAGGCGCGGTCATCAAAGGCGATGTGAAGGACGTGTTGCTCCTAGACGTCACTCCGCTAAGCCTAGGTATCGAGACTCTAGGCGGCGTGATGACGAAAATCATCGAAAAAGGCACGACTATCCCGGTTAAGAAAAATCAGGTATTTTCAACCGCAGAGGATAACCAAAGCGCCGTCACGATCCACGTACTGCAAGGCGAGCGCGAATTTGCCCGCGACAACAAGTCTCTGGGCCAGTTTAACCTAGAGGGCATCCCTGCCGCTCCTCGCGGAGTACCGCAAATCGAGGTTGAGTTTGACATCGACGCCAACGGTATCCTAACGGTCTCAGCTAAAGATAAGGCTACCGGCAAAGCCCAAAACATCACGATCTCAGGCTCAAGCGGCCTAAGCGAAGACGAGATCAACAACATGGTCAAAGACGCCGAGCTACACAAAGAGGACGATAAAAAACGCAAAGACGCGGTAGAAGCGCGCAACCAAGCCGACGCGCTCGCTCACCAAACGCAAAAGAGTCTCGACGAGCTAGGCGAAAAGATCCCGGCCGAGGACAAAGAGCGCATCCAAAAGGCGCTTGACGAGCTAAAAGAGACGCTAAAAGACGAAAACGCAAGCAAAGAGCAGATCGACGCGAAAGTCAAAACCCTAAGCGAAGCCAGCCACAAGCTAGCTGAAGCGATGTATAAAAAAGACGGCGCCGCGGGCGAGCAAGCAAACGGCGGCAAGAAAAAAGACGACGACGTCATCGACGCCGAAGTCGAGTAAAATTTAGCCCTTGTTTTAACAAGGGCTTCAAACGAAAATTTAAGGTTCTAGCGTTTTTACGCGCCCTTAAATTTACCCCGCCCGTTAAATTTGACGGGCGGTTTTTATAAATTTCTTTCAAATTTTACACAATCCCAAATTTACAAATCTATTCAAATTTGACCTCGCAAAGATTTTTACAAATTTGCCGCCTCGCCGATAAATTTTAAATTTAACCCTCTTTTGCGCAATCCTTAATCAAAATCATCCCTTCGGGCAGCTTATTTAAATATAATCAAGCAAAAAGGCCTTAGATGTATCTATTTTTCCTCATCATTCATATTTTAAGCGCCGTCGCCTTCGTCGGTTACGTATTTTTTGACGTTTGTATATTTCCGTTTGCCAAAAAGCACATAGACGAAGATACGCTCGCTCGCGTCAAAAAAGCCTACACCAAAGGCAGCGCGAAGGTTTTTGGTACGGCGTTTTTGATGTTAATTATCAGCGGCATTTTTATGGCAAAGGAATATCTAGGCGGTGAAAATGGATGGTTTGGTAGCTCGTTTCAGATCTTGCTAATGGCAAAAATCGGCGTGCTAGGACTGATGTGTCTAGTTACGGCGATATCGCTCTTTTTCGTCTATAAGCTCAAAAAGCCCGATCCTTTCGGCAAATACTCGCATGTCATTGCCCTTGTTTTGTGCATCGTAATGATAATTTTAGCTAAAGTGATGTGGAGAGTTTAGGTAAATTTGACGCGATAAGTTTTTTGATTGAAACGCGAAAGTAAAATTTGATAGATTGATTTAAGGCGCGATCAAATCGCCAAATTTAGAATAAAATAAAAGCGTTTTAGCCGCCAAGGAGCGTAGCGGCTAAAACGGTATTTAGCTAAATTAGCCCAAAAGCCTATTAAACTGGCTTTGCAAGCTTGCCGCATTGTGCGCTTGAGCTAGGACGGCGGCGTTTGCTTGTAAATCATTTTGCTTAAACGCGCTTACGTTTTTGGCGATATCGTTATTTTGCAACTGAGACTCGCTTTGCTTTAGCGCGACGTTTTTCGCCAGGCTTGCATTTATACCGGAGAGTATGCCGTTTTGCGCCGCGCCTATCTCGCCGCGCAAAGCATTTACGCCGCCGATAAATTTATGCACGCTGTTTATATCGCTCACGTCGATGCCGCCGAATTTAGGCGCAGATAAATTTACGCCCTCCATACCGTTGCCGGTTAAAAAACTCATCTGTCCGCCAAATACGTTTTTACCGTTAAAGCTAGCCTGATCTACGCTATCTTGCATTGATTTGGTTAGCGCACCGACTTCACTTTTTATCATCTTTTGCTGGTCGGCATTTAGGATACCGCTGCTATAGCGCACCGAGAGCTCGCCGATGCGGTCGGCACTTTGAGTGATATTTGCTAGCGTGGAGTCTGCGATCTGCAGGATGCCGATAGCGTCGTTTGCGTTTGCGACGCCCTGCTCTAGCGTGGAGCTTTGAGAGCGCAGGGAGTCCGCGATAGCAAGATTTGCGCTGTCGATGCCGCTTAGAGCGCGCTGTGCGGAGATGTTATTTAAGGCTTTTGCGCTGTTAGCCTGAGCTTGTTCGAGATAGTGGCTACTCATATTTGCATTGGTCGAAAAATTTCCTAGTTTCATATTCGCTCCTTAAATTTTGTCCGATTATAGCGAAAATTTGATTAAAATTTATCATTTACGTAAAAGTAAAAATTTAAGCCCGAAT
>NZ_CAUQHQ010000077.1:0-10560 GCF_963517995.1 uncultured Campylobacter sp.
CCTCGCTCGTATCGACGAGATGAAAAAAACCGAGCTAGAGGGCGCGAAATTTGACGAGTTTAAGATAGTCGCCTCAAAATCAGCCAAAAAACACGCGCCTATCTTGCCCGATTTTGCCCTCTGCCAAGACTGCGAGCGCGAGTTTTACGACCCCGCAGACCCGAGGTATCATTATCCTTTTATCAACTGTACCAACTGCGGCCCGAGGTTTTCGATTATCGAGTCTCTGCCTTACGACCGCGCAAACACGACGATGAACGCGTTTAAGATGTGCGAATTTTGCGGCGGCGAATACAAAAATCCGCTAAATCGCCGCTATCACGCTCAGCCCGTCTCCTGCCCAAACTGCGGGCCTAGGCTTGCTCTAAAAGATAAATTCGGGCGGGTTTTGGCGCGGGATAACGATAGCGCAAAGCAGACCGCGCAGCTCATAAACGAGGGTAAAATTTTAGCCGTAAAGGGGCTTGGCGGATTTCATTTGATGTGCCGTTTAAAGGATGATACGGTAGAGCTTTTAAGAGAGCGAAAAAAGCGCCCTAAAAAGCCCTTTGCCGTGATGTGCAAGGACGTTTCGCGCGCTAAAAAATACGCACGAATTTCGCCCGAAGAAGAGCGGCTTTTAAGCTCGAATTTAAAACCCATCGTTGTTTTGCAAAGCTTACCGGGCGCGCCGGTTCCCTCAAATTTGGCGCCTGGACTCAATAAAATCGGCATATTTTTGCCATACACGGGCGTTCATCTCTTGCTTTTTGAGTACCTAGAGGGCGACGTCATCGCTACCTCGGCCAACGTCCCCGGCGAGCCCATCATCTACGACGAAAAAGAGCTGCGAGAAAAGCTTGGCGGCGTGATAGATTTTTACCTAGATAACGACCGCGATATCCACTCGCCAAGCGACGATAGTATCGCATTCGTAGCGGGCGGCGAGCCTATATTTATCCGCACTAGCCGCGGCGTGCATCCTAAGTTTATCCGCACGAAATTTAAGAGCGAAAAGACCGTTTTAGCAGTCGGAGCGGAGCTAAAAAATCAGTTTGCGATCTTTAAAGACGGCGAGCTGATGATAAGCCCATATATCGGCGATCTAAAAAACGTCGCGACCTATGAGCGTTTTTGCGCGCTAATCAATCTTTTTAGCGAGATTTACGAGCTAAAATTTGACGAGATCGTAGCCGATTTGCACCCGCATTTTTTAAACCTAAAATGGGCGCGCGAATACGCCGCGAATTTCGGCTCAAATATCACGCAAATCCAGCACCATCACGCGCATTTGCTATCGGTGATTTTAGAAAACGATCTGGACGCAAAGCGCGAGTATCTGGGCTTTTGCTTTGACGGTACGGGATACGGCGCGGACGGGAGCGTCTGGGGCGGAGAGATACTAAAAGTGCGCGGCAAAGAGTACGAGCGAGTTTGCAAATTTGACGAAATTTTGCTGATCGGCGGCGAAGCTAGCGTGAAAAATATCCGGCAGATCGCTTATGCCGCGATATTAAAATATGATCTAGAGCGCGAGGCGGAGGCGTTTTTGGCAAAATTTGAGCCCGCTAAGCTAAAAAATCTAAAAATCCTGCACGAAAAGCAAATAAACTGCGTCAAAACCAGCTCGCTTGGGCGTATATTCGATGCGTTTGCGGCGGTGATCCTCGGGCTTGATAGCATCAGCTACGAGGGCGAGGCGGGGATGAGCCTGGAGGCGCTTTTTGACGCAAATTTGGACGTCTGCTACGAGTTCGAAATCATGAACGACAAAATCTGTTTTAAAGAAGCTTTTAAAAGAGCTTTAAAAGACGATGCTAAAACGGCTGCGACGGGCTTTATAAAAGGGCTTGCAAAGCTCGTAGCAGACGCAGCTTGCGCACAGCCTAACGACGTCTTGCTTGCAGGCGGAGTTTTTCAAAATAAAGCCCTGCTTGAAAATGTAATTTTAATTCTTAAGCAAAAAGGTAAGAAATATTACATAAATAAAAATTTTACTGCCAATGATTCAAGTATAGCTATCGGTCAAATCGCATTTACATTAATATAAATTAAAGTTTCCTGATGTATAATATGTAATATTTTCTTTAAGGAGGCGATAGTGGAAAACATCATCAGGTTTAGCGTATCGTTGCCAAAACAACTCCTAGATGAGCTAGATAGCAAGATAGGCGCTCAGGGCTATGCTTCAAGAAGCGAATTTACTCGCGATTTGATTAGAGAAAAGATAGTAAACGACAGCTGGAAAAATGCCGACGAGGATCTAATCGGCGTTTTGACGCTCATTTACTTGCACCACCAAAGCGATTTAGTCGCTAAGATGATGGACTTGGAACATAAATCAAATCTAAACATCACTTGTACTACGCATATTCATATGGATCACGACAACTGCCTTGAAACATTGATATTACGCGGTAAAGCGGGATTGATAGAGAAATTTTCCGAGAAGATAGGCGGACTAAAAGGCGTGAAATTTTCAAAACTCACTAGAGCTGCCGTTCCTCACTCGTAGGCTAGCGGATTTCATCCGTTTGGCTTGGTTGAGCTGGGCGGATGAATTTTATATTTATTTATTTTATATTTTCTAGCGTAAATTTTATTTATAATTTACGCAGGATTTTTATATTTATCTGTTTAATACCCTTTTTGCGTTAAAACTAGATATTAATTTTAATCCGTTTAAATCGATGTTTTTATTTTTTAAAATTTACTCTTTTAAATTTGCCGTTATTTGATGTTAAATTTTTGCATATTTTTAAAAACAAAGCTTAAAATTTATCTCTTTAAGCTTCTAAAAAGCGCGATAATTTCCGGCGCTTACCGCTTTTTGGCGCAAAGAAAGTAAAAAGCGGTAGATTTAAGCTTACGCATAGGCGTGATTTTGCGCCGCAAAAGGGCGATATTTGCGCGCTTATAATTAAAATAAAAGCGCTCGTAAGCGCGATTTAAGAACCTGCTGATTAAATTTTGCGGTTTATGACCGTTTGAGCCGCTAAAGTCTGCCGCGTTTAAACGGCAAACCGAAAACGCTGCCAAAACCGCGGTATTTTCGCTATTTCTTTACATTTTGATTTTGTTTTTGCTAAAATCGCGCGATTAATTTATCTAGGATTTAATGCAAAATTTTTTAAAATTTCATTCAAAACGAGGAAAGCTCGGGTATCTTGTCCATACTTGCTGCGATTTTTGCAAAAGCACCGCAAAAACGGATTTTTAGCAGATTTTACGACTATTTTTACGCATAGATACGGGCGCGGTTTTTGGCAAATTTAGCTTGCTAAAGCGTTTGTTTTATGAGTAATGGGCGGCGTTTTTTAGGACTTTAGTAAAGCGCGAGATAGTTGGGGCAGGCTATGCGTGCTCTACCGGGCGGAGCGACACAGGAAGATAAAATAAATGGAGTAGAAAAATGATGATATTTCATAAAAATTTTCTCGCAGACGAGCTTGCGAAGTGGCGAGAAGAAGGGCTGGTAAGCGACGAGGCGGCGCGCAAGATAGCGGCTAGATACGATATAGATTTATCGGGTGCAAACGAGCGGCGAAGCTTTATATTAAAACTCGTCGCGTATCTATTTTTGGCGCTTTCGCTATTTACTCTAGTGGGCGCAAACTGGGAGGAGCTGCCGCGCGCCGTGAGGCTAATCATAGTGCTTGGCATACTCGCGGCGGTAAATTTTAGCGGAGTTTGGGCGCAAAAAAACGGCAAAGAGACGCAGGCTACGACGCTGTTTTTCCTAGGTAACTTTTGCTACGGCGCGGCGATCGTTTTAGTCGCGCAAATTTACCATCTAGGCGAGCATATGCCTAACGGCGTGCTGCTGTGGGCGATCGGAGCTTTGGCGCTCGGGCTTGCTACGCGCAAGTCCATCATCACGCTTCAGGCTCTTATTTTGGGGCTTGTTTGGTTTTTGATGGAGTTTGAGTTTAGCGGCGTTTCGCACGGATTTTTGCTATTTATCGTAGCTTCGGCTGCGGTGCTTTGGCGCGACGATTCGCGGCTGCTTACGGGCGCACTTTTTGTGAGCGTGTTTGCTTATATCGTCTCTTTCGTGCTTTACGAGCGATATTTTATGACGGATTTGCGTGTGGACGACGCGTTTTACGGCGTTCATTTTTTTGCGCTTAGCTACTGCTTGCTCGCCGTTTGCACCTCGTTTTTGCTTGAGAGGGCGGGTAAATTTGAACTCGCGTTTTACCTTAAAAACATCGGCATCGTCTGCGGCGCGGGCATCTTGTGCTTTGATATGTCGCTTTACGAGGATTTGCACTTTTCGCGTCCGTGGTCTTACGGCGCCCAGAACTACGAAAATGTTTTAAACGGTGTTATATTTTTTAAAAGCGTGTTTGGAGCGCTATTTGCCGCATTTTGCGCGGCATCTTTGGGGCTTGCGTTTTACTTTAAAAAGTACGCCGCCGCTACCGTCGCAGCGCTTTTAGTCGCGCTGCCTTTTATATTAGACGCGTTTGCGGGCTACGAGGAGGGCGTGTTTTCGCTCATCGGCGTTTGCGTCGCGGTCGCTCTTATCAAGCAAAATAACATGAAATTCGGCGTCGCGCTCATCTTTTGGGTGGCGTTCGTGCGCTACGTCGATCTAGTCGGCGATTACGTCAGCGCCAGCGCGCTATTTTTGGTATTTGCGCTCGTGGTGCTCGGGGTCTCTAGGATATCTAAAAAAAGGAGCGCGAAATGAAACTAAAGCTGATTTTTGCCGCCGCGGTATTTCAAATTTTAGCCGTGATCGCGATGCTTGCGTATGCGTACGCGCCGATATATTTTGGCAAAGAGATCTTGATACGAACTACGGTTTACGATCCGCGCGATATGTTTCGCGGCGACTACGTGCACCTTAGTTACGGCTTTGCGGGCGTTTACGAGCTGGACAAAAGAGACTCGAATTTAAGCAAAAGGCAGCAGCTACACGGCACAAAAATTTACGCCGTTTTAAAGCAGGACGAAGACGGCAGGTATAAATTTGACAAATATAGCTTTGAGCGGCCTAACGGCGGGACGTTTTTAGCGGGCAGGGTTGATTATAATACCGCAAAATTCGGCATAGAAGCCTTTTTTATGCCGCCCAAAAGTGCGAAGCAGATGGAGCGAGATATGATGGAATTTAACGCCACGGCCGTCATCGGCGTGATGGATAACGGCAAAGCTCGCATCAAGGATATCGTAATAGAAAAACCAAACGCGGCAGAATCTAGCAAGCGTTAAATTTACGGGCGGCTAGAGGGCTAAATTTGACTAGACTTACCAGAACTCAAATTTAGCCCGAGTCTTCAAATTTGACGCGGCTCAAATTTGAGTCAAATTTAACCCCTCGCCGCTATCATAAAAATCTCAAAATATAAATAAAACGTGACGAAATAATATCCGCAAGTATGAAACTAAAGCAATTTTTTAACATCTAAGAGTATAATAACCCCAAAAATCGCTAAGGAGAAGCAAGATGTGTAAAGATTGCGGATGCTCGCTGGGCGGGCACGATCACGCCCATACTCATGCAGACGGTACGACTCACTCGCATGCTCACGATCACGGCGCCGAGCACGGACACGGCGCGGCTCACGAGCATAGTCACGGCCACGCGCACCCGGCGCTAAACGACAGCAAAACGGTCGAAGTGATAACGAAAATTTTATCCCAAAACGACGAAGAGGCCGCGCACAACCGCGCTCACTTGGACGAGCACGGAATTTTATGCGTAAATCTCATGAGTAGCCCCGGCAGCGGCAAGACAACGCTACTAGAAGCTACGATAAAAAGCGGTAAATTTAAAATCGGCGTCGTCGAGGGCGATCTAGAAACCAACCAAGATGCCGACCGCATAATAAAAGCAGGCGGCAAAGCCCACCAAATCACGACCGGACAGGCATGTCACCTGGATGCGTTTATGGTGCACGAGGGGCTTCATCATCTGCCGTTAGAGGGCCTTGATATAGTTTTCGTTGAAAATGTCGGCAACCTCGTTTGCCCCGCTAGCTACGACGTGGGCTCGCACTTTAACGTCATTTTGCTATCGGTGCCGGAGGGAGATGATAAGGTAGCTAAATACCCCGTGATGTTTCGCGCCGCCGATCTTATCGTGATAACCAAAACTTCGCTATTGCCGCATTTTGAATTTGATGTGAAAAAAGTCGTCAAAGAGGCTCGCAAACTAAACCCGAAAGTCGACGTCGTCGAGCTTGACGCAAAGACGGGCGAGGGCATGGAGAAGTGGCTGGATTTTTTAAAATTTAAAAAAGAGCTAAGATAATGTGCCTCTCAATCCCTTCAAAAGTGATCGCGATCGACGAAAATAACGTCGCTACCGTAGAGACGCTAGGCGTGAGTCGCCGCGTGAGCCTCGATCTCATCGCCCAGCCCGTGGCCGTAGGCGAATACGTGCTCATCCACGTCGGCTACGCGATGGAAAAAATCGATACGAAATTTGCGCTAGAAAGTATCGAAATCTACCGCCAAATCGCCAAAGATATGCAAAACGGCCAGATCGGCGCAGACGAAGGCAACGCGGGACTAAGCGCTATGCAAGAGGCGGCAAACAAACAGGACGCAAAGGAAAAAGCGTGAATCTAATCAATGATTTTCGCGATAAAGAGCTTATTTTGGCGCTTTCAAAACTTATCAAAAAAGAGAGCGTAAAACCGCTAAATATCATGGAAATTTGCGGCGGACACACGCACTCGATCATGAAATTCGGCCTGCCGCAGCTGGTTGGCGAGCATATAAATTTCATCCACGGCCCCGGCTGTCCCGTCTGCGTAATGCCAAGGAGCCGCATAGACGAGGCTATCAAGCTAGCCCAGATGCCGGGCACCATCCTGTGCACTCTAGCCGATATGATGAGAGTCCCGGGCTCAAGCACCAGCCTGCAAAAGCTGCGCGGCGAGGGTTGCGACATCAGAGCACTATATAGCCCGCTAGACTGTATCAAAATCGCGCGGGAAAATCCCGAAAAGAGCGTGATATTTTTTGCGATCGGGTTTGAGACGACGACGCCTATGAGCGCAAATTTGGTGCAAAAGACGCTAGAGCTCGGGTTAAAAAATCTATTTTTCCATATAAATCACGTTACCGTCCCCGCACCCGTGCGAGCGATCCTAAACGATAAAGACGTCAAGATCGACGCGTTTTTGGGGCCTAGCCACGTGAGCGTTATCACGGGATACGGCATCTACGAGAGTATAGCGGCCGAGTATAAAAAACCTATCGCGGTTAGCGGATTTGAGCCGCTTGATCTGATGGACGGCATCCTAAACCTCGTCCACCAGCAAAACGCGGGCACGCACGAGGTCTATAACGAATACGCCAGAGTCGTGACGCGCGAGGGCAACGTAAAAGCGCAGGAGCTTGTAGCTAAATTTTTCGAGCCGTGCGACTTCTCGTGGCGCGGTCTCGGCACGATCGCGCAAAGCGGTATGAAGCTACGCCCCGAGTACGCGAAGCTTGACGCGAGGGTAAAATTTGACTGCAGCGTGCAAAGCAAAGGCGAGAGCAAGGCCTGTATATGTCCTGAGATTTTACGCGGGCGAGCAAAGCCCTTTGATTGTAAAATTTTCGCTAAAGCCTGCACGCCAAAAACCCCCGTTGGCTCGTGCATGGTCTCTAGCGAGGGCGCATGCGCGGCATACTACAAATACGGCGACGTCAAAAGCGCGGGCTAAGAGGAGGCAAATTTGAGCAAGATAATGCTAAGCCACGGCGGCGGCGGCGAGGAGATGAACTCGCTCATAAACGAGACGATTTTTAGGATATTCGACAACGAAATTTTGCGCGAGAGCAACGATAGCGCGATACTAAATTTTAGCGACCCTTGCGCGGACGAGAGCGCGAAACGCTCTGCAAACTTGACGCCCAAATTTAACGGCAAACTAGCCTTTAGCACCGATAGTTTCGTGGTTACACCGATATTTTTTAACGGCGGCGACATCGGAAAGATCGCAGCGTGCGGTACGATAAACGACCTAGCCATGGTGGGTGCTGAGGCAAAGTACCTAAGCTGCGCGCTAATAATCGAGGAGGGGCTGGAGATAAACGAGCTAGAGCGCGTGCTGGGCTCGCTAGCCGCCGTCGCTCGCGAAAACGGCGTGCAAATCGTCTGCGGCGATACTAAGGTCGTACCGCGCGGCAAATGCGATAAAATTTTTATCAACACGAGCGGTATCGGCGAGATCGTCTGCGAGGGCGTAGAGCTAAAAAGCCTGCGCGCGGGCGCTAAGATCCTGATCTCGGGCGACGTGGGCAGGCACGGCGCCGTGGTGCTGGCTAGCCGCGAGGAGCTGGATCTGCAAAGCGAACTAAAAAGCGACTGCAAGGCGCTAGTAGGCGCAGTAAAGGCGCTGATAGAGGGCGGCGTAAAGCCTCTGTGTATGCGCGACGCGACGCGCGGCGGTCTCTCGGCGGTGCTAAACGAATGGGCGAAATTTAGCGGCCTAGACATCCTCGTACGCGAGGAGGATATCAAGATTAGCGACGAAGTGACGGGCGTTTGCGAGCTATTTGGCTTTGAGCCTTACGAGCTAGCTAACGAGGGTACGTTCGTGCTGGCCGTAGATGAAAAAGACGAGGCGCTCGCGCTTGAGATTTTACGCAAATTTGACGCTAACTCGGCCTCGATCGGCGAGATTTTAGGCACTGCAAACGGCCGCGTCATCCTGCAAAACGCATACGGCTCGAAGCGCTTTTTAGAAGTGCCAAAGGGCGAGCTTTTGCCCAGGATATGTTAGGCGCGGCGATGATGGCTATATCAAATTTGGGCGCGATAGATTTTCGGGCCTGCAGGGTACGAGAGCGAGCTCGCAAAATTTATCAAATTTACGCCCTAGGCGCGTGCGTAAAAATAAAATCCGCTCTGTCCGTAAGCGAGGCAAGCCGATGCACGAACTAAGCATAGTGCAAAGCCTAGTTGCGCTTTGCGAGAAAAACGCCGCCGCAAACGGCGCGAAAGAGGTCGTGCGCCTTGAGGTGCGTATCGGACGGCTAAGCGGCGTCGAACCTCACTACCTAGAAAGCGCGTTTGAGGTTTATAAAACGGGCACGATCTGCGAAAACGCCGAGCTTTTGATCGCCTTGCAAAACGTCTCCGTGGAGTGCAAAAGCTGCGGTTTTAGCGGCGAGCTTAGCGAAAACGACTTCACGTGTCCTGTTTGTGGCTCGCAGGAGCTTGATGTCACTGGCGGCGAGGATATGCACCTTATGCGCCTTGAGATGCGGTGATTTTGCCGCAAATTTTAGCTCAAATTCGGTACTTAAATTTGAGCGATTTTTAAAATTTACTTCTAAAAACGCGGCAAATTTGATGAAACCCTATTTGTTTGCCCCTCTAAAACGCGCCTAGATAAATTTAAAAGGAAGCTAGATGCCCAAATATTCATTTGAAACCATAGAGCAAATGCTGCTAAAATGCGTATCCAAGGGCGGCGAGCCCGAGCTTAGCTTTCGCCTGCGCGGCGAGGAATACATGATCATCGCCTATGCGGATCGCTGCTCGTTTCAAAGGTGCTCGGACGAATCCGGCGCAAACGCGAGCGGCGAGCGGTATTTCGCCACGCTGCGAGAACTCTACGCCGCGCCTCAGATAGACGGACGCTCGCTAGAGGAGCTTTGGGATGAGGCGGATGAATTTTACTGTCCTAATTTTGAGCCGTGAGACCGCGAGATTTGTGCGGACGGGCAAACGCGCGGTAAATAATATAAATGGGTTCTACTTGGGATTATAGCGCGAAAGAGCGTGGCGCGGGCGGTAAATTTAGCGCGGAATTTGAAGTTTATGAAATAGCCATGGGGGGGGGTGCGCCGAGTTTGGGCGAGCTGCGGCTTTACGCGAGCGCGGAGGTTTTGCGAGGCGCCACAAAATTGTAAAGCGGACTTAACGGCGACGCAAACGCCCAGATGCAGGGTTTAAATTTGAAGCGCAAAAAGAGCAAAAACGTAAAATTTAGCCAAAGCGGTGGTGTGATTGAACAAATTTTACTTAGCGAGCAGGCTACGGGGTGCTTTACATTTTCGGACGATTCGCGGTTTTTGGCATTTGCCAAGTAGTCTGCCGATAAAATGCAGCAAGTAAAGGTACCGTGGCTAGCGGACATGAGCGTAAAAACCGTTGGCGAGCTGCAAAGAGTCGTAGAGTTTTTATCTTTTAAGGACGATTTGCCGGGTATTTTGGACTCGCCGATTTTTATGCTCAAAAGCTTTTGGGTGGATGTTCGCGAGCTTTTTGACGATGAGATCAAAAGCTAAATTTGACGCCGTAAAACGCCCGAGTCGCTAGAGATAAAATTTAAAACACAAGCAAATTTAATAAAATCGTAGTCCTAACAAGACGGCGCCGAGTGCAAAAGCCAGCCGCAAATTTGTAGAAAATACGCAAAATCTACTTTCGGCGCACTGATTATTGGAGGCCATTTTTGCCCTGAGCGCATTTAGCGCGTCTGCGTACCGTATTTAAGCCGGGTTATCTTGCTAGCCTCGGCGTCATTTTTATCAAATTTGACGCGGATGCGATTTTGGCTTTACGGCGAGAAGTATCGCAGCGACGTTTGGCGTTTTGCTCGCGATTTTCACGGCCTATAAAGA
>NZ_CAUQHQ010000078.1:0-10523 GCF_963517995.1 uncultured Campylobacter sp.
TGACGATCTAAAAGGAAAGAAAAGCGCGCATTCGGCCACTAGCAACTGGGCGCAGATAGCAGAAAAGCACGGCGCGCAGATCGTCGTCGTAGACGGCTTTAGCAAGGGCGTAGAGCTAATCGCCCAAAAGCGCGCGGACGCTACGATAAACGACGACGTGACTTTTCTTGATTACGTCAAGCAAAGACCTAACGTGCCTATCAAGGTCGTATTTACCGGAGAGGCGATACCTACCGCCGCGCTCTCGCACAAGGATAACGCCGAGCTAATCGCGCAGATAAATAAGGCTCTTGGCGAACTAAAATCTAGCGGTAAACTAAAAGAAATTTCCGAAAAATATTTCGGTAAAAATATCTCCGAATGATAAATTTAGGCGCGAAGCGGCCCTGCCGTAAAATTCGCGCCTGAGTAAATTCAAAAAAAGGAAAAACATGAAAATCTCAAATTTATTTAAAGCCGCGGCGATCCTGGCTCTGGGGCTAAATTTACACGCTAAAACGATTAAAGAAGGCGTGCTAACCGTCGCTACCGAGGGCACTTACGCGCCGTTTTCGTTTTATGACGAAAAAGGCGAGCTAACCGGCTACGACGTGGACGTCGCAAGAGCCGTGGCTAAGAAGCTAAATTTAAAAATCGAATTTTTAACTGCGCCTTGGGATGCGATGTTAGCGGCTTTTGATGCGGGCAAGGCAGACGCGGTGTTTAACCAAGTAAGCATCACCGAGGAACGAAAGAAAAAATACGAACTTAGCGAGCCATATACTGTTACTTACGGCGCGATCATCGTTCGTAAGGACAACGACTCGATAAAAAGCTTCGCCGACTTAAACGGTAAGAAAAATGCGGACTCGGCTACTAGCAACTGGGCTAAGGTTGCCGCTAGCTACGGCGCTCAAAACGTTACGGTCGATAGCTTTGCTAAAAGCATGGAGCTGCTAATCGCAGGCCGCGTAGATAGCGTGCTGCGCGATAATATCGTGTTTTTGGACTTTACGAAAAATCAACCCGCCGCTCCGGTTAAAATCGCCGCCGTCGGAAACGAAAAAGACTACATCGGCGTAGCCGTGCAAAAGGGCAACGCCGAGCTAACTGAGCAGATAAACAAAGCCCTAGCCGAGCTAAAGGCCGAGGGCAAGCTAAAAGAAATCTCGCAAAAATATTTCGGCAAGGACGTTTCGGAGTAAATTTGCTAGGTTAAATTTAGCAGATTTCAAACGGGTTCGCCGCTCGTTTACGCTAACGGCGATGGCCTATTTACAGGCTTGCTTGCAGGCTAAATTTAAAAGCCGTTAAATTTAGCCGCGAATTTTAAATTTAGCAAAAAATGCCGCTTGTGAAACTAAACGGCAAATTCGGGTAAATCCTGCAGGCAAATTTTAACGGATCAAAGGCTCTCGACGAGTAAATTTAAGCCTAAATTCGGTGCGAAAAACGGAGGTAAATTTGGACACGGAACGCATAAACCGCATAATCGAGCTTGTCTCAAGCTCGCTGCTGCCGATGCTAGAAGCCCTAGCTAAGGTCACGATACCGCTCACGCTGGCGTCTTTTGTCTGCGGGCTGATTATCGCCGTGATAACCGCTATCGCGCGCCTTTCAAACGTGAAAATTTTGCGATGGGCTTTTGGCGGCTACGTTTGGATATTTCGGGGCACGCCGCTTTTAGTGCAGCTTTTTATCGTATTTTTCGGGCTTCCTTCTATCGGCATTACGCTTGATACGTGGAGCGCGGCGATCATCGCTTTTAGCCTAAACGTCGGCGCCTACGCGTCCGAGTCGGTGAGGGCGGCGATCCTATCGGTGCCTAAGGGGCAGTGGGAGGCGGCGACATCGCTAGGTATGACGCACGCGCAAATTTTACGCCGTATCATCGCGCCTCAGGCCGTGCGTATATCGCTGCCGCCGCTATCAAACACCTTCATCGGGCTAGTTAAAGACACCTCGCTAGCAGCTTCCATAACGATGGTAGATATGTTTATGGTCGCCCAGCGCATCGCCGCTCGCACATACGAGCCGCTGCTACTTTACGTGCTGGCTGCGCTTATTTATTTGGTCGTTTGCACGCTACTTACCTTTTTGCAAGGCAAGTTAGAAAAACGAACTTCAAGGTACGTGTGATGGCGATAAAATTTAAAAATTTAACCAAAAGCTTTGGCGAACAAAAGGTGCTAGAGGGCATCGACCTAGAGATCGCAGATGGGCAAACTACGGTGATCGTGGGGTCTTCTGGATCCGGTAAATCAACTCTGCTTCGCTGCATAAATTTACTCGAAATCCCCGAGGAAGGCGAACTGGAGCTAGACGGCGAGAAGATAAAATTCGGCGGCAAAATTTCGCCAAAAGAGCTACTGCCCTTTCGCAGGCGAACTGGGATGGTATTTCAGGGATTTCATCTGTTTCCGCATCTAACGGTTTTGCAAAACGTGATCGAAGGGCCGACGCAGGTACTTGGTATTGAAAAGGAAACGGCGATAAATAAAGCCCTCGAGCTACTGGGCAAGGTTGGCATGGCAGACAAGCAAAACGCCTATCCAAACAGACTCTCGGGCGGTCAGAGCCAGCGCGTGGCGATAGCTAGGGCGCTAGCGATGGATCCGTCGTTTTTGCTGCTAGACGAGCCGACTAGCGCGCTAGATCCGGAGCTGGAAGCCGAGGTGCTAAAAGTCGTCATAGCCCTAGCCAGAGAGAAAAAATCCCTCGTCATCGTCACGCATAATATGAATTTCGCTCGCAAAGTCGCGGACAGGATTTTGTTTTTGGATAAAGGCAAGATCGCGTTTGACGGCGATGCGGAGAGATTTTTCGCTAGCCGAAACGAGCGTATAATGAGCTTTATCTCGGCGATGGATATAAGATTTTTGAAATTTTAGCGATAAATTTAAGGAGAGAAAATGAAACTAGACACGCTAATCGTAAAAGGCATCGAGGCCAAGCATAACCCTTTTGGAGCCGTCGTGCCGCCCGTTTATCTGGCAACGACATTCGTGCAAGAGGGGCTAGACGGCTTTGGCGAGTTTGCCTACTCGCGCGGCGCAAATCCGACTAAACAAGCGTTTGACGAGCTTTTTGCTAAGGTAGAGGGCAGCAAATACGCATTTAGCTTCGGCTCGGGAATGGCGGCGACGGCAGCGGCTTTTAGCCTGCTACAAACGGGCGATAAGGTGCTGCTAAACAACAACGTCTACGGCGGCACTTTCCGCTACGTTAGCAACGTCTTTGCGTCGCAAGGCATAAGCTACGAGGCGGTGGACGATTTAAATTTATTAGAGGAAAAAGATATCGCAGAGAACGTGAGAGCGATATTTATCGAGACGCCCTCAAATCCGCTGCTGCGCGTGACCGACATCCGCCGTATCGCAGACATCGCGCACAAAAGAGGCATCCTAGTGATCGCTGACAATACCTTTTTAACGCCTTATTATCAAAAGCTTTTTGATTTTGGCGTAGATATCGTAGTTTATAGCGCGACGAAATACATCGGCGGACACGCAGACGCGATCGCTGGCATCGTTACGGTAAACGACGACGCACTAGCCGAAAAGATAAAATTTGCCAGAAATACGTTTGGCGGCATAATCAGCCCGATGGACGCTTATTATCTGATAAGAGGCCTTAAAACCCTTAGCGTACGCTTTGACCGTCAGACGCAAAATACGCATAAAATCATCGAATTTTTAAAATCGCACGAAGCGGTAGACGCGGTGCACTATGCGGGATCGTACTCGCAGCTAGAAAAGCAGATCCGAGCCCGCCAAGCAAGCGATATCGGCGCGGTTATATCGCTAGAGCTAAACGAAAAATACGACTATAAAATTTTTGCTAAATCTCTAGAGCTTTTTGACCTGGCCGTGAGTCTTGGCGGCGTTGAGAGCCTCATCTGCCAGCCCGCGTCCATGACACACGAATCATACCCTAAAGAGCTGCAAGACAAAATCGGCATAAAGCCTAATCTGCTGCGCCTTGCTATCGGCGTAGAAAACGCGGACGACCTAATCGCCGATCTGGCTCAGGCGATAAAAAAGGCTAAAATTTAACTCTGCTTGCCGCCTTGGCGCTTTTATCGCTCGGGCTAAATTTATCAAATTTAGCCTTGGGCTAGGCGGGCAAAATGGGCTCGCCTAGTTTACTAAAGCGGCACCCGGCGCCAAGGCGGACGAATTTATAAATTATCGTCAAATCAGTTCGTGGCTATTTTGCTTTAAACAAACTAGCAAAAATCCCGACGCCTAAAACTCCCAAGATAACCCACAAACTAGCCTGTGCCGAAATCTCGAATCCGTGATGAAAGATATGCGCTGAAGCGTTTAGGGCGAGCTTTGCTGCGATAAAAAATAAAAGCGCTATAACGGCTTTTTCTAAATACGCCAAATAGTCTTTTAGCGCTTCTAGTACGAAGTAAAGCGTTCTAAGTCCCAAGATTGCAAAAATCATCGCCGAATAAACGATAAGCGGATCTTTACTAACGGCGATGACGGCCGGAACGCTATCAAAAGCAAACATAACATCGCTAAGCTCTATAACGCAAAGACACAAAAATAGCGGCGTAGCTATCCATTTGGCGTTTAGTTTGGAAATTTGATTTTGCAGTTTTGCCTTTTCGTCTGCTGAAATTTGAGTCGAAATTTCTTGGTTTCTCACAAAAAAACTGTGTCCTAAAAGGCGTGGGAATACCGGGAAAAATCTATAAACCGCCCTGTAAGCTAGATGGTTTGAGTAGTCCCCTATCTCTTCGCCATCATCGCTCTTTTTCATCATCATTACCGCGCTATAAGCTACCATGATAGCAAAAACAAACTCCATCCACGGAGAAATCCCAAGTAGACTCGTTCCGACTGCTACAAAGACTAGCCTAAATACAACCGCGCCTATAATGCCAAAATACAGCACTCTGTGACGATAAATTTCAGGAATTTTAAACCACGAAAAAATTGCCGCCATAACGAATAAATTATCGATTGAAAGCGACTTTTCTAAAATATAACCTGAAAAAAATAGGCTCGCCGCCTCGCTACTAACGGCAAGATACAGATATCCGCCAAATGCCGCAGCTACGACAATCCAAAATATAGACCAGAGCGCAGCTTGCTTTAACGATATCTTCTCGTCCTTCTTGTGCGCGAAAAAATCTATTGCAAACGCCGCCGCTACAAATATGACAAAAACGATCGCAGTTTGAAATTCTAAATTATCCAAAAATTCTCCTTAATACCCGCAGCTTTGTTTGGGAAGCCCTCTTTGGCGGTTTAGCTCTTGCGCCGCTTTGCATGCCGAGCATGATTGTTTGCCGGCGCAATTTGCATTAAACCAGTCTATGAGCTGCGAATGCATACGGACGTTTTGATTGTATAAATTTACCTCTTCGCTTGAATACC
Source organism: uncultured Campylobacter sp. (assembly GCF_963517995.1). Classification (GTDB taxonomy): domain Bacteria; phylum Campylobacterota; class Campylobacteria; order Campylobacterales; family Campylobacteraceae; genus Campylobacter_A. The sequence goes on from NZ_CAUQHQ010000078.1 coordinate 5,373, forward strand.
GATTTACGAAAGTAGAATTTAACGCTCTTTCTATTGCAAGCGTTTTGTTGTAAATTTTTACGCACTCTTGCATCATTGCATCGCTTATTACGGGTGCGTTGCCGTAAGTTTGCGCCGATGGCGGGATCTCATAACCGCCCTCTATCTCAAATGCGCCTAAAATCGCAATCGTAGCCGCTAAGAAAAATAAAATTTTCATAAGTACTTCACTACGGAATTTAATATCAGCTCATCAAGCTTTCTATCGCTCGTAGGTTCGCCGATAGCCGAAAATTTCCACTCGCCGTTTCGCTTATATAGCTTGCCTAAAATCATCGCAACCTTATATGCAAATGCGCTATCTCGTACGATATTGTACGACGCAAAGACTTTATTTACGCTTTCGTAAAGTCCAATGCTAGCAAACGGAATTTTATCAAAGTCGATTTGATTATAAGAATTTAGCACGAAAAATATCTGCTCTACGTTTGAGTTTAAACGGCTAAGATCGACGCTGATTATTTCGTTATCCAGTCCGTCGTCGCCCCCTACGTCTCCGACCAAGTCATCGCCGCTGTGAAATACGCCCGAGGCTGATTTTTTACCGAAATAGACCACATCGCAAAACTGTTTGTTTGAGTCAAACATCGCAGCGCTTAGATCCAGATCCACCGGCTTTATCTTATCTCTAAAAAAGCCTTTTTCGGTTATGGCGCCCCAGTTTGCTCCTACGCAAAAGCTGTGCAGATGTCCGCCGTCGTCTTTGGCGAGCGATATTTTTTGTCCTTTGATCAAATTTATCGCCATGGTTTGCCCCTATACGTCTAGTCCAAACTGCCTACAAAATCCAGCCAGTCCATCCTTAAAACCGCTTCCGTTAGCCGCGAAACGCCACTCGTTGTCTTTAAAGTAAATTTTACCGAAAGATACTGCGGTTTCGGTAGAAAAATCCTCCTCTAAATCGTATCTGGCTATCTCTTTGCCGTTTCTTTCATCGACGATTCGCATAAACGAATTTCTTACCATACCGAAATTTTGCCTTCTAGCGACTGCTTCATGGATCGTGACGACTATGTCGATCTCTTTGACGCTTGGCGAAATTTTAGCTAGGTTTATTTTTATGATTCATCGTCGCCTTCGCCTTCGCCTGTGTGGTTATCGCCCGTGTGGACTACCGAGCCGTCTGCGCTAATTAGATTGTTGTAAAAGACGAAATTCTTCTCGTTTTCTACTTTGCCTGAAGCTCCTACCAAAAACGCGCTCGCATCTAGGTCAAATTCCGCTCCCGTATCGCTAGTATTCGTATCCCAGCCAAGTCCTACTAAAATTTTGCTTAGCCCTGGAGCTTCTTTGCTCAAACTAACTCTACCGCCCTTTGATAAATTTACCGCCATTTTGGCCTCCTTTAAAATTATTTATCCTATAGGATATAGATTTGTAGATTTTATCTAAATAAAGTTTAAGTTTAACTTTACCTATAGGATAAAATAATGGGCGAAAATTTAGCTTTTTTTAGCGCCGATGAGATACTAAATTTCTATCGGCAAATTTCTGTAAACGTCCGAAAGCTACGCGAAAATAAAGGCATTAGTCAGCTCGATATGGCTTTAAGCATGGATATAAAATCGGTCGCATTTTACTCAAATTGCGAGAATTGCCGCTATGATAAGCATTTTAACCTTGAGCATATTTATAAAATTTCAAAAATTTTAGATGTAGAGGTTGGGGAGATTTTCAAATTTTAGCGATTTAATTTGAGTTAATGTTGCCTAGAGGTTTAATTGAGCCGAGTAAAATCAAAATTTGGCGCTAATTTTGCACGCCGAATTTATAAGATACGGCTCAAAGCAACGCCGAGGTAAAGCAGGTTTGCTCCGCCTCGGGGCGCGTATTTATCGCGGATTAAAACGGCTTATACACCATCATCCAGATGATGATAACCATCGCGATGGTCGGCACTTCGTTGTAAGCGCGAAAGAACATACCGCTTTTCTTACAGCGTTTCTCGCGCAGCTGCACCATATAGCGGCCAAGATCCAGATGAAATGCCGCGAGGATAACGACGACGGTGAGCTTGACGCGTATGTAGCCGCTGCGTAAAAGCTCGGGCATCGCGACGATGATCAAAATGCCCGTCAAAAACGTGCCGATCAGCGCGACCCAGCCGATGTAGTGGTACATCTTGTACTCCTGCACCTCAACGACGCGCACGAAGTCAGGCTTGTCCATATTCTCCGCGTGATAGACATAGAGGCGCGGCTGATAGAACAAAAACGCCATCCACGAGATGAAACACAAGTAGTGGAAATATTTGATGAGGTTATAGTACTCTGCCATCTTTTCTCCTTTTTTATTTTGGCGGCTCGTCTTTTTCCTTTATACTTCGTTAGAAATTTCGCCGAAGCTCGGTTACATACTACTTGCATGCGCCCTCGCTCGGCTCATTTTCGCCTCGTCTAAAGAAAAAATACTGCGCCTTATCGTTTTACGCTCAAATTTGAAGTCAAATTTGGAAATTTGGTTTCAAATTTGACTCGCCCAGACCCGTATCTTGGAAATGCTAAAATTTAGATTCAAAATTTTTAAAACGCAACAAGCGAAAGGCTTTTTGCTCCGCTACGCTTGCAACTGCCGACAGACCGCCTCCAAATTCCGTGCTAAGCGATAGCGAAGCCGAAATTCGGTAGGTAACTGCTTTGAGCGTTTGGATTTTAAAAATTTGGGCTCAGGGTTCTATTTTAGGCAGTAGATTAAAAGCTAAATTTGAAGCAATTTTAAAAATTTCAACAAATTTAACCGACCCTCACCCTAGCAAAATTTCCTTCCTCGCTTCAAATTCCTCTTTGCTTATCGCGCCGCTCTCGTACAGCTCGTAGAGGCGTCTACGCCGCTCCTCGAGGTCTTGCGCGCGCAGTTTATCTTTTAACGTTTCTTTTTTCTGATTTTTTTCGACCGCCGCGCCGGTTAAGCGCAGATCAAAGAGCCACCACGCGCCCCAAAGCACCCAAAATACGTAACCCACGATCGCCCAAGCTAGGCTATATCCGATGAAAAACAGCGTCATCATCGCAAAGCCGCTCACGAATTTGCCCAGATAAAATCTATGCCCTCCAAACCAGCCCGTAAGCAGCCAAAGCGCGTAGGCTATATAAACGTTATCGCCTATTTTTAGCCCCCTTTCGCCCTGCGGCGAAGCTCTGCCAGAGTATGAGCACGACCCCGATGTCGATCATAACGTCTGCGAGGTTAAAGATCGCAAACTCAAACCACTTGTGCCAGTAGACGTAGTCCACGACGCCGCCGTGAACGAAACGATCGAGCAAATTTGAACTACCCGCGCCCAGGATTATACCCGCTCCTAGCGCGTGCTCCTCTAAGATTTCCTTTTTTTCGCCGTTTGGGGTCAAATTTGGCTCCGTTTGAGCCGCAGCTCGCGCATCAAATTTGCGCTTTAGCCGCCAAAGCAGATAGCCGCAAACGCCCGCAATCAGCGCTAGCTGGATAAATTTGAGCCACTGCCCAAGAAAAGCAAACATCGAAAATGCCACGCCGCGGTTGTATGCAAGCACTAGCGAAAAGTACTCGCCCTGCCACGAAAATCCGCCCAAAAATATCTGCTTGACTGCCTGATCGAGCGCGAAAACGACGAAAAACGCCGCGAAAAAAACGCCTAAAATTTTAGCCATTTAGCGCTTTTACGAAAAATTTCTCGACCTCGTCCATGCGGGTTTTTAGCACGTCGGCGCACTTGCCTTCAATCAAAAGCCTGATGAGGTTTTCGGTGCCCGAGTAGCGAAATAGCGAGCGGATGCCTTCTTTTGCGAGGCTTGCTTCAAGCTCTTTTAGCCCGGCGATGCTTTCAAGCGGCTTTTTCTCGGTTATCTTTAAATTTAGCAAAATTTGCGGATACGGCTTTATCTCGCTTAAAATTTCGCTCGCTTTTTTGCCTTTTTTTAGCACCAGCGCCGCAAACTGCAGTGCCGCCACGAGCCCGTCGCCAGTTTTGGCGTAGTCGCTAAAGATGATGTGACCGCTCTGTTCGCCGCCGAAATTCGTGCCGTTTTCTTTCATCTTTTCAAGCACGTATTTGTCGCCGACATTTGCGCGCAGGAGTTTGATTTTGTGGGATTTTAGGTAGTCTTCAAGTGCGGCGTTACTCATCACGGTAGCCACGACCGCGCCGCCTTTTAGGGCTTTGTTTTCCTGTAAAAATGCCGCCATGACGCCCAGCAAACTATCGCCGTTTGCCACCTCGCCGCGCTCGTCTACGACTACGAGCCTATCGGCGTCGCCGTCAAACGCAAACCCCAGATCCGCCCTTAATCGCGCTACCTCGGAGGCTAAATTTTGCGGATAGAGCGCGCCGCAGTTTAGGTTTATGTTGCTACCGTTTGGCTCGTCGTTTATGACGATGGTTTCGGCTCCCAGCTCGCTAAAGATAGTCGGAGCGACCCTGTACGCAGCGCCGTTTGCGACGTCTAAAACCACGCGTAGTCCGTGCAGGCTCAGGTTTTTAGGAAATGAGTTTTTGATCTGCACGATATAGCGGCCGATGACGTCGTCGATGCGCTTTGCGGCGCCGATTTCTAGCATTTGCTTTTGCGATCTTTCTATGAGCTCGTCGTCAAAATAGATCTTTTCTATCTGCGCTTCGGCCTCTTCGCCTAGTTTATTGCCTTCGCTATCGAAAAATTTAATGCCGTTATCGTAATACGGGTTGTGCGAGGCGCTGATCATGATGCCCGCGTCGCAGCGCATATCCTCGGTGAGAAATGCTATCGCGGGAGTGGGCATCGGGCCGATCTGACGGACATTGTAGCCCACTGCCGTGAGCCCCGCGACAATAGCGGTCTCGATCATGTAGCCGCTTTTGCGCGTGTCTTTGCCCAGTAAAATGGTGTTCGTATGCGACGCAAACTGCCTAAAATATATCCCCGCGGCCATAGCAAGTCGCATGGACGTTGCGGCGGAGAGTTTTTCGCCCGCTTTGCCGCGGACGCCGTCGGTACCGAATAGTTTCATTATTTTTCCTTTTATAGCTTATATCGGCTTGTCTTTTGAGCGTCTTTATAGAAACCCCGCCTGCGGCGTCGCTACGCTGATTTTGAACGAGTTTAAAATTTTCGCCCTGCGGCAGACTATTTGTCTAGCCTTGGGACGAAAATTTCCGCA
>NZ_CAUQHQ010000079.1:0-10461 GCF_963517995.1 uncultured Campylobacter sp.
TTGGTCTTCGCCGTAAAAATTTACGCGTCTGTATATTCCGCTTTTATAAAATTCGTTTGCACTGATGCCTTTTTGAGGCTCGTATGTAAAATTACTATCTATATCGGCAACTACCGTGCTAATAAAAACGTTTTTGTAGAAGTTCCTATACTCTTCCAGCGTTTTTTCTACTTTTGGAATCCTCGGCGTGACGTATATCGGGATGACTGCAAATGAAAGAAAGAATATTTCAAAGCGTCGCTCCATAATAATAAAAAGTAGTATCGGCGCGATAAAAGTCGTTATAGTCATAAACGTAGCGTATTTTTTGACTACTTTTTTGCACTCTTTTTGCTTTTGCGTTACGGCGGCGATGGCTTCTTTTATTTTTGGGTTTATCATTCGTAAAAAACTCGGGTTAGATAAAGGCCGTTTGGCGGCGCGGGGATACGCGTGAGCGGCTTTTGCTCGTAGATAGCTCGGCGTAAAAGCTCTTTTGCTTTGAGAAAATTTGCATCGCGGCAACCGCTTGAGTTTTTGTTGCTGATTTTTGGGCGACTTTTTTCGGTATCTATGCTTGCGGCTTTGTTTAAATTTGAGTTTGTAGCGTCAAAATTTGAGATACCGCAAACCGCGTGTTCGGCGCTCAAATTTACGCTTTCGTCGCTTACGGTTAAGTTTTTTTCGCGACTGTTTTGGTTTAAATTTGCCTTGCCGTCCGGTTTTGCCGTCTGCGCGCATTCAAATTTAAACTCCAGCGCGTCTGTTTCTTTAAATTTGCCGTTTTTGGCAAGCTCTAGCGCCTTAAGGACGCTAGCGACCATGAGGCGAACCTGGGCGCGCAAAAAGCCGTTTGCTTTAAAAACGATGATCGACCGCTCGCCGCGCGCGTAACAAAACGCTTTTTTGATGCTCCGCACTGGGCTTTTGACGTCGCTGCCAAGCTTCATAAACGCGCTAAAATCATGCTCTCCGACAAAAAGCGCAAGCAGCTCGTTTACTAAATTTAGATCAAATCTCGGCAAAAAAGTCTCGTAAGGCGCCAAAAAAGGCGAAAACTCGCCGTGATTTACGGCGTATCGGTAGGCTCTGGCCGTAGCGTCGTAGCGCGGGTGGAAGCAGTCCTGCGCGCGGCTTATAAATTTAACGTGAACGGCCGGGTGAGCGTGGCGGTTGATGAGCGATCTTAGGCGCGTAAAGTCGCTAAAATGCTCGCCGCACTCGACGCAGGCTACTTGGTTGTTTGCATGCACGCCCTTATCGGTGCGCGAGCTTGAGATTATCTTGCTAAAAATGCCCACATGCGCTAGAGCCGCGCCCAGAGCGTCCTCGACGCCGTTTTCGTGCGGCTGGGTCTGCGAGCCCTGAAATTTCGACCCGTCGTAGCTAAAAACGAGCTTAAGACGCACTTAGTATCTTTTTAAAATTTTAGCCCTAAAGCTAAAAATCGAGGCGATAAAAAATAGCGAAAATATCGCCGCAATCGCGATAAAAACTCGCGAACTAAAGAGCATAATAAGCGTAAAATAGCCAAATAGCACGCCAAATATCCCAAAATACACAAAGCCCTTTTCGTAGCGGTAGGTCACGATGCCCAGACTCAAAGCAAAAAGCGTCGTCGCTAGCGGGAAAAGCGCGATGAGAACGTAGGTAGCAAAGTCCTTGGCACGCTTTTTATCCTCGCTCATCATTTGCCAATACTGCCAAAACGACTTCGTCTGCGCGACGCTATCCTCTTGGACGGTGCGGATTTTCATCGTGCCAAAGTCCGTTTTATGCCACGAGGTATCGCCGATATCGTAAATTTTACCTTCAGCTAGCGTAAGCTCAAGCGTGGCATTGCTATTAGTTAAGCGAGCGTTTTTAGCTAGAACGAACCTATGCGCGCCCTCTTTTGGCGAATAAAGCGTCACGCCCTCGTAAAGAGTGCCGTTTTCATCGTCCTTTTCGTTTTGAATAAAGACCATCCAGTCGGAGAATTTTTGCCCGAATTCGGTTGTTTTTAAATTTAGCTTGGCGACGGTTTTTTTGTACGAGACGAAATTTGAGTTTAGCTCCGCAGCCGTAGGGATCAGCACTATCGCAGTGACGATGAGAAAGGCTGAAACCGCGCCGCTAACGATGAGGAAAAATTTAGCGATCCTAACGGGCGAATATCCGAGCGTAAAAAGCACGATACTCTCGTTTTCGCGAGAAAGCCTGAAAAAAACAAGCGCAAGAGATGCAAAAAACGCGATCGGCACGGTAAAAAGCAGCACTCTTGGCAACATAAACATATAAAGTTTAAAAAGCTCTAAAAACGTAATCTCGATATAGGAGGTGATACGCGCGATCTGTATAAAAAACACGATCGACATGATGAGAAAAAGCGTCGCAAATAGCGATGCGAACGTGCCTAGAAAGTTTGATAAGAGATAGCGCGCCGTCCTATCCATAAATGAGCCTCATGAGTAAAAAAAACTGATCCTTAAACGCATAAACGATAAGCGTAGCAAGGCTTAGAAACGGCACGAAAGGCAGCTCGTATCCGCGCTTTTGCACGATAACGTATGCAGGCAGCGTCAGTAGCGCCGAGACGTAGATCGCCATGAGGCCTAGCTTGATACCTAAAATAGCACCCATAACGCCTGCGATAAAAATATCTGCAGAGCCCATGGCTTCGCGCTTGAGAGCTAGGCTAACGAGCGCGCGAAGTAGCCAAAAAGCAAACATAAAAATCGCGGCGTTTATAAACGAATCAAAGGCCTGTAAAAGCCCCTCCGAGTCAAAAGAGGCGGGGAGATTAAATCCGTAAAGCAGCGAAAATGCGACGCTAGCAAAAAGCAGGGGATCGGGAACGGCTTTGTAGCGAAAATCAATGAGGCTAAGCGCTAGCAGCAAGATAAAGCAGATACCAAGCATCGCCGCCTTAAAAATAGCGGCGTAAAAGCCGTCTGCAAACATCTCTAGCTTGCTCGTTTCATAAAAATACGCAAGCACGCAAAGTAGGGCGCTAGCAAGCTCAATGAGCGGATACTGAAAGCTGATTTTTTCACTGCAAAACGCGCATCTGCCGCGCAAAAACAGCCACGCAAAAATCGGGATGTTGTGATACGGCTTTAGCGGAGTTTTACAGCTTTGGCAGTGCGAGGCGGGGAAATTTATACTCTCGCCGCGCGGCATACGGTAGATTAGGACGTTGCTAAAGCTGCCGACTGCGGCACCCAATATAAAAAACAAAACGGCAAAAAACATAACTCTCCAATTTAAATTTATTCCGTTTTTGCGAGCTTGCGCCAAAACTGAGCTTTTTAAACCAAGCCGCGACGTTTTAAAAGATAATCTTTGCGTAAAATTGCTGATTTGTCGCGTTAATTTGATCTAAATTTGCCTCGTTTTTTGCGCCGCAAAAATATAAAATGCAAAAATTTAAAGGCGATTTTAGCGAAATATTGCCTTGAATGATTTTAAATTTAAAGATTTGGGTTAAAAACTTATGCAAAACGGCGTTGCGGCAAGGCTTTTGGCTCGTAAAATTTAAAAGCCTTTTTTGCGAGCGGGTAAAATAAAAAGAGGTAAATTTAAAAGAGGGCGGCAGCTAAAAGCTCAATTATAGTCCGCCAAACCTTCTGTCTTTTTTCTTAAACTTAGCCGTTATCAAGGCTAGCTCCTCGCGCGTGAAATCTGGCCAAAGCGTGGGCGTAAAGGCAAACTCGGCGTAGCTAGCCTGCCAAAGCATAAAATTTGACAACCTCTGCTCGCCGCCGGTGCGCACGAGAAGGTCGATAGGTGCTGGCTCGTCGAGGCAGCATTGCAGGCTATCTTCGCTTAAATTTAGGGCTAGGTTTTGGGCGTCAAACTTTCCTCCGTTTTTCTCGCAAAATCTCCTAAAAGCTCTTAAAATTTCATCTTTAGCACCGTAGTTTAGCGCCAAATTTAGCTTTAGCCTAGAGTTTTGCGCGGTTGCGTTTTTGATACTGTGTATCTCGTTTTTTAGCTTGTCGCTTAGTGGACTTTCGTCGCCGATAACGTTAAATTTGATGCCGTTTTTGATAAAACTCTCGCGTTTTGAGAGCAAAAATTTATGCAAAAGCTCCATCAAAAACGCCACTTCGCTTTTTGGGCGCTTCCAGTTTTCGGTGCTAAATGCGTATAGGCTCAGCACCGCCACGCCCTCGTCGATGCAAAACTCGCACATCTGCTCCACGACGTTCGCGCCCGTTTCGTGCCCTTTAGTGCGCAGCAAACCGCGGCGCTTAGCCCATCTGCCGTTGCCATCCATTATGATAGCTAGGTGATTTAGCTCGTTCATTTTAGCCCTTAAAATCAATTATTTTGCCGCTTGGATCAAAAAAAGCGGCGATGTTTTGCGTCGTTTGCGCTTCGCAGTCAAATTCATTTCGCAAGAGCCTAGCGACCTTGTCAAACGGCGTCTGCGCGCTGATTATCCTGGCGCCTTTTAGCGTAAAAATAATCGGAGCAAAATTTGAAAAAACGAGGTAAATTTGACTCGTTTTAGCTCCGTCAAATTTCATCTGAAAAACGCCTTTTGCGCCGTTATAAACAAACGAAATATTAATGATATTTTTTTGTAGCGCAAGTAGCATTTGAGCTAGATTTTCAAAAGATTCCCGCGAGTCTGCCGCGCTAAGTCCGTTAAATATATATTCATAAAACCAGTTTAGATCGGGCTCGCTTATCAGCCTTTCTATCAGCGCGAGTCCCTCAGGCGCGGCGTAGGCTAAATTTGGCTTTTTAAAGAGATTTCTTATCACGATATTTTCGGTGCCGCTTGCGATCTCGCCCCAGTATTCGCCGTCCACGTCGAGGCTTTTCATGCTTTTCGTGCTTAGGATTTTGTTGCCCATTTTGAGATTGTAGCGATTATAGCCCGTCTTTTCGGCGACTTTGATGCTGATAGGTAGGCTCGCGTTTAGAGCCGTGCCAGCGCCGCCGCTTGCGATTTTTTGCACTCGTGAGACAGGATTTATCATAGCGTGCTTGCTAAATTTACGATTTGCCGCGCCGCATCCTCTTTGGACGTTAGCGCGATATTTTGTGCGCCTCGATGCGTTATGAAGGTGATTTGCGTGCTATCCGAGCCGAAATTTACCTCGCCGCCAAGCACGTTTAGGCAAACGGCGTCGAGGCTCTTTTTTTCAAGCATATTTTTTGCGTTTTGCATGGCGTTTGCGGCGTCCGTTTCCATTTTAAAGCCGATTTTTTTGACGTTATTAAAATCCGCCAAAGAGCCTAAAATATCCTCGTTTTGCGCTAGTTCTAGCGTCCAAATTTCGCCTAAGTTTTGCTTTTTTAGCTTGCCTTCAAATTTGGTTTTTGGAGCATAGTCGCTAACCGCAGCCGCCATCGCGAGTAAATTTGCGTCCGTCAAATTTGCACGTAGCAGATCTTTTAACTCCGCCGAGCTTTGAAATTTTAGCGTTTTATAGGGCGCGTTTGCGGTCTCAAAGCTAGCTATGAGCGTCACGTCCGCGCCCGCGTAGTAAAATGCGTCCGCCAGCGCTTTTGCCATCTTGCCGCTAGAAAAATTCGTGATCGCCCGCACGTCGTCGATCTTTTCGCTCGTGGCGCCGCCCGTTACGACCACCTTTTGTCCTTTAAATTTTGGCTTTGTTAGCATTCTTTTGGTTTCGCAAACGATCGTAGAAACGTCTGCCAGCGCGCCTTTGCCCGTGTCGCCGCAGGCTAATATTTTTTCTACGGGATCGATAAATTTTACGCCTCGTTTACGTAAAATTTCGATATTTTCTCGCGTGGCGGGATTTTCAAGCATCTTGTTATTTGCGGCGGGCGCTATCAAGACGGGCGCGTCCGAGGCTACGAGCGTCTGCATAAAGACGTTATCGCAGATCCCGCTTGCGTATTTATTTATCGTATTTACGGAGGCTGGCGCGATGAGGATTAGATCGGTTTTGGCGTAGGCGATGTGATTTAGCCCGTCCTGCCAACTCTCCGTGCGCGAGGTTAAAATTTTATGCTCGCACAGCGCTTCAAAGCCCGCTTCCGAGCAAAATTTGAGCGCTCCGTCGCTAAGCATAACCCGCACGTCCGCGCCTTCTTTTTTTAGCGCGGATAAAATTTCATAAGCCTTGTAAAAGGCGATACTGCCGCAAACCGCGAGCAAAATTTTTTTATTTTTTAGCATTTTCGTCGCTTTTTGCGCCGTTAAAAAATTTATAAAAAAAGCCTTCTTTATTTACCTGTTTCGTGCGGCTGATGGCTAGCGCGCCGCTGGGTACGTCGCTAGTTACGGTGCTTCCCGCGGCGATTAGCACATCATCGCCGACTTTTACGGGAGCAACTAGCTGGGTGTCCGAGCCGATAAAGACGTTTTTGCCGATGATCGTTTTGTGCTTGGCTTTGCCGTCGTAGTTGCACGTGATCGTGCCGCAGCCTACGTTTGTGCCGCAGCCGATCTCGCAGTCGCCCAGATAGCTTAGATGGCCTGCTTTGACGCCGTTTAGTCTCGCCGCCTTTAGCTCGACGAAATTTCCGATGTGAGTGTTTTTGATCTCGCATTTTGGGCGTAGGTGCGCTAGCGGGCCGACGTCAGAGTCCTCGATGACGGAGTTTTCTACGACCGAGCCGCTTTTGATGACGGAGTTTTTAATGAGGCACTCTCCGATGACGCTTACGTTTTCTTCGATGACGCATTCGCCTTCAAATTTTGCTCTAGAGTCGATGTAAATGCTATTTGGCAGACGCATGAGCACGCCCGCTTTCATCAAATTTTTCTTGATCTCCTCCTGCATCAAATTTTCTGCTATGCTGAGCTGAAATTTATCGTTTATGCCCATGAAATTTTGCTCTTCGACGCTGATAGCCCAGCACTTTAGACCGCGCTCGTTTGCGATTTTTATCGCGTCGGTTAGGTAAAATTCTTTCTGCGAGTTTTCGTTGCCGATGAGAGGCAAAATCTCGCGCAAAACTTCGCTTTTAAAGCAGTAGCAACCGGCATTTGCGCTTTTTATCATTTTTTGCGTCTCGGTCGCGTCTTTTTGCTCGACGATGGCTTCTACTTTGCCGTTATTTATGATCACGCGGCCGTATCCGTAGGGGTCTGCGGCCTCAAAAACGCTTAGCGCGATGTCTGAGTTGCCCGCGCTTAGGCGGATTAGGTCGTTGGTTTTGATAAGCGGCATATCTCCGCACAAAATCAGCGTTTTTTCGCTACTTAGCGGGATGTTTTTTAGCGCGCCCGCAGTGCCCGGGAACTCTTTTAAATTTTGTTCGTAAATTTTAGTTTGGGGGAAAATTTCTTTGATTTTGGCTTCCACTAGCTCTTTTTGATAGCTCAAAACCACGCTCACGTCGCTACTGATCTCATAAGTCTTGCGCAAAATATGGATAATCATCGGCTCTCCGCAAAGCTCGAAAAGCACCTTTGGTTTGGTTGATTTCATCCTCGTGCCAAGCCCCGCGGCAAGCACCACTACGCCGATATCGCTCATCTTTTTTCCTTGTTTAAATTTGAGCGATTTTATCTCAAATTTGCTAAATGCGGGATTAAGGTTTTTGCGATTAACAAAATCTTAAGGATTAAACAATATAATCACGACCTTTTAGCATAATCAAAATCAAATTTACAATAAAGGATACGGTTTGTTTTCATTTTTTAAAAAAATGCTTAGGAAAAATAAACTTTTGTTTAATCTCCACCTGATTTTGTCGATAGTTTTTACTATTCCGCTACTTCTTATCGGCGTTACGGGCGCGATTTTGTCGTATCAAAACGAGCTTGAGGAGCTTATAAATTTAAACTCCGTCAAGGTCGAAAAAACCGGCGAAATGCTAAGCGTGGAGAAAATTTTGCAAAGCTTTAGCGAGCAAACGGGTGTCAAACAGCCCGCAAGGCTAGTGCTGCAAAAAAGCGAAAACGAAGCGGTCAAAATTTATGCTAATAGGAGCGAAGCGTATTTGGTTAATCCCTATACCGCGCAAATAATCGGCAAGGACTACGGCACCGCTTTCGTGCGCACGGTTATGTCGCTGCACCGAAATTTAGGCCTTGCGCTAAGCGGCGACAAAACTGCGGGCGAGGTCGGCAAGCAAATAGTGGGCGCAAGCACGGTTGCTATGATAATCCTCGTGATAAGCGGCGTTTGGCTGCATTTCCCACGCCTTAAGCAAAAATTTTCCGCAGCTATCACGCCGAATTTTAAGCTCAAAAAATACGCCCTTTTTCACAACCTGCACACGAGCCTAGGCGCCTTAAGCGCGGTAATCTATCTAGTTATCTGTTTAACGGGTCTGACGTGGTCGTACCGCTGGTATAGCGATATGGAAATGAAACTTTTCGTCAGTTCGCAAAATATGCCCCAAAACGAGTCTAAGCCGGCTCCCGTAAAAGACGAGGCTAAAAAGAGCGCCGAGTATAAATTTAGCGATGCGCAGAGAGCTTACGAGATATTTAAATCAAGCGGCACGGAGTATAAAGAACTTAGCTTGATGCTAGCAGCCGGAGATAAGATAAACGTCAGATACTACGAGCCTGACGCACCTAGTACGGCTTTTCCTAAAATGACGTCCGTAGACGTAAAAGAGGGCAAGATGACGGAACAAAAGCAAACCGAGGGCATAACGGCCGGCATGGTAAAAAGCGCGAACTACCAGCTGCATACGGGATATTTTTTCGGGATTGCAGGTAAAATTTTGTGGTCGGCGGTTTCGCTTTTGATGGTGCTTTTTATATTTAGCGGATTTTATATGACGGCAAAAAGGGCGTTTAAGCCAAAAAGAGCTTAGCTAAGCTTAGCCTAGCTTTGCGCCTCAATACTTAAAATTTTACCTTAAAATAGATCAAATTTAACTCTAGTAAAGGCGGTAGATTTGCCGCCTTATCAGCCGAATTTATGCCTAAAATCGCGCCTATAAACGTTAGGATAAATTTTATCTCCCAAAGCGCGCAAAAATCGAAATTTAAACCAAAATGCGGTTTTTGAAAAAAATTATGCCGGTTTGGAACGTATTTTGCAAATAGTTAGCCTGAGTTTAACTGTTTTTTCAACTAAAAAAAACTAAAATACAAACCAAATTTTATAGGTGGAAAGTTCAAGATGGATTTAGGTAGCGTCGTCGGTTGGATAGTTGTTATGGTGCTTTTGCTCGGTTCGATGCAAATGGGCGTCGGAATCGGAGCTTATATCGATATTCCCTCGGTTTTGATCGTTTTTGGCGGCACGATTTGCGCTTTGATGATCGGCTTTAAGATGGAGCAGATAAAAAAGCTAGGCACGTTTTACGGTATTGCCGCAAAACCAAAAACCTATAATCTGCCCGAAATCGTAAAAAAAATGGTCGAGTACTCTACAAAAGCTCGCCGCGACGGTATCTTGGCGCTTGAGAGCGACGCAAATAACGAAACCGATCCGTTTCTAAAAAAAGGCTTATCTATGGCGGTTGACGGCAACGAACCGGACGCCATCAGATCTCTACTTGAGATAGATATGGAGCAGGCTAGCTCGAGGCACGGCGATAATATCAAAATTTTCGAACAAATCGCGGGTTTTGCGGGCTCGATGGGCATGATCGGTACGCTCATCGGCCTGGTTGCGATGCTAATGAACATGTCCGATCCTTCGGCTATCGGTCCGTCGATGGCGGTCGCTCTTATCACGACGCTTTACGGAGCGATGATAGGAAACATCCTAGGCTCGCCCGTGGCAAACATCCTAAGCATCCGCGACAAGGATGAAGGCACGGCAAAGGTGTTGATGCTAGAGGGCATAATGGCTATCCAGGCAGGCGACAACCCTAGGACGCTTGAAATGAAACTGCTATCGTTTCTGCCGCCTAAAGACCGCGTTAGTCAGTTTGATAAGTAGAAAAAATGGCTAAAAAGTTAATCGATCCAAGCGACTGCCCCAAATGCTTGCCCGAGTGGCTTGCGGCGTTTGGCGACTTGATGTCGCTTTTGCTTTGCTTTTTCGTACTGCTTCTTTCGATGAGTACGATGGACGCAAAGAAGCTAGAGGCCGCGATCGGCTCGCTAAACGGAGCGCTAGGTGTGCTTGAGGGCGGCGCAAAGCCTGATGTGAGCGCCGAGCAAAATCAAGACGACCATGCCACCTCAAACAAAGAACGCACGGGCGTGAAGTCGAATTTCGAGCAGACGCTGCGCTCTATCAACGAGCTTTTGCACGCTAGCGGCTCGCCTGAAATCACGTTTGAGGAGAGCGAGAGCGGATTTGTGATTAGACTGCCCGCAAATTTACTCTTTGCAAAAGATGACGTAAGCCTAGCAAATAAACTTATTGATATCTGTGGTCTAACAAGCCTCAAAAATGCAAAGATTAGCACCCTTTCTGGCGGCCAAAAACAACGCGTAGCACTTGCACGTGCAGTTATGAGAAGGCCTGAAATTTTACTGCTTGATGAGCCACTAAGCGCACTTGATAATGCCATGCGTGAAAAATTGCAAAACTATTTATTGGCGCTTCATGATGAATTTAAGATGAGCATCGTCTTAGTAAGCCACGATAT
>NZ_CAUQHQ010000080.1:0-10448 GCF_963517995.1 uncultured Campylobacter sp.
GGATATAGCAGCTGGCACAATAGTACCGCAAATCAAGGTTTCGGTAATGCAGGCAACTCAAATCTAAAAAACCCTCTTTCAGACAACTATGGTACTGCGCATGCGAATGACTTTAAGGCTACTTCAACCTTACCTGATTTCGGTGCTAGGACGGGTGTTACCGGTAACGACATACCTACTTTTAGCGGCACCATGTGGAGCCATAAAAATGTCGACGGTACCTCTACGAGCCTAACGAGACCATCTACTGAACTAGTAAGAGAAAAGAGCGACCTAGGCGCTAACCAGCACACTAAGCTATCCTATATCAAAGGCACGCAGGGTAACGACGTCGTATTGCTAGCTAATGATATGGCCACCGGCGTAGCGGCAAACCCTGATGGCATCAAACGCCTAAACGTAGATCTAGGCGACGGCGACGACGTCATACACGTAGGTACGCTAGCAAATAATACCGAGATCGTTATCGACGGCGGTAGAGGCGCGGATCTATTTGACGTAAGTAGAGCTAAAACTAACGCTGCCGTAAACAAGATAGTAACTATCAAAAATATAGAAGCAGGCGATAAGATCAAGCTAGCCGACTGGTTTGCGCACGGCTATGATCCTAAAGACCCTACCGGCGATAACAAAGATGCGGTTTATACAAATTCGCAGTTCCATAGCAGAAACGCCACTGATATCAAAGTAAAATTCTACGACAATAACCACCCTGGAACTACGGGTGACAATAACCCGGCTACAAACGGTAGATATTTCCATACCGAGGTTGCTAGTGACAAATTAGCTAAAGACGTGCATCATATAACTCCTGCGTACAATAAACCTGTAGATATTACCGGCAGTACCGTAAACGGACAAAATGATACGTCTACAACCCCTCCGAGCAGTAAAGTAACCGGTTATGACTACTCTACAAACACTAGACCTACAGTACTTCCTAGCGTAGAAAAAGGCGTAGTGGCTCAATCCGGTACAGACGGTCACGCCGGCGGCGACAGATATGAATATACTGCTAAATACGGCGACCTCGCATGGCAGACGGGTGCCGCTACAAATAACAAAACTATCGTAGCGAGCGCTAGCCAAAATATCTCCGTGGGCGGTAAAGACGCTAACGGTCAGTATATTAGTGAAACATTCCTAAACGGCGCTACAAAACCGTTTGTAGAGACTGGTTCCGCTCCTATTACGGCTGACTTGTCTACTACCAAGAGCACTGGCGTAACGGTATCTACTGCCGGATGGACGCAAGGAACTACGCCTACAACTCCTCACCCTACTCCGGGCGTTACATGGGTAACTTGGATCGCAACAAAAGTTGACGGTAGTACTATAGAGTATTATGCTCCTTCAAGTACTCATGCGGCAGCTCCTACGCAAGGTACTGGCAACTGGCGTTTAAATACCGACGGTAAATTCTATGAGACTGGCACAGCACAAAACCAACACACTATCGTGAATGGCGTGCTATATTCTAACGAATACACCGATGCTCACGGCGTTAACGGTACTGCCGGTGCGGTTATTGGCGGTACTCCTATCGCAAATCCTCACGGCAGCGGCGCGATAATACAAAACTCAGGCGTAGCAGGACAAATAGGACCTGGCGCAACGGCACCTACCGTTACAAACCTAAGAAAAGCCGTAGTTATAGAGACGTCTACCACGAGCGATAAGTATATAAACAATATCAGCAGTAGCGATAAGTCTCTATATGATGCGCACAATATCGTAAAACTAACCGTAAACTCAAAACTTACTGATTTAAGTACGGTTGCCGGCCTAGATACTCTAGTCCAAGCAGTAAATCACGCCATAGCTCACAATAGACTATGGAATGATACTACTCAAGTTACGGATGACGGTCTTAGATTTAGCGCAACTTACTATAGCGATGCAAACGGCGCTACTACGTATGGTCAAACCGTAAGCGGCTACGTAAGACACATCAACGGGGCTGGCGGCGATAACGGACATTACGACGCTCACAACGATAGACTATATGCTTTCTCATGGAGAGGCGACACGTATCTAGTCTATGATAAAAAGGCTACTGCTGCAGGCGTCACAAACTCTATAGGACAAGAGGATACCATAGTTAGACTTGCGGGCGTAAATTTAGACTCTCTAAAATACACCGTAGATCCTGAAAAGGGAACTATCACTATCAACGACGTTCAGTTCGGCGGTTGATATAGTTTTTATCCCCATTCCCCGAGCGACCTTTGCTCGGGGTCTTTTCTTTTAAATTTACCGACTACTTAGCAGATCCAAAAATATATACAGCCGTAAACATTACCTCAAATCAAAGCTTGTTTTAAAAAGCGGTTTATAATACCGCGAACATCTTATATGTTCGGCAAAATTCAAGCAAATAAAATATAAATTATTTCTTCATTTAAGCTTATATTTTAAAACTAAGTTATATAATCATACTATATAATTAAAATTTAACCCAAGGAGGACGCTAAAGACGCCAATAGTAATAAAGGTATTTAGAGCAGAGTCGTAAATTAAAGATTTACAGGTAGATAGCTAACATAAATTTAAAGGAGAAGCTATGAAAAACTCAAACGTTTCAAGAAGAGATTTTGTTAAGTTAAGTATGGTAGGTGCTGGAGCTTTAGCTCTAGGCGGAGTAAATGCGCAAGCAGCCGTAAACTCTAAAGACGTCAAATTTGACGAAGAGTGGGACGTAGTTATCGTTGGTTCCGGTTTTGCAGGACTTGCGGCAGGTATCACCGCAGCCGAAAAAGGCAATAAAGTCCTAATCCTAGAAAAGATGGGACGCGTCGGCGGTAACTCAGTTATCAACGGCGGAATATTTGCCGTTCCAAACAGCGACAAGCAAAAAGCCGAAGGCATCAAAGATAGCAACGAGCTATTTATCAAAGACTGCCTAAAAGCCGGCCGCGGACTAAACCACGTAGATCTAATCGACACCATAGCTACTCGCGCGCAAGACGCATATAAACTAACTCTAAAATGCGGCGCTAAATACATAGATAAAGTTACTCACGCAGGCGGACACAGCGTACCTAGATCGCTTCAAACCGCTAACGGCTCGGGCTCAGGTATCGTTCAGCCGATGGTAGAATACTTTAAAAACCTACAAGGCTGCGAGCTAAGACAAAGAGCTAAATTTGACGAATTCGTCCTAGGCGAAGATGGCGGCGTAGACGGCGTGATCATCAGAGAGGATTATAAATTTGATCCAAAGAGCCAAAAAGACGACGCCGAAAACACTACCGGAACTAAAAAGACTATAAAAGCTAAAAAAGGCATAGTACTAGCCGCAGGCGGATTTTGCCGCGACGTATTCTTTAGACAGGTTCAAGACCCGTCTATCCTGCCTACTACGGATAGCACAAACCATCCGGGCGCAACAGCAGGCGCTATGAAAGAGGCATTTAGGATCGGCGCAACTCCCGTGCAGTTAAGCTGGATACAATTCGGCCCATGGGCATGCCCTGACGAAAAAGGCTTTGGCGTTGGCTCTATGTTTAACGTAAACGGAAGCTTCCGCTACGGAATTTCAGTAGATCCAAGAACGGGCAAACGCTATATGAACGAGCTAGCAGACCGCCGCACCCGCTCTCAAGCTATGTTTAAAGTAATCGACGCAAAAGCCGATATCTATCCTATCAACTTCTGCGATAGCGAGGGCGTAAAAAACATGGTCATACCTGAGCACTACACTAAACCGCTAGAGTCCGGCGTACTAAAGAAATTTGAAACCCTAGACGAACTAGCCGCGGCTTATAAAATCCCTGCCGCAGAGCTAAAAAAGACCGTCGAGAGATACAATAGCTTCGTTAAATCTGGTAAAGACGAAGACTTTGGCAAACCGATGGATAAAACCACTACAAACGGCGTAGATATCTCTAAACCGCCTTTCTACGCTATGCGCGGTACGCCAAAACTTCACCATACTATGGGCGGTATAGATATCAATACCAAAGCTCAGGTCATCTCTTTACAAACCGAGATGCCTATTCCAAGACTATTTGCAGCAGGCGAGATCACGGGCGGCGTACACGGAGCTAGCCGCTTAGGTAGCGTGGCGATAGCAGATTGCCTCACATTCGGTATGATAGCCGGTGAGAATATAGGCTAATTTGCGGCGTCTTTCGGACGCTTTTTGCGGATTTTGTTAAAATTTGACTTGATAGGCTATATGCCTTATCTTCGTCAAATTTTAACTTCTTCTGCTTGCAATTGCGAGCTTGCGAAGCAGAAAACCCCAAAAATCGCCTTGAAATACTTGCAAATTTTATTTTAATCGCAGGTCGAATTTAAAGTTAAATTTGAAAATTCGGCTTGCGGTACTTATAAATTTGAAGTCAAATTTATAAGATTTACTCTACCAAAAAATGACGCTTTTACGCGAGCAAGACCGCGTCGCTGCTTTTAACCTCGCCTTGCTTGCTATGAAACGGTTACCATCTCTACAAAAGCGCTGCACGGAGAAAACTAGATGAAACGGGAGCTTTTTGTTTCTAGCAAATTTAATCCAAAAACTTTGCCCCAAGACGAAATATGCGTTCTATCTCGGGCTAAATTCGCGCTTTATCTAGCGGTTACTAGCCGCGGCCGTTTTAGCTGGGGCGGCGATTTGGGGGCTAGAGGGTTTTGCATGCGACGTCGCTAAATTTCAGATTAAATTTAAGCTCAAATCCAAAATCCGGCCCAAACTCGAATTTTGTCCCGTAGGTTTAATATCAATTTAAAATAGATTTGTATATACTTAGGGCTAAAATTTATATCCGAAAAAGGGGTGAAGTTGGATAAAAATCTGAGTAAAGCAAAGTTGCAAGGCATCATGGGCGCAGTCTGCACGGTGGCTATGAGCGCGGCATATCTCGCAGGCGAGGCCGTCTGGATTGTGCGTTTGCTCTCGCTACTACTTGCGCTGACGTTTTTTCACTATGCGCTAGTTCGCATCGAGGAGGCATTCGGACAAAACGTTTTTAGGATTTTTAAGTACGCTTATAACGGCTTTTTAGCCATGATTTTATGTTCCGTCGCTCTTTATGTATTTGATAAAGATTTACTCGGTTTGATCACTAGCATCATCATCCCGCTTAGCGTATGTGCCGCGTCGATCGCTTGGGTCGTTATAAATTTCAAGCTCGCAAACGCGCTTGATTGCGTGCTTTTTAGGGTTTATGCGTGGATGCTTAGCATCGATTTCGCCGCAAATTTTCTCTACGGCATGCTGGAGGTTTTAGCCCCGACGCTCATCGCTCCCGTCGTCAAATTTATACCTCTTGCAAACGCGCTTTTTGGTTTATTTACCGCAAGCGCGCTGCTTTTTGCGTGGATTAGCGTTAAATTTCCAAAAACCGAAGCGGAGTAAATTTAATCGCCAAAAGCCTTTGCTTAACCCAAATTTCGCTACAATCCTTCAAATTTATCTGAACGAGGAGCCAAATTTGCAAAATACTCAAAACCCTAAAATCCGCTGCGACTGGGCGGAGAAAAGCGAGCTGGAGCGCGTATATCACGACGAGGAGTGGGGCAGGCTCATAAAAGACGATGCGAAATTTTTCGAGCTTATAATTTTGGAGGGCTTTCAGGCGGGCATCTCGTGGCACGCCGTGCTGCTTAAGCGCGAGGCGATGCGAGCGGCGTTTGACGGATTTGACGCGCGCAAAATTTCGCTCTACGGCGAGGAGCAGACGGCAAAATTTATGCAAAATCCGGCACTCATCAGAAACCGCCTGAAGCTAAACTCGCTTGCTGCAAATGCCTGCGCGTTCCTTGCCGTCGTGGGCGAGTTTGGCAGCTTTTACGACTATCTTTGGGGCTATCTTTTGCCTAAATTTGATCCGAAATTTGACGGCAAACCCATCATAAATCACTACGAAAACATAAAGCAGATCCCCGCCACCACGCCGCTTGCAGAGTTTATCGCAAAAGAGATGAAAAAGCGCGGGTTTAAATTTTTGGGGCCCACGAGCGTCTATGCGTTTTTGCAAAGCGCGGGCGTAGTGGACGATCATCTGGACGCCTGCTTTTGCAAAGGATGCAGATGATGCCGGCACGCAAGCTGGTTTTTAGCTACATCGAGGAGAAATTCGGCGCGCAAGACGAGCGGATATTTGACAAACACCCCGAAATCGCCGTGTTTCGCCACGCGAAAAATCAAAAATGGTTTGCCGTTTTTATGCGCGTGGACGGCGGCAAGCTGGGGCTTAAAAGCGGCGATACGCTAGAGATACTAAATCTAAAATGCAAGCCCGATCTAGCAGCGATTTTGCGCGACGCAGATCAAATTTTGCCCGCATATCATATGAATAAAAAGCACTGGATCAGCGTAAATTTAAGCTCCAAAATCGCGCCGGGGCAGGTAGAGGATCTGATCGATCTTAGCTTTGAGCTGACGAGGTCAAATGCCTAAAAGAGCCTGTTTTAGCTAAGCGCTTTTGATGATTTTGGCGAGCCTGGTTTGATGGAAAGCTGCTAAATTTGGAGCTAAATTTGACGCAAACCCTTTGCGCCGAATTCGGGCGGTTATCGCCTTGCCGATTTTAAACGGCTAACTCGCGTAAATTTCGCCTTTTCAGCGTCTTGATATTTCATTTTTGCTAAAATCGGGCTAATAAATTTAAAGAAAAATCACGCAAACTTTAAGCGTAACGGCAAGCGGCTAGGCGCTAAAAGATATGCCGTTTGCGGGTAAAATAAACCTAGAGCCGCAGACTTGGGGCGCGGGATTTGGTATTTTGGGAATCAACAAGGAAAACGAGTGGAAAATTTAAAACAAGGAAATTTTAACCAAGCAAGCGGGCTTCATCGTACGGTAGAAGCGGGCGGGGCGTCAAATTCGGGTCGCGAAAATTTAGCGCAGTCAAATTTAAACGCTCAAGCAGCTAGCGCGGATGAAATAAGGCGCGCAAAGGAGCGTAAAAAGGTCCATTTTATCGGTATCGGCGGTATCGGTATCTCGGCGATCGCGCGCTTTTTGCACGAAAAAGGCTTCATTATCAGCGGTAGCGACATCAAAGAAAGCCCTACCACGCGCGAGCTAGCCGCGCAGGGCATCGACGTCATCACGCCGCACAGCAAGGCCGCGATCAAGGATCAGGACTTCGTCATCTACTCGGCCGCGATAAAACCGGGTAACGTCGAGCTCGTCGAAGCGCGAAGCAAAGGCTTGCAGTGCCTATCGCGCAAAGAGGCTCTGCCGATGGTGCTTGAAGGCAAGCGCGTATTTTCGGTAGCGGGCGCACACGGCAAAAGCACGACCTCGGCGATGCTCTCTAGCCTCGTGGAGGGCTCTGTCATCATCGGCGCGATCAGTAAGCAGTTTGGCTCAAATATGAAATACGAGCCCTGCGACAACGTCATCTTCGAAGCTGACGAGAGCGATAGTAGTTTTCTTAACTCAAACCCGTATCTAGCCGTCGTGACCAACGCCGAGCCCGAGCACATGGAGCACTACGGCTATGATTTGGAGAAATTTCACGCGGCGTATCGAGGCTTTTTGGAGCGAGCAAAGGTGCGCGTGATAAACGCCGAGGACGAGTTTTTGGGTACGCTAAAGCTCGACGCCGTGCGCCTTTATCCAAGCGCGGATATCACCGAGCTTAGCATGATCGTGCGCGATTTTGTGCCTTATACCGCGTTTAATCTAAAAAATTTAGGCAAATTTGAAGTGCTTGGTATGGGCGAGCACATCGCCGTGGACGCGTCGCTAGCCATACTTGCGGCATTAAATGAAACGTCTCTAGCGCAAATCAGGCAAAATTTACTAAATTTTAAAGGTATCAAAAAGCGCTTCGATATCCTAACCGCGAGTAGGAAATTCGTACTCATCGACGACTACGCGCATCATCCTACCGAGATCAAAGCTACTTTGCAATCGGTCTTTGAATACGCCAAACTACTAGGCATCACTAAGATCACGGCGATCTTTCAGCCGCACAGATTTACGCGTCTGAGCGCAAATTTGCAGGGCTTTAAGGAGTGTTTTGAGGGCATAGACGAGCTAGTTATCCTGCCCGTTTATGCCGCGGGCGAGACGCCGATAGATATAAATTTAAAAGAGGAGTTTAAGCGCTACAACCCCGTGATGACGCAAAAAGTCGCGCGCGAGGGCGAGAGCATCGTCTTTACGGACGAGTTTGGCGTAAAAAACCTGCTTGATGACGGGCTGGTTATAGGCTTTGGCGCGGGCGACATCACCTATCAGCTAAGAGGCGACGCATGAGAGTCATAATCGTACTTTTAGGCGTGCTTGCCGCGATCGCGATATTTAGCGTGAGCGACGAGAAGCTGAGCAAAAAGGCGAAATTTATCATCACTTTTTCGGCGATTTTTATCGCGGCGGCGCTATATTTTTACGAGAGCGCCCTAGAAAGCGAGCAAAGCAAAAGGCTAGAGCTAGTCGCGCTTTTTAATCAAGGCAAAACCCTAAAATGCGGAAATTTTGACGTAAATAACACTAAATTTAACTACGAGTTCGGCACGTCCTCCTTCGTCGCAAAACGCGCGGCAAAGGAACTAAACAGCGTCAAGATCGCGCTTGATGGCTGCGAATTTAAAGGCGAATAATTGCGTAATTTTAAAGATAATCAAAATTTGACTCAAGGTGGCGCATGGGAAGCAAGCGGGCGCGAAAATAGCGTCTCGCGCGAGCAAAGAAGCGGCGATATTTCGGACGCTGCGGCGCACCGCGAGCAAAAAGAATTTACAAACGCGGAAGGCTTTGAGCGGCTTATAAAAATTTTAGACCTGCAAGGCTATATGGAGCGATTTAACTCCTTTTTAGCGCGTCCTAAACCGCTTTTTATGGCGGGCGATAGCAGGCTGCACTACGAGAAAATTTTAGAACTCTCGCAAAAGCAGTTTGATCCGCCCTCGCCGGCTCAAAACCTAGACGACGCACTTATGCGCCTTAGCAAACAAGCCACACTGCACGTGAGCGAGATTTTCGAGTTTGCTAAGATAATTAGCTATTTTACCTACCTAAAAACGCTCAAATTTGAGGGTAAGCTAGGCGAGTGGCTCGCTAAAATCGAGATCCCGCAGCCGATGCTAAAGCTCGCAAATTCATTTGACAAAAACGGCGAGCTAAAAGACGAAGTAGACGAGCGTCTGGGCGGTATCAGAGACGCGTTTAGCGCCAAAAGAGCGCAAATAGACGCCGATCTGCGCCGACTCATCTACTCAAAGAGTGTCGCGCCCTATCTCGTCGATACGCAGGTGCACTACATCAGCTCGGTCGAGGCGCTGCTCGTGCGAGGCGGGTTTAACCACGTGCTAAAGGGCACGGTCGTGGCTAGAAGCTCGGGCGGCTACTTCTACGTCGCGCCCGAAAACATCCAAAAACTCAAAAAAGAGCAAAGCGAGCTGCTGGATAAAAAAGAGCAGATCGTCTACGAGCACTGCAAAATTTTTAGCTCCGCGATGCATAAGGGCCTCCTGTTTTTGAAATTTATAAACGGCGCGTTTGATGTGTTTGATGCCTACTGCGCGCGTGTTTTTACGGCTAAAAGCGCGGATTTTGAGTTCGTGCTGCCAAGCGGCGGGTCAAATTTAAAACTGGCAAATTTCGCCCACCCCGCGCTAAGAAATCCAAAAAGCATCAGCATCGACTTTAGCAAAAAGGTGCTACTGATCACGGGCGTAAACGCGGGCGGTAAATCGATGCTGCTAAAATCTCTCA
The DNA here is from genome assembly GCF_963517995.1 of uncultured Campylobacter sp. Classification (GTDB taxonomy): domain Bacteria; phylum Campylobacterota; class Campylobacteria; order Campylobacterales; family Campylobacteraceae; genus Campylobacter_A. The sequence goes on from NZ_CAUQHQ010000080.1 coordinate 9,677, forward strand.
TAGCTGCGGCATTTTTAGCTAAATACCTACTTCCGATGCACATAAACGCGCAAAAATCGCAGATAGGAAATTTCAAGGAATTTGACGCCATCATCGAGGATCCGCAAAACGTGAAAAACGACATCTCGACCTTTGCGGGACGTATGGTGCATTTTTCCAAGCTTTTTACGAAGAAAAATCTGCTCATCGGAGTCGATGAGATTGAGCTTGGAACGGATTTTGAGGAGGCGGCGAGCCTGTATGGCGTGATGATCGAGCGGCTGATGGGTCAGGATATCAAGATGATCATCACCACCCACCACAAGCGCCTTTCTATGCTACTAGCCAAAAACCCCGACGTCGAGCTAGTGGCCGCGCTATACGACGAGGAAAACTCGCGGCCTAAATTTGAGTTTTTAAAGGGCACGATCGGCAAATCATACGCCTTTGAGACCGCGGCTAGATACGGTATCGCGGCAAATTTGGTCGCGCAGGCGAAGAAAATCTACGGCGAGGACAAAGAAAATTTAAACGAAATCATCACAAAGACGCTGAATTTAGAGGTGCAGCTCAAAGAAAAACTCGAAAGCGCCGAGAAAAAAGAGCAAAAGCTAGACTCGCTAATCGAAAATTTAAAAGAGCAAAAAGAGCGAGCCGAGGCCGAGCAGCACGAGGTTATAACGCGGCTAGAGCGGGAGTATTTTAAGGCGATAAACGAGGCGAGACGGGCGATAAATCTAGACGACACCAAAGCACAACAGCGCGCCCTAACCCGCGCGAACGAGGCCCAACG
>NZ_CAUQHQ010000081.1:0-10336 GCF_963517995.1 uncultured Campylobacter sp.
TCGATAAACCCAGCGGCGTGCTCAGTCACCCAAACGGCAGACACTGCGAGTACTCTTTAAATGATGAAATTTGGTCGCTCTACGGCCGAGAGGCCTCAGTCGCGCACCGCCTAGACTGCGAAACGAGCGGACTCATCGTCGTGGGTAAAGACAAAAATGCGGTCGTAAATTTGAAAAAACTTTTTGAAAATCGTCAGGTTTGTAAAAGCTACGTCGCGCTGGCGCAGGGAAAGATAAGCGAAAATTTGCGTATCGAGGCAAATATGGATCTGGCAAACGACTACGACGATGTAAAAATGCGAATGCGAATTTGCGAGGACGGCAAAAGCGCTGTGACGGAGATTTCGCCGATAGAGTATTTTGCCGATATCGATGCGACTCTGGTGCGAGCCGTACCGCTCACGGGCAGACAGCATCAAATTCGTTTGCATTTGTTCCACGTGGAACATAAGATTTTAGGCGAACCGCTCTACGGTCTAATGCGACCGCAAATTGAGAAAATTTTAGATAAAGAGATGAGCGAAAGCGAGCGAATTTTGATAACAGGTGCGCCGAGGTTGCTGCTGCATTCGGATGAAATTGGCTTTAAATTTGACGGCGTAGAGTACAAAATAAAATCCAAATTTGACGCGGAAGAAGAATTTTATAAACTCGTAAAGCGCAGATAGATTTTGGGCCGATTTGACAGGCCGTTTTTACGACCGATATTTTATTTTCCGTTCGCTAGTTTTATAAAATTTTGCGGCATAAAAACGGTAAATTTTAGATACGCGGCATCCGCCAGTGCTAACATCAAATGCAAAACGATACTGCAAAATTTAGCTGCGATTAGGCACGATATGCTCGCATAAAAAGCTCAAAAGATAAACTAACGTAAATTTCGTTAGTAGATTTGGCCTTTTTAATTAGCGCGCGTTTAAATTTAGACGGCTGGAAACTGGTTTTAACACCGACCGGTTGGATTAAGCGGAAATTTATAGAGAAAAATCACGCAAATTTTATTCAAGGATACTTTTCATGAGTTTTATTAAAAAGACTTTCGGCGGACTTAGCTCGCCCTATTACCTGCGGCAGCTATTTTTCGGGGCTATTTTTACGGCTTTGCTTATAGTGCTTATGTATAACGGAGGCGATAAGCGAATTTTTAGCTATTTTATCTTTATCGCAAATACCTTTTTGTATCCGTATTCACGATTTGTTTATGAGAGCGTCGCGGATTTTATATTTGGAGATAACGTATTTTTCGTAAATGCGCTATTTTTACTTGTAGCAAAATTTATAACCATGCTGCTTTGTTAAGGTTTTGCTTTTGTTATCGCGCCGCTGGGGCTTTTGTATCTATACTTTTATCACACGAAAAACAAAACCTTTGACGAGTAAAAATCAATTTGCGCGTGGCGGCCGGGCAAATTTATAGCCAAAGGCTAAAAGCCGAATGCCGTCTCGCCGTTGCCGATTTTTACGACTTTGCCGCTTTGCGTCATCACGCCTAGGCCGTGCTCCATATCCCACGAGCAGCTAAACTCAAAGCCTATTTTCGCGGTTCTGCCGCTAAGTAAAATATAGATATTTTGTAGCTCCACAAGCCTGCCAAGCTCGTGAGGCGCGCAGATATTTGGTATAAAATCACTCTTTGTCTCGCTCGGATAGTCGTAAATTTTTTGCCATTTTGGATAATTTTTGAAAATCTCGGTCAGGATTTCGTTTAGAATTTCCTCCTGATTTTGCCTCAAAAAATCAACCGCGTTTGAGTGCGTGCGGCTTGGCTCGTATACCTCATCGCCTCTTTTGTTTAGAAACGTGCAGCAAAATTTTGCCTCTTGCTCTAAAATTTTACCGAAATGCTCAAGTTCTATCTCAAAGCCAAAATCCTCAAATTCATCCTCATCGCATCCTTCTTCTATAAATTCAGGCAAAATTTCGGGATTTGCAAGATAATCTTTAAAAAATTTAGCGATGCGTTCGTCTCCGGCAAATACGTAATCCCTGTCCGCTTCGTAGCTTTTTTGCAGATATTTTAGCGCCGATTCTTTTTGGCCGCAGGCTAGACAGCGCTCGCCTCTATAATAGTCTTTCACGTAGGACGGTCTATCTTTTGCCTTATCGCACTTATACATCTCATCGATCCAGCGTAGGACGTTGGCGCAGTCTTTCAGCTCCTCGTATTCGCTTATCATACGGTGCGCGTAGATGTATGCGTCGTAGATTTTGTACTTTTCCTCGTCTGCTTCCGCCCATTTTGTTTCTATGAAATCCACGATTTGCGCTTTTGTTATCTTTGATTTTTTAAGTAGCGATTTGCTTAAAAATACGTCGATTTCGTCCATTATTTTTTGCGCGTTCATTGTTACTCCGTTATAAATTTCCTACCGATCTGCCTTATGATCTGAAAATAATCGCCGAATTTTTCTTCTACTTTTTTGAAATTTTTTATCTTATACGCATCTTTTTTGTCGCGATGACAGAGCATCAGATAGGTGGTAAAGTGTAAAATGTCTAAAATTTCGGCACGCAAATTTTTATCTTTTATCTAGGTTTCTAGGCAAATTTTTAGGATTTTCTTAAAAAGTTTCTTATCGAAATAGCAAAAATCATAGAGCAAAACGAAAAACGAGTCGTCGTTATTTCTGTCTATTTGCTCTCTTAAAAATGCTATATCATCGGTTTCGTTCGTCATAAAAAGCCGTCTTTATGATTAGACCGAGCCCTGTAAAAACCACAACGCAGACGAAAACTATCTGGGATATATCAAGTAGCGTCATTTTGACGCCTTGGCTATCGTTTTGCCGCTTGTTTGGTTGTCGCGCTCTTTTAGCTGACCGCACGCCGCGCTGATGTCAAGGCCCTTGCTTTGCCTGATAGTGCAGGTTACGCCATGATCTCGCAGGTACGTCTGAAATGCCTTCATGTCAGCCGTGTTCGGGCGTCCGTATTCGCTGCCTTCGTGCGGATTAAAGTAGATCAAATTTACCTTTGCCTTAATGCCGTGCAGCAGCGAAACGAGCTTTTTAGCGTCTTTTATACCATCGTTCATGTCTTTTATGACGAGGTACTCAAACATCACTCGCTTGCGCATATCGATCGGAAAGCCCCTCACTGCCTCCATAACGGATTCAATTTTGTAGGCATTGTTTATCGGCATCAGTTTACTGCGGAGCTCGTTAGTAACGGCATGCAAAGATATCGCTAACAGCACGCCCAGATCCATCTCGCCGAGCTTTTTTATCTGGCTACCTAGACCGCTCGTGCTAACGGTCTGGCGGCGTGGCGCGATAGCTAACCCGTCGTTTTCTTTTAAAATTTTTATAGCTTTACTAACGTTTTCTAGATTGTCTAGTGGCTCGCCCATGCCCATGTATACGACATTTACGCGGCGTTCGTAGGGGATTTTATTTTCTCTTTTTATCCACAAAATTTGCCCTACGATCTCACCCGGCGTTAGGTTTCTCGTTAGTCCGCTCTTACCCGTTAGGCAAAACGAACAGCCCATGCGGCAGCCTACCTGCGAACTAACGCAGATCGTATAACGAGCGTGACGCGCCACCTCGCCGTTTCCGTCGCTAAGCTCCTCTTTCATCGGCAGTAGTACGCTTTCTATCCGCAGTCCGTCTTTGAGCTCAAAAAGATATTTGATCGAGCCGTCGTTGCTCTGCTCAAATTTAACGCATTTTAGCGGGTCGAGGTAAAACTCCTGCGCCAAATTTGCGCGTAAATCCTTCGGCAAATTTAGCATCTCGTCAAAACTCGTCGCGTTTTTTTTGTATAGCCATTCGAAAATTTGCTTCGCGCGAAACGGCGGCGAGAGCTGTTCTTTTAGCTCATCTAACGTAAAATCAAGCAAATTTTTCAAATGATTTCCTTTTGTTTTAGGTAGTTTTCCAGCTCTTTTTTGGCTTGCTCGTGGTTTTTTATAAAATCGACATGTGCGTTTTTGTCGCAAAAATTCGTCGCTACAAATATGCCGTAAGCCGGGATTTGAAATTTTTGCGCGACTTTAAGTACGGCAAAAAATTCCATATTTTCTAAAAAATATTCGCGATCAAAAAGCTTATGAGCCAAATTTTGGTCGGTCGTGATAAAATTTGACGAATTCACTTTGCATGTTCCACGTGGAACAATAGAAGTGATCTCGCCTTCTATCGGTGAATAGCTCTTGTTTTCTAGGCTTGAAATTTCGATGTTTGCCGCGGCCGAGCTCTCATAAATTTCAAAAATTTCACCTTCCTTGTAAAGTCCTGCCGAGCCTATAAAAATGATTTCTCTCGGCAGCGCATTTAAAATTTTATCCGGATTTTGTGCGGATTTTGTGCTTTGCAAAATAGGCGAATCAATCAAATTTAGCCTCTCGTCAAGCTGCCGATTAGCTGTCAAATTTTGCTCGTATCTACCGCACCCATTGACCATAGCTCGCTTTTGCAAAAGCGCCGTTAAATTTATGCTCATATCCACTAGCCCGACGCCCATCGGTAGCGCGAATGGAAAAATCTCGTTTCGCCCCGCCGAAATAATCACGCCCTACCCTTTTGCGCACTAAATTTAAGCTCAAATTTCACAGTCTGACCTCGATGCCGTTTTGTCTGAGATAAGTTTTAAGCGCCCTAATCTCGATCTCTCTAAAGTGAAAGATCGACGCCGCTAAGCATGCGTCCGCGCCCGCTAAAAATGCGTCCTTAAAATGCTCCATTTTGCCCGCGCCGCCGCTTGCGATCACGGGGATATCAAGCTCGCTAAAAATTCGCGTCAAATTTAACTCAAAGCCGTTTTTAACGCCGTCGCAGTCCATCGACGTGAGTAAAATTTCGCCTGCACCGCGCTCCTGCGCCTCTTTTGCCCAAGCAAGCGCGTCTTTACCGGTATCTAGCCTTCCGCCGTTTATAAACACGCTATAGCCCTTGCTCGTTTTCTTTGCGTCGATCGCGACCACGACGCACTGCGAGCCGAATTTATTCGCCGCTTCGTCTATCAAATTCGGGTTTTTGATCGCGGCCGAGTTTAGGCTTATTTTGTCGCAGCCGACGTTTAGTAGGCGCGAGATATCGTTAATCGTGCGTATGCCGCCGCCCACGGTTAGCGGAATAAAAAGCTCGCGCGCGACCCGCTCTACGACGTCCACGATCGTATCGCGCTCAAGGTGCGACGCCGTGATATCGAGGAAGCACAGCTCATCCGCGCCCTCCTCGTTGTATCGCTTGGCTATCTCGACCGGATCGCCCGCATCCACGAGACCTACGAAATTTACGCCCTTTACGACGCGACCGTCTTTGACGTCTAGGCATGGGATTATGCGTTTTGCAAAATGATTCATCGCTCTTCTTTAGCTAAAATTTGGCTTTATTTTAGCTAAATTTGACTTATCTAATCATTACATAAGATATTTTTGGGTAGAATCGGCGAAAATTTAAGGTAAATTTACGCCGATGCCGCAAACATCGGTGTGCTTTAGGTGGGTGCAGGGAGCTTGCTCCCGCCCGTAAAGAGTGGCTTCGCTACTCTGCGGAGTTAAAATGGAAAATATTAAAGCAAAAAAATGCTTCGGGCAAAATTTTTTACACGACGAAGCGACGCTAAATAAAATCATCCAAGCGATTCCCAAAGATACGCAAAATATCGTTGAAATTGGGCCTGGCTTAGGTGATTTGACATTTAGAATTTTGCGGATTTGCGGCGTAACTAGCTACGAGATAGATACCGAGCTTTTTGCGCTGCTGCAGAAAAAATTCGCAAACGAAATTCAAAACGGACGATTGAAACTTTTTTGCAAAGACGCGCTAGATCAATGGAGCGAAGACGGCCTGAGCGATGAGCCGTATTTTTTAGCGGCAAACCTGCCCTACTACGTTGCCACGAAGATGATCCTAAACGCGATCGAAGACGAGAAATGTCGCGGCTTGGTCGTGATGATACAAAAGGAAGTCGCGCTCAAATTTAGCGCAAAAGGCGGCGATAGAGATTTTAGCTCTTTGGCGATTTTAGCCTCGCTTCAAGGCGGCTGTGGGCTGCTTTTTGACGTGGATGCGAGCTGCTTTAACCCACCGCCGAAGGTGACTTCCTCGGTTATAAAACTGCAAAAAAGTAAAAATTTAATAGGCGAAACCGGAGTATTTGAGAGTAAATTTGAATACGAAAAATTTAAAACTTACCTCAAAATCGCCTTTAGCGCGCCTAGAAAAACGCTGATGAAAAATTTGAGTTCAAGCTACGAGAAGTCTGAACTCGAGCGAATTTTTAGCCTGCTAAATTTGAGCGCAAATATCCGTCCGCACGAGCTAAATGTCGATCTTTATCTAGAAGTATTTAAAAATTTAAAGGAAGATAATGAACGACAAGAACGAAGAAAAAGCGGTGGTTTCTCAGGGCAAGAGCAATAAAAAGCGCAGATTTCGCCCGAGAAATAAAAATAAACAAGAAAATTTGGACCAAAACGCGCAAAATGGCGAACAAAAAGCCAGTCAAAGCGTGATAGATAATTTCTTTTTAGAGCCTTTTGACGGCGGCGAACAGCATGCCAAAAACGGCGAACATACTAACGCTAACAAACAAAACGGCAAAAAAAATCGCAGTAAAAACGGCAAACAAAACTCCCAAAACGGCGTACAAGGCGAAAATAAAAACGCTAACAAGCAAGCCGCTAACGCCGAAAATCAAACAGCAGAAGCTAAGCCTAAAAAACAGCGAAAGCCGAAGAAAAATTTACCCGCCAAGCTAAGCGGAAACGAGCAATGGCAGCAAGATATAGCTAGCGCAATGGAGGCGAACAAAGCCGTCCATGAACTACGCCTCGAGCCGATGAAATACCTAAACTCGACCGATCACAGGATCCGCGTCACGCCTCTTGGCGGGTTGGGCGAGATCGGCGGAAATATGACGATATTTGAGACCGACACGAGCGCGATCATCGTGGATATCGGTATGAGCTTTCCTAGCGAGAGTATGCACGGCGTGGATATCCTTATTCCCGACTTTGACTACGTACGCAAGATAAAAGACAAGATAAAAGGCGTCGTCATCACGCACGCACACGAGGATCACATCGGCGCGGTGCCCTACTTTTATAAAGAGTTTAAATTTCCGATTTATGCTACGCCCTTGCCGCTTGGTATGATAAATAACAAATTTGAAGAGCACGGACTAAAGCAGGAGCGTTCGCTTTTCCGCTCGGTGGAGAAGCGCAAGCCGTATTTGATAGGAGATTTTGAGGTCGAGTGGATACACATTACCCACTCTATCATCGACGCTAGCGCGCTAGCCATCACGACAAAGGCTGGCACCATCATCCACACTGGCGACTTTAAGATCGACCACACGCCGATCGACGGCTACCCAACAGACCTTGGCAGACTCGCATACTACGGCGAGCGCGGCGTACTGTGCCTCATGAGCGATAGCACGAACAGCTACAGAGAGGGCTTTACTAAAAGCGAAAGTAGCGTGGGTAAGACCTTTGACGCGATATTTTCTAAAGCCAAAGGCCGCGTGATAATGAGCACGTTTAGCTCCAACATCCACCGCGTCTATCAGGCGATCGATTGGGGACTAAAATACAACCGCAAGGTCTGCGTCATCGGTCGCAGCATGGAGCGCAACCTCTACACGGCGATGGAGCTTGGCTATATCAAGCTTGATAAGAAAATTTTCATTGATGCTAACGAAGTCGGCAAATTTAAAGATAACGAGGTGCTGATAGTTACCACCGGCTCTCAGGGCGAGACGATGAGCGCGCTGTACCGCATGGCTACCGACGAGCACAAATACATCAAAATAAAGCCGACCGATCAGATCATCATCAGCTCAAAGGCGATCCCCGGCAACGAAAGTAGCGTCTCTACGGTGCTAAATTTCCTCATCAAATCAGGTGCTAGCGTCGCGTATCAGGACTTCAGTGAGATACACGTGAGCGGTCACGCGGCGCAAGAGGAGCAAAAACTGATGCTGCGCCTAATAAAGCCTAAATTTTTCCTCCCGGTCCACGGCGAGTACAACCATATCGCAAAGCATAAAGAAACGGCCGTAGCATGCGGCGTGGACGAGCGAAATATCTATCTGATGAGCGACGGCGATCAGATGGAAATTTGCCAAAAATACATGAAGCGCGCCAAAACGGTAAAAACGGGCAAGGTATTTATCGATAACCAAATCAACAAGCAAATTTCAGACGACGTCGTGATCGATAGGCAAAATTTGGCCGAAGCGGGCGTCGTAATGATCATCGCTCAAATTTCCCGCCACGGCGCTAAGCTTATAAACAAGCCTCGCGTCATCAGCTACGGACTCGTGGGAGATAAGCAAGACGGCGAGTTTAGAAAAGAGATGGAGGGCGTGCTGGAGCAGTATCTAAGCAACGTCAAAGAGGAGCTTTTGAAAGACGGTAGGATACTTGAAGGCCAGATCCGCCAAGTTATCCGTAAGCATATATTTAGAAAAGTCAAAAAATACCCGACCATCGTGCCGATCATATACCTGATGTAAGGGCGCAAAATGATCGATACAATAAAAATAGCCGCTAACGTGTTAAGAACGGAGGCTAACGAGCTAACGAGAAATGCCGAGATTTTAGACGGCGAATTTGAAAAAGCGGTTGAGGTTCTATACAAAACCAAAGGCAAAGTCGTAGTCACGGGCGTGGGAAAGAGCGGACACGTGGGCGCCAAGATCGCTGCGACGCTTGCTAGCACGGGCACGCCTAGCTTTTTCATGCATCCGACCGAGGCGATGCACGGCGATTTGGGTATGATCGGCAAGGATGATACGCTGCTAGCCATCAGTTTTAGCGGCGAGAGCGAGGAGCTAACCAAAATCCTGCCTCACGTGCAGCGTTTCGGCGTGCCGATAGTCGCGATGACGAGGGATAAATTTAGCACGCTGGGCAAATTTAGCGACGCGTTTGTGAAACTTGACGTTAGCAAGGAGGCCTGCCCGCTGGACGCCGCGCCGACTAGCTCGACTACGCTAACGTTAGCCTTAGGCGATGCATTAGCCGTTTGTCTGATGGAAAAGCGCGGATTTAAAAAAGAGGATTTTGCAAATTTTCATCCAGGCGGAAGTCTCGGCAAGAGGCTATTTTTAAAGGTAAAAGACGTGATGCGAAGCGAAAATTTACCGATAGTTCGCTGGAATGCGAGCCTAAAACAGGCTATCGATACGATGACGCACGGTAAACTCGGCACCGTTCTCATCGTGGATAAAGACGGCGTTTTGGATGCGATTTTAAGCGACGGAGACCTTAGGCGAGCGCTGATGAGAGAGGACTTTGATCTAAACGATGCCGCGATCAAATACGCGACGTTAAAACCAAAAGAGCTAAACGATAAAGAGATGTTAGCGATCGATGCGTTAGCGCTTATCGAACGCTACAAGATCCAACTCCTAGCCGTTGTGGAAAACGGCGTGCCCGTAGGCGTTCTGCACATCCACGACCTTGCAAATTTAGGACTATAAAATGCAAAAAAGCAGACTAAATAAATTTATATCGCATAACACGAGTTATTCGCGTAGAGAGGCCGACGAGCTCATAAAGCAGGGCAAAGTTAGCGTAAACGGTCGCGTCGTTAGCGAGCTAGCTACGAGTGTTAGCGATGAGGATAAAGTAAAGATAAATGGCCGTCCCGTGCGGCTAAAAAAAGAATTTACGGTGATCGTTTATCACAAACAAAAAGGCGAGTTAGTTAGTAAAAAGGACGACCGCGGACGCAAAACGATCTATGATGGCTTGGACCGACAGTTTGCTAAATTTGTTAGTATCGGGCGACTTGACTACGCTAGCGAGGGGCTACTTTTACTAACGGACGCCCCGGCGATCGCGACTGCGCTGATGAACAGCGACGTAGAGCGCGAATACTATCTAAAGGTAAAAGGCGAGATAACGCCTGAAGTGATAACGGCGATGAACGAGGGTTTTTTCGCTGCGGACGCCACCAAGGGCGCGCATGCTAAAACCGCGATAAAATCGATGGAATTTAGGCCGTTTTTAGACTATAAAATTTTTGGCGCCAGCGGCGGCTTTACAAAGCTAAAAGTCGTGATAAACGAGGGACAAAACCGCGAACTGCGCCGCTTTTTCGGATATTTCGATCTTGAGGTGATGGATCTAAAACGCGTTAGTTTCGGGCGCGTAGATCTTGGCATGCTAAGGCCTGGTAAATGGCGATATTTTGAAAACAGTGAATATGAAGCGCTGAGAGATTTTTTGAAGGTTAATAATATTAGATATTAATGGTGGAGTTAAGCGGGATCGAACCGCCGACCTCTTGAATGCCATTCAAGCGCTCTCCCAGCTGAGCTATATCCCCAATCATTGAAAGGATTTTGGAATTATATCATTTTTATCTTACGAAATTTT
>NZ_CAUQHQ010000082.1:0-10221 GCF_963517995.1 uncultured Campylobacter sp.
CGCGTCGGAGTGCAGCAAACTAACGGCTGATAGCAGCGACTATATGGAGCCTTTCGTTTTCACTCACGCGCACAGAGCGACGTTTGACTCTAGGGGTAAAGACCCGATGCTGCACGCCAAGGCCGCGGTTTTAGGCGGTCTGTGGAACTGCGTGCACTGCCAAGAGTGCGCCGACCGCTGCCCTAAAGGTATCAGCGCAGCCGACGATATAGCTGCGCTTAGAGTCTTTACGCAAAAACAAGGCATAAATACCGGCGAAGGCCCGGATCACGCTAACGCCTTCCTTACCGACCTGGTAGATGGCTCGGGCAGGCTAAATGAAATTTTACTCGCCCTTAGAAGCGAAGGCGCCATGGCCGTAAGCAAAACCGATATCGCGCTAAAACTGATGGGTGCGGGAAAGATGAATCCTTTGCATATATTCGGCGAAGAGGACATCGAGGGTCATAAAGATTTGGTAGAAATGATAAAAGCCGCGCGCGCCGCCGCGGATAAGGAGTAAAAGATGAGCGCACAAAACGAATTTGCTTTTTTCCCGGGATGCGTCCTAAGTCAAGCGGCAAAAGAGTCTAAAATCTCGCTGGAGGCCATCGCGCCGATACTGGGCATCAAACTACACGAGATCAAAGGCTGGAGCTGCTGCGGCGCCACGCAAGCTCAAGACGTCGATCCTATCGCTACTCTGGTAGCTAACGCTAGAAATTTGGCCCTGGCTGAGGGCATGAATATGCCCGTGCTAACTACGTGTAGCACTTGCTTCCTTACGCTAACGAGAGCCAAAACGGCGCTTGACCGCGGTCAAAAAGATAGGATAAATACCTTCCTAGCTAAGGGCAACATGCAGTATCAAGGCACTACGGAGGTAACCAGCCTGCTTTGGGTGCTTTATCAAAACGTAGAAACGCTAAGGACTAAAGTCGTTAAGCCGCTTTCAAATTTAAAGGTCGCGCTATTTTACGGTTGTCATAGCCTGCGCCCCGAAAAAGCCACCCAAAACCGCGAAAGTTCGGTAAATCCAAAAAGCTTTGAAACCGTCGTAGAGGCTCTTGGCGCTAAAATAGTACCGTTTGAAAAAAGACTTGACTGCTGCGGTTTTCACGCAAGCTATCCGGCCGTAAAATCGGTGCAAAAAATGTCCAGCCAAATAGTAAATAATGCTGACGAAAATGGCGCGGACTGTATCGTTACGCCGTGCCCGCTCTGCCAGATGCAGCTTGATATCTATCAGGAGCGTTATCAAGACGCGCAAAACTCGGGTGCCAGAGTGCCTATCATCCACCTATCGCAGCTAGTGGGCCTTGCGCTAGGACTTAGCAAAGAGCAGCTTGGCTTTGAGCATAATATCGTAAACACTAATAGCGTCAAAGTAGGCTAAATTTGATGATTTTTGCGGACGAAGCGGGCTATGTTTAGCCTTTACTTCGTCCGTTTTTAGGCTTTTTGAGTAAGTAGCGGCGAGAGATATGCAAATTTAAGACGTATCTACTAGCGTAGCTAACCGAGGTTTGGATAAAATAACAATGAAGAGACGAACAGTAAAATTTAGAATATTTTGTCATAGTTTCTATTGGAATGTTTGAGAGATCGTGGTATGCCAAAAAACATATCATGCTTTTACGGTAACTGTAAACGCCTCAAACAATCTTAGTTTAAGTTTATTTGGTTATAATCCAACTTACGTTTTGTATCCTTTGTCGGCCCATTCGTCTAGCGGTTAGGACACCAGCCTCTCACGTTGGTAACACGAGTTCGAGTCTCGTATGGGTCACCATCTACCTATTATATAACATAAAGGCTCATGAAGTTAAAAACTTCTAAATGAGTTTTCTTCTAAAGAGAGCGCATCCTATTAGTATCAAACAAAGCAGAGCTAAGCATAGGAAGTTGTGGTTTGCTTTATTATTATAAACAGATGGCGTTATACTAAATATAGATCAAAGTATAGCGTAATGATGACCGTATAAAATCCTCATTTAAAGAGTACGTTTTTGCTATGATTTAGTTGTATTTGTAGTTTTAAAGCATAGCTATCAATTATATATAATAGCAGTAGAGATACGAAATAATCAAAGCACTTACGAAGCGACGTTTCTATCAAAGAGTGTATCCATCCTTCCAAAATTCATATAATACGTTACGTGTATAGAAAGGCAAAACAGCGGCTAAGAATTAGCTTGAGTTTAATCGAGTCTAAGATATTCTAGATTTATCATATATTTTTATAGTATAGTTCTAGCTTTAAAAATAGAAAAATTACTAACATATGGCACCCAAGATGGTATCTAGCCAAACCTTAAAGCTTTGAAATATCAATAAAATCGGGATTTATAAAGAAATGGTGGTTAGAGGCAGAATCGAACTGCCGACACGCAGATTTTCAGTCTGCTGCTCTACCGACTGAGCTATCCAACCACGCCGTAAATAAAGAAATGTGATTTTAGCTATTTGATACTTAAATTTCGGTTAAAGACGCAAAATTCGGCGCATTTTTAAAATACAAAATCTATTTTTAAAGGCAGTCGCTCAAATTTGGCGGCTCTGCGGCGCAAATATTGCGTCAAATTTGCAAATTTAAGATCGCTTTTTTAAATTCATCCCCGCGCTCCGCGTAGCTGCTAAACTGATCGAGGCTCGCCGCGGCAGGGCTTAAGAGCGCTATTTCGTCCAAATTTTCGCTATTTGCGCTAGTTCTAGCGGCTCCGTCAAATTTAAAGCGTTTATCTATCTCGCCGACCGCGACGTTTAAAAATTCGCATTTTACGGCAGGGATTTTAAACTCGCCCGCAAGCGTCATTAGCTTGTCCGTATTTGAGCCGATAGCGTAAATTTGCGTCTTAGCGCCGCGCAAGGCCTCAAAAAGCGGCCGCATATCTACGCCCTTATCGTCGCCGCCTAAAATCAAATGTAAAAATTTGCCCTCATATCGCTTTACGGCTTGGATGCTCGCGTCGATGTTGGTCGCCTTCGTGTCGTTGACCCACGTTCTGCCGCGCGCATCGCGAAACTCCTCTAGCTTGTTGCCCTCTATGACAAAGCCGTTTAAAAGCTCTACGTCGCACCTGTCAAGCAAAATTTTCTGGATAGCAAGCGCTAAAAGAGCGTCCGTTAAAAACGGCGTTTTAAAGGCGATATCGTTTAAATTTACGCCGCAAAACCGGGCCAAATCCGCCTCGTTTTCGTAGCTTATCACCTTTGCTTTAGTCGGCGTCTGGGCGTAAATTTTAGGCAGGATCGCGACCGCGTTTTCGCCCATCGTTGCTAGCGGTTTTAGCTTGGCGCGCTCATACTGCGCAAAGTCGCCGTGCCAGCTGAGGTGATCGGGCGTGATAGGCAAAAGCGCGTAGATGCCGGGCACGGCAATGTTCGTGTAGTGCATCGTAAAGGAGCTGGTCTCTAGCACCCAAATTTTGGCGTTTATGTCAAGGTCTGCGAGCGGAACTCCGACGTTGCCGCCCATTACCGAGCCGTAGCGCGCCAGCAGGTGCTGCGTCATCTTCGTCGTCGTGGTTTTGCCGTTCGTGCCGCTGATCCAGACGGTAAAGGGCATTTTGCCGCCGTAAATTTTATAAAAATAGTCGTACTCGCTGATGAGATTTTGCGCTTTTTTAACCAGCTCGTGGCTCGGCGGGAAGCCGGGGCTAGGTATCTCTAAGCCGCTTTTTTCTGGTATGAAAAGGTTTGGCGGTAGTAGGGCGTTGTCCCATTCGTCGCTTGAGATCTCGCTAAATTTATCGTCGTAGATATCCCAGCCGCCCTCTTTGCCGAAGTTTTTTGCTATCGCGCGCGTCGTGCCGCCGTAGCCAAATAGCGATTTTCTCATTTTTGCTCCTTTTTACGCCCTTTTGCCCCATAAAATTTGCGTTATTTCCTCCGCGTCCAGCTCGGTGATTACGCCGTTTCGTTTGTGTCTGGTAAAAAGTTTAACATCATAAGTATCTTTAAAATTTAGCTTTAAAAACTCGGTAAAATATCCGCCCTCACAAGCGAAATTCGGACGATCGTAAAACTCGTCCAAAAACTCGTCATCGCTCTCTTGCGGCTCAAAACTCGTCATACGCTCCACGATCTCGCGCAGCTCGTCCTTTGTGATATCGGGCACGAGGCGAGGCTCCGGAAGCGCGATATCAAAGGCTAAATTTTCAGCCCCGTCGGCCTCCCACCACTCCCACAGGTCAAATTTACTCATATCTTTACCCGTGATTGCGTGTAGCTCGTTTTCTAGCTCGCGATATTTCTCGCCGCTCTCGTCGCCGTGTTCGTCGCAGTAGTCCGTATAGGCTAAAATTTTCTCCAAAATCCCGTCGTATCTTTTTCTAGCCGTCTCGTAATCCGGCTCTATCTGCGCTCTCATTAAATTCTCCTTATTAAATTTACCTGATTTTTAGTGCAGTCAGCGCGATTAAATTCGCCAAAACGGCGATGAGCCAAAATCTCACGATGATCTTATTTTCCACCCAGCCTTTTATCTCAAAATGGTGGTGTATCGGCGCCATGAGAAAAATTCTCTTTTTAAAAATTTTAAAGCTTCCGACCTGCAAAATCACGCTCAAAGTCTCCATGACAAAGACGAAGCCGATGATGATGAGCAGGATCTCGTTTTTCGTCATCACGCCCATGAGTCCGATATATGCGCCTACGCTGAGGCTCCCGCTGTCGCCCATAAAAACCTCGGCCGGATGGCAGTTAAACCACAAAAATCCCATCAGAGAGCCGATCAGGGCGGCAGCCACTACGACAGTCTCGCCCACGCCCGCGATCTTGGGCAAAAGTAAATACGAGCTAAAGACCGCGTGTCCGCAGATGTAGGCAAATACACCCAAAGTCAGCAGTGAAAATACCGCAGGCACCGTAGCTAGCCCGTCTAGTCCGTCGGTTAAATTTACCGCGTTTGAGGCCGCGACGATGACGAGCGTCCAAAACGCGACCGCAAAAACGCCTAGATCAAGCACCGCAAATTTGTAAAACGGTAGATAAAATTTGCTCCCCAGCTCGCCCTGCAAATACAGCATCAAAGAAACGGCCAGAGCGATTAAAATTTGCGCGGCAAGCTTGGCTCTGGGGCTTAGTCCGTCGTGGTTTTTGCCGCCTGAGATTTTGCGAAAATCATCCTTAAACCCAAGCGCCGTAAAGCCCGCAAGGCAGACAAGCGAGGCGAAGACGAAAACGTTATCTAATCTCGCGCAGATCACGCTCGCCGTAAGCGCCGCTCCGATAAAAACCAGCCCGCCCATCGTCGGCGTTTTGGCCTTTTTTTGGTGCGTTTGCGGAGCTAGCTCGTAGATGGGCTGGGCGGCGTTTTTGGCCTTTGCCCACGCGATAAATTTAGGCAGCGCCCAAACGGTCAAGCAAAATGCGATGAAAAACGAAAAGCCCGCGCGAATGGTGATGTATTGAAAGATATTAAAATTTAACAATTCATAAATATAGTAAAACATAAAAGCCTTTATTTTAAAAAAGGCTAATTTTAGTATAATGCCGTTAAAAAATATCTAAATTTAAGGCAAAAATTTAAAAATGGCTCAAAAAACTATTTTGGTGATCACAGACGGCATCGGATACAATGAAAGTAGCGAATTTAACGCATTTGCAGCGGCAAAAAAGCCAACATACGACTGGCTATTTAAAAACGTCCCAAACGCGCTCATAAAAACCTCTGGCCTAGCAGTGGGCCTACCCGACGGACAGATGGGAAACAGCGAGGTCGGGCACATGTGTATCGGCAGCGGGCGGGTTTTGTATCAAAATTTGGTCAAAATTTCGCTCGGTTTTGAAAACGGCTCGCTAGCCAAAAGCGAAAAGCTTTTAAATTTATTTAAAACTTGCAAACGCGTCCACGTCGTCGGGCTTTACAGCGACGGCGGCGTGCACTCGCATCTAAGCCACTTTGACGCGATGTGTTCCATTGCGGTCGCAAACGGCTGCGAGGTGTGCGCTCACGCGATAACCGACGGTCGCGACGTAGGCCCAAAAAGCGGACTGGCGTTCATAAAATCGCTGCAAGAAAAGGCGCAAAGCGGGTGCTTTAAGCTAGCTAGCGTTAGCGGTAGATTTTACGCGATGGACCGCGACAAGCGCTGGGAGCGCGTGAAAACGGCCTACGACGCGATGACGCGCGGAGAAAACGCGCAAACCGTGTCGCCGCTAGAATACGTCATGCAAAGCTACGAGGCAGGCGTGACGGACGAGTTTATCGTGCCGGCTAGTTTTGGGGATTTTGGCGGCATCGGCGAGGATGACGGCGTGATATTTATAAATTTCCGAAACGACCGCGTGCGCGAGATCGCGGCGGCTTTGGGCGATGAAAATTTTAGCGAATTCGCGCGCCCGTTCATCGTCAAAAATCTACTCACGATGACCGAATACGACGCAAATTTCGCCTTTCCCGTATTATTTGAAAACGAAAAGCTAAAAAATACCCTTGCCGAAGTCGTCGCAAACGCCGGCCTAACGCAGCTGCACACCGCCGAGACCGAAAAATACGCTCACGTGACGTTTTTCTTTAACGGCGGCGTCGAGGAGCTCGCCCAAAACGAAACTAGGGTACTGGTGCCAAGCCCTAAGGTCAAAACCTACGACGAAAAGCCCGAAATGAGCGCGCAGGCCGTGTGCGAGGCGGTGCTAAAAGGCGTGGATGACGGGCAGGATTTTATCGTGGTAAATTTCGCAAACGGCGATATGGTCGGGCATACGGGCGAATTTGACGCGGCGGTAAAGGCGGTCGAGGCCGTGGATGCGGCGTTAGGGCGCATAGTGGCAAAGGCAAAAGAGAAAAACTACGCGCTAATCATCACGAGCGACCACGGCAACTGCGAGCAGATGAAGGACGCGCAGGGTAATCTGCTAACCAACCACACGACTTTTGACGTATTTTGCTTCGTGATGGGCGAGGGTGTAAAGGCGGTAAAAGCGGGCGGTCTAAACAATATCGCCGCGAGCGTTTTAGCGCTGATGGGTATCAAAAAACCCGCCGAAATGGACGAGGCGCTGTTTTAAAACTATATAAATTTTCAGTAAAAGGCTTTTTAGCTTTCGTCTGATAAAATGCGGGCCAAATTTAAAATTAAGGAGAAAAAATGAAATTTAGCGGAAAAAACGTGCTAATCACGGGAGCTAGTCGCGGTATCGGCGCGCAGATAGCCAAAACCCTGGCGCAAATGGGACTAAAAGTCTGGATAAACTACCGCTCAAAGCCAGAAATCGCCGATGCATTGCAAGCTGAAATCATAGCAAACGGCGGGCAGGCCGCGGTGGTTAAATTTGATGCGACGGACGAGGACGAGTTTGTAAAAGCGATAAATTTGATCGCGGACGCCGACGGCGAGCTAAGCTACCTCGTAAATAACGCCGGTATCACAAACGACAAGCTCGCGCTTCGCATGAAGACGGAGGATTTTACCGGCGTGATAAACGCAAATTTAACCTCGGCCTTTATCGGATGCCGCGAGGCGCTAAAAGTAATGAGCAAAAAACGCTTCGGTGCCGTCGTAAACGTAGCCTCGATCGTGGGCGAGATGGGCAACGCAGGGCAAGCAAACTACGCTGCTAGCAAGGGCGGAATGATCGCGATGAACAAAAGTTTCGCCAAAGAGGGCGCGGCGAGAAATATCCGCTTTAACTGCGTAACTCCGGGCTTTATCGAGACGGATATGACGAGCGAGCTGGGCGACGAGATCAAAAAAACTTACAGCGACAACATCCCGCTAAAAAGATTTGGAAGTGCCAGCGAAGTGGCCGAAGCTGTGGCATTTTTGCTAAGCGATCACGCTAGCTACGTGACCGGTGAGACGCTAAAAATCAACGGCGGACTATATATGTAAACGCGTAAATTTTGCGTTTTTGCGAAATTTTAAGCTAAAATATACTAAAATCACGAAATTTTTAATTTTTAGGAGAAGAAAATGGCAGTATTTGATGACGTAAGAGACGTAGTGGTTGAGCAACTAAGTGTGGCTCCGGATGCGGTAAAGCTTGAGTCTAAGATTATCGAAGATTTAGGCGCAGACTCGCTTGACGTAGTTGAGCTCGTTATGGCGCTTGAGGAGAAATTTGAAGTAGAGATACCTGATAGCGACGCCGAGAAACTAATCACTATAAACGACGTCGTAACCTACATCGAGAACCTAAATAAATAAGTTTTTGCAAGGAGTAGCCTTGAAAAGAGTCGTAGTAACCGGCATTGGGATGATTAACGCTTTGGGACTTGATAAAGATAGCTCGTTTAAGGCTATCTGCGAAGGTAAAACCGGCGTAAAAAAGATAACCTCTTTTGACGCGAGCGATTTTCCCGTTCAGATCGCTGCCGAGATTACGGACTTTGACCCGCTTACGGTACTGGATGCAAAGGAAGTCAAAAAGGTCGATAGATTTATTCAGCTTGGGCTAAGGGCAGCTAAAGAAGCCATGGCTGATGCGAATTTCGGCGAATTTGACGCTGAGAATTTCGGCGTTAGCTCCGCTGCAGGCATAGGCGGTTTGCCTAATATCGAAAAAAATTCCAATACCTTGCTCGAAAAAGGTTCAAGACGAATTTCTCCGTTTTTTATACCTTCTGCTCTAGTAAATATGCTAGGCGGTATAGTTTCGATAGAGCACGGCTTAAAAGGGCCTAATATCTCTAGCGTAACGGCATGTGCGGCATCTACTCACGCCATAATCGAAGCGGCTAAGACTATAATGATCGGTGAGGCTCAAAAGATGCTAGTCGTAGGTTCCGAGTCTACGGTTTGTGGAGTAGGAATAGGCGGGTTTGCCGCTATGAAAGCGCTCTCTACTAGAAACGATGATCCCCAGCATGCCTCTCGTCCATTTGATAAGGATAGAGACGGCTTCGTCATGGGAGAAGGAGCCGGCGCGCTCGTGCTTGAAGAATATGAGAGCGCAAAGGCTAGAGGGGCTAAAATTTACGCCGAGATTGTAGGATTTGGCGAGAGCGGCGATGCGTATCATATCACTTCGCCTTCGCTTGAAGGGCCGCTATCTGCTATGAAAAAAGCTCTTAAAATGGCCGGAAATTTAAAAATCGACTATATAAATGCGCACGGCACATCGACTCCGACGAACGACAGAAATGAAACGGCCGCCCTTAAGGCTCTTTTCGGAGATAGCGTACCGCCGGTTAGCTCGACCAAGGGGCAAACCGGGCACTGTTTAGGCGCAGCCGGCGCGATAGAAGCGGTTATCTCTATAATGGCTATGCAAGAAGGTCTCATACCGCCTACCATAAACTACGAGACTAAAGATGAAGAATGCGACTTGGACTACGTGCCAAATCTAGCTAGAAAAGCTGAGCTAAACGCCGTTATGAGTAACTCTTTCGGGTTTGGCGGCACTAACGGCTCTATCGTATTTAAGAAGATATAATGGCAAGTTATCTAGACTTTGAGCAAAGTATCAAGCAAATAGACGACGACATCGCAAATGCAAGAATTCGCGGCGATGAGCATGCGGTGGAAATTCTAAATAAAAATTTAGAAAAAGAGACTGCTAAAATTTACAAAAACCTTAACGAGTTTCAGCGCCTTGCTTTGGCAAGACACCCAGATCGTCCTTATGCTATTGATTACATCAAAGGTATGATGAGGGATTACTACGAGTTGCACGGCGATAGAGCGTATCGCGACGACGCGGCGATAGTTTGTTTTATCGGCTATATAGGCTCTAGAAAAGTCGTCGTAATAGGCGAGCAAAAGGGTCGAGGAACCAAAAATAAACTAAAAAGAAATTTCGGTATGCCTCATCCCGAAGGTTACCGCAAAGCTTTACGAATAGCTAAAATGGCTGAAAAATTTGGACTCCCAATACTATTTTTGATAGATACTCCCGGCGCGTATCCGGGCGTTGCTGCTGAGGAGCGCGGTCAGAGCGAGGCGATAGCTAGAAATTTATTTGAATTTGCAAATTTAAAAACGCCGATGATAGCCGTCGTTATAGGCGAAGGCGGAAGCGGTGGCGCTCTAGCCATAGGCGTTGCTGACAAACTTGCTATGATGAGGAATTCGGTTTTTTCGGTCATCTCTCCAGAGGGCTGTGCAGCGATACTTTGGAATGATCCTTTAAAACAAGAACAGGCTACAAAAGCCTTAAAAATAACCGCCGACGACTTAAAAAATTTAAATTTGATAGACGATGTTATAGAAGAACCGGTGAACGGCGCACATCGAGATAAAGAAGCTGCCGTCAAAGCTCTTGCAACCTATTTTATAACCGAGCTTGAAAAGCTTG
>NZ_CAUQHQ010000083.1:0-10152 GCF_963517995.1 uncultured Campylobacter sp.
AATAATTAAGGAGTATGGATGAAAGGTATCATTTCTCAGGTAATGGGTCCGGTAGTCGACGTCGATTTCGCGGATTATTTACCCAAGATTAACGAAGCCCTCGAAGTAAAATTCGAGGTTGAGGGCAAGCAAAATAGACTCGTTCTAGAGGTTGCCGCGCATCTTGGCGATAACCGCGTAAGAACTATCGCTATGGACATGAGTGAAGGCTTAATTAGAGGCCTTGAGGCTACAGCCCTTGGTGCACCTATTAGCGTCCCGGTCGGCGAAAAAGTTTTGGGAAGAATTTTTAATGTCGTCGGCGATTTGATCGACGAGGGTGAGGGTGTAGAATTTGACAAAAAATGGTCTATCCACCGCGATCCTCCACCGTTCGAAGAGCAAAGCACGAAGAGTGAAATCTTTGAAACAGGCATCAAGGTAGTTGACCTTTTGGCTCCTTACGCAAAGGGTGGTAAAGTCGGACTATTCGGCGGTGCCGGCGTCGGTAAGACGGTTATTATCATGGAGCTTATCCACAACGTCGCATTTAAACACAGCGGTTACTCCGTATTTGCCGGCGTCGGCGAGAGAACGCGCGAAGGAAACGACCTTTATCACGAGATGAAAGAGAGTAACGTTTTGGATAAAGTCGCCTTGTGCTACGGTCAGATGAACGAGCCGCCGGGAGCAAGAAACCGCATCGCCCTAACAGGTCTAACAATGGCCGAGTACTTCCGCGACGAGATGGGACTTGACGTTTTGATGTTTATTGATAACATCTTCCGTTTCTCTCAGTCCGGTGCAGAGATGTCGGCACTTCTTGGGCGTATCCCGTCAGCCGTTGGTTATCAGCCGACTTTGGCGAGCGAAATGGGTAAATTCCAGGAGAGAATTACGTCAACTAAAAAAGGCTCGATCACATCGGTTCAGGCTGTTTACGTTCCTGCTGACGACCTTACCGACCCGGCTCCTGCGACCGTATTCGCGCACCTTGACGCGACTACCGTTCTAAACAGAGCTATTGCAGAAAAGGGAATTTATCCTGCGGTAGATCCGCTTGATTCGACATCAAGAATGCTTGATCCTCAAATTTTGGGCGGCGAGCACTATAAAGTAGCTCGCGGTGTACAGGCGGTTTTACAAAAATATAAAGACCTTCAAGATATCATCGCGATTCTCGGTATGGACGAGCTTAGCGAAGAAGATAAGGTTACCGTTGACCGCGCTAGAAAGATTGAGAGATTTTTATCTCAGCCGTTCTTTGTTGCCGAAGTGTTTACAGGAAGCCCCGGTAAATACGTAAGCCTTGAGGAAAATATCGCCGGCTTTAAGGGAATTTTGGAAGGAAAATACGACGATTTGCCAGAAAACGCATTTTATATGGTAGGAAATATCGACGAAGCGATAGCGAAAGCCGAGAAATTTAAAGCCTAAATTTAAAGGAGAAGTAATGAGTAAATTACATTTAGAAATCGTTACGCCTGAGGGTTTAGTGTTTTCAAATGATATCAAAAGCGTGATTTTGCCGGGTAGCGAGGGCGAGTTTGGGGTTTTGCCCGGACACGCCTCGCTTATATCGCTTTTAAAGGCTGGGGTTATAGATATCGAGAGCGAAGATAAAAGCCATGATGCCGTCGCAATAAACTGGGGGTATGCCGAGATAAACGAAGGCAAGGCAACTATCCTTGCCGACGGCGCTGTTTACGTGTCGGGAAATTCTGAGAGCGAGATAGCAAATTCATTGCAAAAGGCGAAGGATTTAATTGCTGGCATGAGTAGTGAGAACAACGCTATGGCTGCTACTGTGGCAAAATTAGACAGTATGGCTCGGGCAAGATAGTGGCTGGACTTGATATTTTTTTAAACTACTTATCTAGAAGTAGTTTTATTACTATATTCGTGCTTAGCTGGCTTTCTTTTTATTTCATTATAAGCCTTACTATACTATTTTCTCGTATGGCAGGGCTTAGATCATGGCAAAAAAAAGAACAAAATGCTCTTGAGTCGCTATTAATGGGCGGGTCTAAACATGTTTTAAACGAATCCATTTTAAAACGGTTCGTAAGCGGCTCGATATCTAGAGAGAAGCTATCGGTCGCCGTTAGTATCGCTGAGCGAAATGCAACCAGCGGTATTACTTGGCTTAGTATAGTTGCCTCTACGTCGCCTTTTATCGGACTTTTCGGCACGGTGGTTTCTATTTTGGAGACCTTTTCTCAGCTTGGACAAGGCGGCGGAAATTCTTCTCTAAACGTTATAGCTCCTGCCATCAGCGAGGCGCTAGTGGCAACCGGGGCAGGTATATTTGTAGCGATACCGGCTTATACGTTTAGCTTGCTTATCAAGAGGAAAGCTTACGAGCTTATGGGCGTGATTAAGCGAGAGGTGGATATTCTCGTAACGCTTAAAGAAGATCAATGATAAATCTTGACGAAACCCCGGAGTTAAATATAACTCCGCTCGTGGATATTATGCTAGTTTTGCTGGCGATTCTTATGGTTACTACGCCTACCATTGTTTACGATGAACAAATTTTATTGCCGGACGGCTCAAAGACCAAAGCCTCTTCAGCCCAAAAAAAGGATTTAACCGTTATCGTGGATGCTACAAAAAAGGTTAGGATAGATCAAAGCACTATGGATTTGCGTGAGCTTCCCGATAATATCGTACTCATCGGAGCAAGATACGATAAAAATTCGCCTGTTTACATCAAGGCCGATAAAACTCTCATATATGACGATGTAATGTTTGTTTTAAAAAGCGTAAAAAACGCTGGTTTTACAAAGGTAGCGCTTCAGACTAATGGATAAATTTGATCTCAAATTTAACACTTCCGGCTACTTTGTGCTGTCGACTTTTCTTTATCTTTGCATAATAATCGGTATTTTTATCAAGCTTACATATTTTAAGGAAGAGCCGAAAAAATATACCGATACCAAAGATGCCTTTATGGATATCATGATAGTCGAGCGTGAACCGGATGTTACCGTAAAAGCACCAGAGCCTAAAAAAGAGGTCGTAAAAGAGGAAAAACCCCAGCCTATAAAAAAAGAGGAAGAGGTTAAAAAAGAAGAACCCAAACCTGATACCACCAACAAGCCGCCTGAGCCTGATCCTGTACCGCCAAAGCCTGAAGAAAAAAAAGTCGAAGAGCCAAATTTAAAGGATCTGTTTGGCAGTATCGATACCTCTAAACTAAAAGAGGATAAGGTTGCTAAGAAGAAAGAGCAACCCAAAGAGCAAAGTCGCAAAAAACCAGAAAAAGTCCAAATAAAAAGCCAGCAAAAAAAGGCTAGCGATGTAATTAATGCGCTTACTTTAGATCAGGTTGCCAAAACTCCAAAGTCGCAAATGACAGGTGAATATAACGAATATTTTGGCATGATTAGCAGAATTTTGCAGAGCAGATGGAGCGCTTATAAAGCTGATTCTAGCGATGAGGCGGAGGTTGAGATTGTCATCGACATTGACGGATCGTTTAGTTATGATATAAAAAAGTTATCGTATAATAGCGAATTTAACGACAAAGTTAGAGATTTCTTAGAGCGTATGACTTCTGAGAAATTTCCGCCGCCTACTCAGATAGGCAGAGCCGTTAGGCTCGGAACTAAATTGCAAGACAAACTAGAATAACGGAGGAACAATGAAGAAAATTTTACTTTTTCTTACTTTTGTGAGTTGGCTTTTTGCCGTTGATGCCACTATCTCGGTCGTCAACAAGGGCATGGCCCTACCAAAAATCGTGCTTCAAGACGCCACTACGGCCGTCGGAGATCAAACTTTTAAGGGCAAATTTCACAAAATTATGCTGGGAGACCTAAAGGTAAGCTCTGATTTTGAGGTCGTGGATGAGTATATCGCCAGTAGTTATGAAGGCGACTCAAATACGAACGTTATGAGTGAAAAGGGCGCACAACTAATTTTTAGATATGCACTTGAAGGCTCGCCAAATTCGCCTCTTACTTTAAGAGTTAAGCTTATAAACGCCAAAACGGCAACTACTCAGTACGAGAAAATTTATAATATGAACGACGGAGCAAAGTATCCGTTTATCGCGCATAAAGCGATAGTCGAGCTTATTAACGAGCTGAAAATGCCTCCGGTTAACTGGATGGAGAAATTTATCATTTTCGCCAAGGGAACAGGCTCAAAACAAAGCGAGATCGTTATAGCCGACTATACTCTAACCTATCAAAAAGTACTTGTACGCGGCGGTTTAAATATATTTCCTAAATGGATAGGAGCCGACCAGAGAGCGTTTTACTACTCTGATTATAGCGGTAAAAATTTAGTGCTATATAGGTACGACGTCGCAAGCGGCCAAAAAACTAAAATTTTAGATAGCAAGGGCGGTATGCTTATAGCCTCCGACGTTAGTCAAAACGGCGATAAAATTTTGCTAACTATGGCGCCTCAAGATCAGCCCGATATCTATATATATGATTTAAATTCAAGAAGATTATCGCAGATAACAAACTACAGCGGTATCGACGTTAACGGCAATTTCGTAGACGGAGATAGGCGCGTAGTTTTTGTTTCAGATAGGCTCGGCTATCCGAATGTTTTTGCTCAAAACGTCGACGGAAGCGGTTTTGAGCAGATGGTTTTTCACGGTAAAAATAACAACTCCGTCAGCACTTATCAAAACTATATAGTTTATTCAAGTAGGGAAGACGGCAAGAGCAGTTTTGGCACGAGGGATTTTAATATCTATATGATTTCTACTCAAACCGATTACATTAGACAGCTTACCGCAAGCGGAAAAAATTTGTATCCTAGATTTTCTAGCGACGGACAAAGCGTAGTATTTATAAAAGAGCTCGGCGGGCAGAGTTCTTTAGGCATAATTCGAGTGAATGAGAACAAAAGTTTTCAATTTCCATTAAAAATCGGTAAAATTCAGTCGATTGATTGGTAATATTTAGTAAATTTTATGATATAATAGCGATTAAATCTTATAAAAAGGATGAAAATGAAAAAAGTAGTTTTAGCTTCTGCTGCTGTGGCAGCTTTATTGTTGAGCGGTTGTAGCTCTAAAACCCCTGAAGTTGATATGAGCGCCGATGCCAATCAAAATACGGGCGGTATGAACTCAAGCGATAATATGATGAGCGATAGCGAGAGATTACAACAGTTAATCTCAAGCATCGAAGGTCAAGTTCAAACTGTGTATTTTGACTTTGATAAATTTAATATCAAAGGCGATATGCAGTCTGTTATCAATACAAATGCAGGCTTGTTTAATCAAGCGGACGCTCAAAGCCTTTCTGTAAAAGTAGAAGGTAACTGCGACGAATGGGGTACCGATGAATACAACTATGCGCTTGGTCTAAAAAGAGCGAAAGCTGCCAAAGACGCTCTAGTAAAACAAGGTGTTAATGCAGATAGAATAATGGTTGTAAGTTACGGCGAAAGCAATCCCGTTTGCACAGACAAATCAAAAGCTTGCGACGCTCAAAACAGACGCGCTGAATTTAAAGTTCTTCCATAATTTAGATTTATGACAAATTTAAAAACTATCGTGGCTCTTTTTGCGGGAGTCACGCTCTCTTATTCTGCTTCCAATGAAATTTCGGTATTTGATGCTGGAAATTTAGATAGCTCTAGTCCCTACGGTTTGACTGATAATGAAAAAACCTTTCTAAAAAATAGACAAAACGTAGAAAACCTAAGTAGAAATATGGGTGATGTCGAGTCAAATTTAAATGCTATGCAAGAGCGCCTAGAAGGCTTGCAAAGCGTTTTAGACGGGCTAAATTCAAGAATATCTAGGATAGAAAAAAGACTAAACGATCTTGAAGGAAACGACGGAAATTCTACCGCAAAAAGCGATTTTGAGGAGCTTAAAAAATACGTAGAAGAAAGTCGAAAAATACAAGAAGCCAATAATGCTAAAATCACCAAAGCCCTTAAAGATATGGGTGCTTTGATAGATAAGAGCAACGTAGCGCCTACTACCACAAAAAAAAACGATGAAGACAAACCGGTAGATAGCAATAGTCCGGTCGCCGAGTCGCAAACTCCAAAGACTGATTTTACTAAACAAAAAAATCAAGATGTGGCAAGCGAAGCCAAAAAGCTATTTGACGCAGGTAAACTCGACGACGCAAAGGCTAGATACGAGTATCTTTTAAGCAAAGATCATAAGCCTGCAATGGCAAATTTTTATCTCGGCGAGATAGCATACCAGCAAAAAGCCTATAACAACGCTATAAAATACTATCAGCAGAGCATTCAGCTATACGACAAAGCCGACTATACCCCAAAACTTCTTTATCACACAGCTATCAGCTTTGATAAGATAAAAGACACGGCAAGCGCAAATAAATTTTACAAAGCGCTAAAACTAGGCTATCCCGACAGTAAAGAAGCCAAAGCCGCACCCACTCGAAACTAAAACTTTTTTAATAAATTTAACGATATAATCACGTTATTTTCATAAATAGGAGAAAAACGTGAAAGAACAAGTTATAGCTATGTTTTATGAGCTAAAAGATGCAAAAACGGGCGAAATTTTAGAGTCCAATATGCAAGTGGGGCAAGAGATTTCTTTTTTAACGGGTCGCGGTCATATCATCGAGAAGTTAGAGGAAGAGGTTCTAAAACTAAACAAAGGCGAAACGAAGGTTATCGTTATCCCGGCTGCGCAAGCTTGCGGCGAGTACGACTCTAGCGCCGTTCAGATGCTACCTAAAGAGCAATTTGCGGGCATAGAGCTAAAAGAGGGTATGGAGCTTTTTGGTCAAGGCGAGCACGGCGAGAGCGTACGCGTGATAGTAAAATCTATCAGCGAGGACGACGTGACAGTTGATTTTAACCACCCTTATGCGAGCAAAGATTTGGAGTTTAAGGTTCAAATTTTCGACAGACGCGACGCTACTGAGGATGAGATAGCTACGGGCATGGTAGCCGGTGCTCACGCATGCGGATGCGGAGGACACGATCACGACCATCATCACGGCGAGGGCGGTTGCTGCGGACACGGACACCATGACCACGGTCACCACCACGGCGACGGCGGATGCGGCTGCCACTAAGAGAGCCTAGATGAGAGCAGCGTTTATATTTCCCGGACAAGGCTCGCAAAGCGTCGGTATGGGTAAGGAGATTTACGAAAATTTCCGCCCGGCCGCCGAGCTTTTGCAAAATGCAAGCGACAGCCTAAAAATCGACTTTTCAAATCTACTTTTCAACGAAAACGATCTTATAAATAGGAGCGAATTTACCCAGCCTGCTATCGTTTTAAACTCGCTTATGTGCTATCTCGCGCTAAAGCAAAGCGTAAATTTTAAGCCTAAATTTGCGCTTGGGCACTCTTTGGGCGAGTTTAGCGCGCTTGCGGTTAGCGGAGCGTTTGATTTTGTTGATGCGCTTAGGATCGTAAATTTGCGCGGTAAATTTATGCAAGAGGACTGCGCGGGCAAAGACGTAACGATGAGCGTTATTTTGGGTCTTAGCGACGAGACGGTCGAGCAAATCTGCAAAAACGCGCAAGCGGACGGCCGTCAAATTTACGCCGCGAACTACAACTGCGACGGTCAGATCGTGATCGCGGGTCTAAAAGAGGACATCGTTAAATTTGAGTCAGCGTTTAAAGAAGCTGGTGCTAAGCGCGTGTTGCCTCTAAATATGTCCGTCATTAGCCACTGCCCGCTTTTAAAGAGTGCTAGCGAGAAGCTAACGGCGCAGCTAGAGCCAGCGTTGGCCGCTAAATTTGACCCAGTCGTTTCAAACGCGTCGGCGAAGCCTTACGGCTCAAAAGACGAAGCGCTAAATTTGCTAAAAGCTCAGCTCGTTAGCCCCGTTTTATACAAACAAAGCATCAAAAGCATCGAAAACGAGGTCGATATTTTCGTGGAGTTCGGCGGTAGCGTGCTAAAAGGCATCAACAAAAAAATTACCGAGAAGCCGACATTTAGCGTCACCGATCTTAGCAGTCTTGAAGAGCTTTTAAAGGAGCTTAAATGATAGCGATCTTAGGCGCGATGCGCGAGGAGGTAGCTCCTTTGCTTGAGCGTATCAAGGACTACAAAGAGGTTAAGCACGCAAATAACGTATTTTACCTCGCAAATTTCGGCGGCAAGGAACTCGTGATCGCCTACTCTAAGATCGGCAAGGTAAAC
The DNA here is from genome assembly GCF_963517995.1 of uncultured Campylobacter sp. Taxonomy (GTDB): domain Bacteria; phylum Campylobacterota; class Campylobacteria; order Campylobacterales; family Campylobacteraceae; genus Campylobacter_A. Next base: position 8,106 of record NZ_CAUQHQ010000083.1, read on the forward strand.
GCCGCTCTAACCGCAAGCGCGATGATCGAGAAATTTGGCGCCGACAAGCTACTTTTTACAGGCGTCGCAGGCGCGCTAAATCCAAATTTGAAAATCGGCGATATGCTTTACGCTACTAGCCTCGTGCAGCACGACGTCGATATTACGGCGTTTGGACACCCGCACGGCTACGTGCCCGAGACCAGCATCTTTATCAAAAGCGACGACGCACTAAACGCATTAGCCTCTAGCGTCGCGGCCGAAAAAGGCATCGAGCTAAAAGGCGGCGTCATAGCCACGGGCGATCAGTTTATCTGCGATAATGCTAAAAAAGAGTGGCTAAAAGCAACCTTCAAAGCCGATGCGGCCGAGATGGAGGGCGCTAGCGTGGCGCTAGTTTGCGAGAGTCTTGGCGTGCCGTTTTTCGTGCTTCGCGCCATCAGCGACGAGGCGGGCGGCAGCGCGGAGTTTGACTTCGATAAATTTTTACAAGACTCGGCAAACGTCAGCGCGCAGTTCATGCTCGCGATGATCGAGCGGCTATGATAGAGCTTAGCAAGCGGCTGCTGCGCCAGGTCGGGCAGACTAACGCCAGATACCGCATGGTGCGCGGCGGGGATAAAATTTTGCTCGGTCTTAGCGGCGGCAAGGACAGCCTCGCGCTCGCGCACGTGCTAAAACACATGCAAAACGTCACGCCCGAAAAATTTGAGTTTAAGGCCGTGACGCTAAGCTACGGCATGGGCGAGGACTACGCATACCTCACGCGCCACTGCGCCGAGCACGGCATCGAGCACGACGTGATCGATAGCTCGATCTTTGAGATATCCAAGGACAAGATCCGCAAAAATTCTAGCTTTTGCAGCTTTTTCTCGCGTATGAGGCGCGGCTATCTCTACACCTACGCGCTCGAGCACGGCTTTAACAAGCTCGCCATCGCCCACCACCTCGACGACGCGGTCGAGAGCTTTTTTATGAATTTTACTTATAACGGCGCGCTACGAACGCTTGCTCCAAAATACGTCGCGGCAAACGGGATCGAGGTTATTAGGCCGTTTATATTCGTGCGTGAGCGGCAGCTACGCGAAAACGCCGTGCGAAACGGGCTTACGGTTATCGGCGACGAGGCGTGTCCGGCGATGCGATTTGATATCAAGATGCCTCACGCTAGAGCCGAAACCAAGGAGCTTTTGGCAAATTTAGAAAAGCAAAATCCAAAGCTTTTTGTCTCGCTAAAGGCCGCTTTTGAAAATATCCACAGCGATACATTTTTCGCCGCTCAGGCGCAAAATTTAGAAGGATGCGACGATTGATGTTCGCAAATTTATCCGCTTTGGACGGCTGCTGATTTTGGTTGGAGCGGGCTTGACGCAACGACAATCTTATGCCGGATTTGGCTATTTTAGCGATTTTGTCAAATTTTAAGCAAAATAAATTCGGCAACTTCGCCCCTTTGTCTCGTGTGTTTAGAGATTTAAAACCGCAAAATTTAGCTACTTGCCCGTTCATGTTATACCTGGTTTGAGTTACCTGGTTAGGCGATGATGCGACCGTTTTTGATAGATCTAGCGAAATTTTGGCAAATTTTGTAAAAACCAATCAAGCTACAAAATCATCAGCCTTGCATCGATAAAATTTACTCGTATGCCTAAATGGCTAAAGGTATTTTGACAAAACCCAACTTAATAATCTGTTTTAGCGTCAAATTATAGACTAACAACCTTGTATATACATTCGTCGCGGCACCGCTATAAAACCGCGTACCGAGATTAGCGGTTTTTGCGGCAACTCTGCCTAAATCTAACTAAATCGTATTTTCTATTCTTACCGATAAATTTGGTTTTTATATTTTTTTGATATAATCGCACGTATTCTTAAAAGGTTTTTAAACCGTAACGCACGCTAAATTTAGGTATCAAATATCTATATGTCTAGCGCCGATTTGCCGGTTTATAAAGCATTCCAAGCTTAAATTTAACCCGCCTTTAAGACGTCAAACCATAACTAAGAACATTAAAAGGAGTCCACATGGCAGTAACTCAAGCGCAAGTAGCTCAGCTCTACGTAG
>NZ_CAUQHQ010000084.1:0-9413 GCF_963517995.1 uncultured Campylobacter sp.
ATAGTATATAATAATAAATAGGCGATTCAAAAATTTACAAAGCGTCAAGTTAAAAAAAACTTCAAAGCAAAAGAGCAATGCATACTAACGGCACGGTGGCGGCTGTTTTTCTGTTTTTCCGAGCTTTGCGGGTTGTGCGAACGGCTTTTACAGAGTCAAGGGCGGATTTTTAGAGGTGAGCGCTAATCGCGAGCCCTTAAAATCCTGCTCGTATACCCTTGACCTTGTAAAAAACGGCTCGCTACAATGCCCGCAAATAAAAGCTAAAAGCAGAGCGAGAAAAAATAGGCTCTATGCGCGCCGTTAGCTGTTCGCGGCGTGCATTAGCTTATTTTTTCGATACGAGCCTCAGCGAGTATCAAAGCGCCCGCCCGTGCCGTCTTATTTGCTTTCAAAAAAAAGTTGTATTTCTTTAACGCTCACGCCGTTAAGCTCGCCAATCTCACTTAACGGCTCCGCTTGACCGAGGTATTGGGAAATAACGGGTAATTTGACAAGCAGGAAAAAAAATGATAACATGCTAATCAGAACAGGCGGGTAAAAGAATTAGTTTTACGACTTAAGGTTAAACCCTTAAATGGTTTATTTTTTGTTTAATATAAACTCAAAAAGAACCTAAAACCCTTTAAGCTTCTAGCTAAAATCTTTTAAAAACGCTACGTTTTCTTTAAAAACCTTAAAACTCTAGGAAGTCGGTTTTTATACTTCCTATTTTTGTTAAAGCCTCGATTTTTTGGGCTTTTTTCTCTAAATTGCAGACACGCAGGTCGCACCATCATACTTATTAACCTCGACAAAAATCCCCAAAATAGTCAAATACATCAAACCCATTGCCAGGAAATCTATCAAAAAACCACCAACTAACTGACCAAAAGTACTGACTAACCAAATTTTAGTCAGTACTTGTAAGTATAATCTAAAAGCCGCCTTCTAAAATATTATTATGATTATTTAATATATCTTGGCTGATTTCCAATTATGTCCGATTTTTAGACCTCATTAAAAACCATAAACCGTAATTTAGCGATATTTTTGGACTTTGCTTAGTAATAAGTCTCAATAGTTATGCTTTATTTGGAGTCGAATTTAGCATATTTTCTCTTGGATTACGATATTATAACCCTATTTCAAGCTAAATTTAGATTTTGGAGCTAAATTTAAGCCATAAATTTAGCTCCGATTTTACCTTACATAAACACCGGTATCGTGGTATTTTGTAAGAAATACTTGGTCGTGCCGCCCAAGAAAATCTCCCTAAAGCCGTTTTCTGCGTATCTAGCCGCTACGATTAGGTCGAAATTTCCATCCGTCGCGGCTTTTAAAAGCGGTTCGCCCGGAACCGAAAAAGTTCCTACGACCTCAAAATTCGCATTTATGCCGTGCAGCGCGAAGTATTCGTCCAGCCTCTTTAAGCTAGCCTCGCTTTGATCGCCCAAATTTGCTTTTGAAGTGATGCACTTTACGCGCTTAGCCTCTTTTAAAAGCGGTAGCGAGCTGGTAATGGCGCGCGAGCTCTCAGGCGTACCGGTCCAGCTTACCAGGATATTTTCTGCGCTAAATTTAGTAAGTTTTCTAGGAATCGCGATAACGTTTTTACCGCTTTTTAGCACTGCCGCTTCAAACGTACCCGTGATCTTGCCGTCAAGCGGTACGGCTGCTACTACCATATCGCAAAATTTAGACTCTTGCTCGACGATTAGGCTTCTTTTACCGCTTTTGGTTATAAATTTCGCGCTCGTCTCGCCTTTTATCGGAGTATCGCTGACGCGTACGCCAAGCTCGGCGCAAAGCTTATTAAAAATAGCCTCATTTTGCTCGTGCTCAAGCCCCAAATCAGCCTTAGCAGCCTTTAAAAACTCCTCGTAAAGCACTCCGCCTCGAAGCGTCATTTTCATATTATAAACGACGCTAGGATCGAGCTGGCAGGCTAAAATTTCGATGTGTCCGTTAAAGTATTTAGCCACTAGCAAAGCCCCTTTTATACGCTCTTTGACATCGTCGCCGGCACCTATGGGGAAGAATATTTTTTTATACTGCATCGGTTCTCCTTTAAATTTATTGCGCCAAAGAAAGGGAGATTTTGTGCCCTTTTTGCTCGCTGATTTTTACCTTGACCTTATCGCCTGCTTTTAGAGGCGTTTTGATCTTTGAGATATGCAAAAGTCCGTCCACGCCGCCAGGAAGTCCGATAAAGGCGCCAAATTCTACCACGCTTTTTACCTCGCCCTCAAATTCGTCTCCGATGTTAAATTCAGGCGTCTTGTGAGGCTTGCCGTCTTTGCCGCCTCTTTTACCGCCAAAGCCTTTGCCGCCATCTTTTGAGACGATTTGTATGATATAATCTTTAGCCGCATCTACGCTTGATTTTTGCGCGCCGGCGATCTTTACCTCACCTTTTTCGCGGTCGAGGTCGATGGCGACGTCAAATTTTTCGATGATCTCTTTTATCGTTTTTCCAGCTTGTCCGATGATATCGACGATCTTGCCCGGATCAACGCTAAAAAGCTCTAGTTTAGGGAGTATGTCTTCGTTTACGGAGATATTTTCGTTTGCTTTTTCCATCAAATTTAATATATGTAGCCTGCCCTCGCGCGCCTGCAAAAGCGCCTCTTTTAGCACGTCAAGGCTTATGCCGCCTAACTTTATATCCATCTGAAGCGCGGTTATGCCGTCTTTGCTACCGGCGACTTTAAAGTCCATATCGCCGTCGTGATCCTCTAGCCCCATGATGTCGGTTAGTACGGCGTGCTTATCGCCCTCAAAAATTAGTCCCATCGCGACGCCCGCGACTAGTTTTGGCGTATCGACGCCCGCAGCCCTTAGCGCCAAAGAGCCGCCGCAAACGCTAGCCATAGAGCTTGAGCCGTTACTTTCTAAAATTTCGGACACGAGCCTGATCGTATAAGGCGAATTTACGTCGATGCTAGGCGCAAGCGCACGTTTAGCGAGATTGCCGTGACCCAGCTCGCGTCTGCCCGGAGCCTTTAGCGGGCTAGCTTCGCCGACGCTAAAGCCTGGGAAGTTGTAGTTAAACATAAATTTATCCGTCACGGCGCCTTTTTCCGTTAGTATATCATACATCTGCGCGTCACCGTCGGTGCCTAGAGTGGCGACTACTAGAGCTTGCGTCTGTCCGCGGGTAAAGAGACAGCTGCCGTGAGCATTTGGCAAGATATTGGTCTCAATGCTGATCGGGCGAACCTCCTTAAGCCCTCTGCCGTCGGCGCGAACGCCCTCGTTTATGATCTGCTCGCGGACGATTTTTTTCTTAAATTTAGCCAGGACGTTAGAGACGACCTCCTCCTCCCAGCCCTCTTTTTGAGCTACTTCGTCGGTCAAAATTTGCTTAGCGATCTTGGTTAGTTCGCTAGCACGCTCACTTTTAGCCATCTGATTTATCGCGGCTTTTACGTCGTTTTTATAAAATTCGTTTAGATAAACCGCGACGCTTTCGTTTTCGATCTCCGGTTTTAGCTCTAGCTGCGCGTCTTCTTTTTTATGCTGGCTAAATGCCTCCTCATAAGCGTTTGAGGCGCGAAGTATGGCTTTGCCGGCCTGCGCGATCGCCTCCACTATGAGGTCTTCGCTAAATTCGTTCATATCCTGCATCGCTATAGCGCCGCTTAAATTCGGATCCATCATAGGATCAAGCGCGATAGGGACTATCTCTTCTTTTTCGGCCGGGATGCTTCTCATCTCGATCATCAAAAGCTCGTCTTTAACGCCTGCCACGTAAAGATCGAGCGCGGAAGCTTTTAGCTCGGAGTTGCTAGGGTTTATCACGAATTTATTATCTATATATCCCACGCGCACGCCGCAAACTGGCGCATTTACTGGGATATCGCTAAGATAAAGCGCGACTGAGGCCGCATTTAGAGCGACGACTTGCAGATCGACCTCAGGATCGCAAGATAACACCATCACGACGATTTGCGTCGGATACGCGTAGCCCTTTGGAAAGAGCGGACGAAGCGAACGGTCGATGATGCGCGAAGTTAGCGTCTCAAAATCCCCCGGCTTAGTTTCTCTTTTTACGTAGCCGCCTGGGATCTTGCCTGCCGCGTAGCTTTTTTCGATGTATTGCACCGTTAGCGGTAAAAAATCCTCGGTAACTTGCGTATCCTCGCGAGCGACGGTGGCCAAAACGACGGTATTTTTTACGCGCAAAAGCACCGCGCCGCTAGCTTGCTTGGCGACCTTGTTTATATCGTAAATTTCGACTTGATTATTGACTTCTATTGAATACTGCATGCCCTAATATCTCCTTGTTTTTGTAATGGTATATAAAACGGACTCTCCTCTAATATGGAAAGCACGGTTTCGGGTTTTGGCTCGATTTTGTTTTTGTAGTAAAAATCCACTTCGATAAAATTTGCGATCTTATGCACGGCGTAAATTTCATCCACCAGCGGCGCGATAGCCGCGGCTACGTCGGTAGCGATGAGCGGCGTAGCGTAGGTGACTGATTTTACCCGCTCGCGCATAAGCGTTTTTAGGCAGGTTAGCGCCGTGAGTCCCGTCTCGCAGCCCTCGTCGATGAGCAAGATATTTCTATCCTTTAAATCGCCGATGAGATTGCCTTTTCTAAATTTATAGACGTTTTTTAGGATTTTTTCGTCGTACTTGCGGTCGGCCTCGCCGTATACGAAGTCGTAACTAATGCCAAAGCTCTTAATCAGCTCATTGTTTAGCACGACGTCATCCTTTTCACTAACCATAGCGATCTCGCACTCGGGGTTATTGGGCGCAAAAATACGCTCGCAAAATAAAATCTCATAGCTCAAATTTAGCCCGCGAGCTACGCTATCGACCATGATGACCGAGTCTATAGAGCCGCATATCATCAAATATTCGCCCGCGGCAAGCTCTTTTTTGGGCAAAATTTCAAGCAGTTTTTCGGCCGCCTCGAGCTGGTTTTCAAAGACCAAATCCTCGTAGCCGCTCATCAGCTACCCTGCGTCTGACCTACCGAAAAGTCGTAATGCACGCCACCCATCGGATAGAAATTTATAAAGAAATAAACGCCTCTTGATTTCTTTGCGGCCGTTCCGCTCGTGGTCGTAGTAGGCTCTAGCTCCTCTTCGTAGACGAATGTATAATTCCAGCACTTTCTGCGATGAGAGACGCCTAGTTGCCACTGCTTGTTGTAGTCTCGCTCGAGGTCGTACTGCGAACCGCCAAAAAGCCTATAGTTATGCGGAAGCTCGACGTAACCGTTTAGGTGTAGGTAGTTTTGTTTTTCTTGCGCGTTTTTCCTTTGCATCGTATGCCAGAGGCTAGCGCCGAATTTATCGTGCGTATAGCTAGCTCCGCTTTGAATTTTTTCAAAGTATTTATTTTCGTAAGAGTACTCAAGCCTGTTGTAAAAAGATAAATTTGCCAGCGGATACCAGCCGATTATATTTTTCAAATTCGAGCGCTTGTTCTCTTTCGTATAATAACCCTGCGAAATCGTATGACGCAAAAATTTTCTTCCGTTTTCGTTAAAGAAATACTGCGTCGCTCTGGCTGAAATCTCGTCTCTAGTATGCTGAGGATTTATAAAGCTTTGGTATTTTCGTCCGAGCATATCGTAGACGTATACGTTGCCGTCATCCTCGGCAGTTTCGTATTTATCGGGCAGGTCGCCTTCGTTGTAGGCTTTTACGACGTAGTCAACGCCTAAATTCACGCTATGATAAAAGCTCTCGTAAGCTTTAGCCAGATCCGTATAAAGCGAGAATTTGTGATAGTTTTCTATATAATTTGCGCTTCTATCCTCATCTCCGGTCGGGCGATACATTTTTTTTGCATAGTCCACGTGAGTGGCGTATAGATAGTGATAGTAAGAAAATTTAAGATAATCGTCCGCCAAAGGTAGGTGAAAAGAAACCGGCAGATTAAACTCATACTGCGTCGCTTTTACGCCGATTCTTCTCGTGTAGTTATGAGAGCTTAAATCAACTGAATAAAGCACGTTAGGCAAGATAAAGCTGTCGGTAAATTTATGATACTGGAAGCTTGGATACTCCTGCAGCGTATCTTTGTTTTCGTTTGGGCTACCGATTTTTGAGGTATTTACGTAATATCTCGCATATGCGCCAAAATAGTGCTTATCGCTACTTAGAAAATAGTTTAGCTTTGAGGTTACGAGAGGATTGTCATCGCTACCAGCGCCGCGCTTTTTCAAATTTATATAGTCGATATCGTTTAGCGCCGTAGCATCAAGCCACAAGCCCTCCTGTAAATCCTCGCTTATTAGGTGCTTAACGAGCCTGTCGCGCTCGTATTTGACCTCAGCGCCTTTATGCGTTTTATTTTTTAGCGGAAGTCTTAGCGAGTTTTTCTCGATCTGTCTTTGGCGGTAGCCCTCGGTATCTCTAAATGCGCCTAGTGTCACCGAGCCTCTGGAATACGGCGAATCGGCAAATCTAAACGTACCGTAGATACCCGTGCCGCGTCTAGTTCGAATTTGCGGATCAAACTGCAAGTCCCAGCTGTCGTATTCGGCGATGTAGATCGGTTGTTTGTAGTAAAATCCGTCGTTTTTACCGTAGCCAAGCTCCGGCGGCAAAAGTCCGGTACGTCTGCGCGTATCGGTGGAAAAGCCAAAATACGGCAGATAAAACACCGGGACGTTTCCGACGTAAAATACTGGATTATAAAGGTGTAAAAATTTACTCTCGCGGTTTAGCTTGCCGCTGCTAAATTTGATCTTCCAATCGGGATCTTGGACGTTACAGCTTGATACGACCGCGCCGTTTACCTCGTAAAATTTAGAAGTGCTATTGCTCTCGTCGCTTTGCATCCACACTTCCATGTCGCGGTTCATCATAAATAGCGTCTCGTAGTTGCTATCTTTGCTATTTAGGTCGATCTTTGCATACGAGCAGCGCGAGATTTCGTCTTTATTTCTTATCAAATTTACGTTACCGAAAAGCTCCAAAATTTCTTTTTGCTGATCGTAAACGGCCCTATCCGCACTCATCAAATAATCCTGCGAATAAACAAGTACGTTTTTATCCGCCGTAACAACGCCGTTGTCGCGTTTTACGTCATCGGCCAGAAGCTCGAAATTTTGAGCCGCAAAGCAACTAAAAGCCCCAAACATTAGTAACGAAAAAATTCTAGTAAACATCTATAACTACCGTTTTCGCGGCCTTGTCTTGCCACGTTTGAAATAATGGATTTGAAAACGCCCATGCAAAACCAAGAAAGCACAAGTTTTCGCTAACGATACGCATAAAGGCGCGGACTAAAGAGTTTAAAAAGCTCGGTTTGTCGAGCAAATTTACGTCTACGCAGACGATTTTCATAGCTATTTTGCCCATCGTATCGCCGCAGTACCACGTAAAAAAAGTCTGATAAATCACGTCTAGCAAAACGATTTGAAGGGTTAAATTCGCAAGCAAAACGACAGTTTGCTCAAAGTCTACTCCGTCAAATTTATCGTAATAAATCACAAAAAATAATGCCGAAAGTAAAAATTTATCTATCCCCCACGCGACGGCTCTTTTGCCGACGCTAGCGAGCGTGATATTTTCGTTTTCGAGCCTGTCGATGACGCTTCTACTCATTCGCGTCCTTTTAGCATTTGCCAGGCGATATCTTTTCGGTACTGCGCGCCGTCAAATTCTACGTTTTCGCAAAGCTCATAGGCCTTTTGTTGCGCTTGTCTTATGCTTTTTCCAAGCCCCACGCACACGAGCACTCGTCCGCCGTCGGCATATATCTCGCCGCCCTGTTCGCTTACGCCGGCAAATGCTATGTGCGAGTTTTCAGGCACGTTTTTTACGCTGATTTTGGCTCTAGGCGAGCTTGAAAAAGGATAATTTTTACTAGCCATCACGACCCCGACGGCAAATTCGTCTTTTAGCTTCACGGGTTTTAGATCGCCTTTTGCCGCATTTAGTAAAATTTCGCCCAGTTCGCCGTCGATCAACGGCATTAGCACTTCGCACTCAGGATCGCCGAAACGCACGTTAAACTCAAGCACGTACGGCACGCCATTAACCACCATAAGCCCCACGAAAAGCACGCCGCAGAAAGGATTTCCCTCGGCTTTCATGCCTTTTAGAGTCGGTTTTACGACCTCTTCTTCGACCTGTTTTATTAGCTCGGGACTTGCTAGCGGACTAGGGGCGTAGGCGCCCATACCGCCGGTATTTGGTCCTTCGTCGTTATCTTTTAGGCGCTTATGGTCTTGGGCTACCGGCAAGCTAACGAAATTTTCGCCGTCGCAAATCGCAAAAAAGCTAAGCTCAAATCCGTCTAAAAACTCCTCCACGACCACGCGTTTGCCCGCATCGCCGAAGCTCTCTCCGCTTAGCATGCCTCGAGCCGCAGCCTTTGCTTCCTCGCGGCTTTGCGCGATTATCACGCCTTTGCCCGCACACAGTCCGTCGGCCTTGATGACGACGGGAGCGGTAAGAGAGTCTATAAATTTAGCCGCAGCGTCGTAATTATCGGTATTTAGATAGGCCGCCGTTCGGATAGTATTTCTAGCCAAAAAGTCCTTCATAAACGCCTTGCTGCCCTCGAGCCTGGCCGCAGCCTTGCTCGGTCCGAAAATATTTAAATTTTGCGCCTTAAAGATATCCACGACGCCGTCACTTAGCGGCGCTTCAGGTCCGACGATCGTTAGTTCTATCTGCTCTGTCTTAGCAAATTCTGCGAGCTGATTATAGTCTTTGATGTTTAGATTAGTGCCGAGCTTTGAGGTAGCTCCGTTGCCCGGGGCAAAGAAAAGCTCGTGTTTGCGGGATTCTTGAAGTTTTAGAGCTATGGAGTACTCGCGCCCGCCGCTTCCGATTATCAAAATTTTCATAATTTCTCCAAAAATAAAAACCCAAGTGAGCGGTGCGCATATAAGTGGCCCGAAAATTCAAAGCCAACCTTGCAAATAGGCGGTTCCTTTAGGTCGCAACTTCTCGCGCTCGCACGCTCAAACGAAGCCGCGTCGCACGGTCGCCGCACATCTTCGCCGAAACTAATGTGTTGGACCCTATAAAAATACGCTGCCAAATCACTCAGGCAGGGCTATTATATAAAATTTTAGCTTAAAGTAGCGTTTTTGCGAGGCTTACGCAGGAATTTATATTTTGCTGAGCGCTTACTGCGGGCGAGGTAAAAATTTCTAGCTCTTTTGCCGTCGTAAGTCCGATAGCGACGGCTTTATAGCTCTCATCCCAGCCGAAATTTCGCATGAAATTTCGCACTGCCGAGGGAGCGGTAAAAATAATCACAGAGTTTTTGGGCGGTTTTTGCTCCTCGTTAAGCGGTTTAAAAACGTTTTCGTAAGCGATTATCTGCGTCAAATTTACGCCGCTTTCTCGCAAAATTTCGCCCACGCTCGAAGCCGTCTCGCGCGCTCTTAAAAATAGCGTTTTTTTGCCCTTTAAAAGCGGTGCAATCTCGGCGGCAAAGTCGTTTCC
>NZ_CAUQHQ010000085.1:0-9410 GCF_963517995.1 uncultured Campylobacter sp.
GGAATATGCAGGCAAAATACACAGCATGGCTAGAAGTCGAAAAAGCAGCGGTCAAGGCGTGGAATAAGCTGGGCTTTATCAGCGATGCGGACTGCGAGAAAATTTGCAAAAATGCTAAATTTGACGTAGCGCGCATCGACGAGATCGAAAAGACGACCAAGCACGACGTGATCGCGTTTTTAACGAGCGTGAGCGAGAGCCTGGGCGAGGAGAGCCGCTTCGTGCACTACGGCATGACTAGCTCAGATTGCATCGACACCGCCGTCGCGCTTCAGATCAAAAGCAGCATGGATCTCATTATCGAGGACGTAAAGGGCCTCATGAGCGCGATCAAAACCAGAGCGCAGGAGCACAAAAACACGATGATGGTCGGCCGCAGCCACGGTATCCACGGCGAACCGATCACTTTTGGGCTCGTGCTTGCAGTCTGGTACGATGAGGTCGCACGCGCGCTAAAGCTACTGCAAGACGCCAAAGAGGTCGCCGCATACGGCAAACTAAGCGGTGCGATGGGAAATTTCGCTCACGCGCCGCTTGAATTTGAGGAACTAACCTGCGCCGAGCTCGGCCTAAAGCCCGCTCCAGCATCAAATCAGGTCATCCAGCGCGACCGCTACGCCCACGTCATTAGCGCGATCGCCGTCCTAGCCGCTACCTGCGAAAAGATCGCCGTCGCCGTGCGACACTTCCAAAGGACGGAAGTTTACGAGGCCGAGGAGTACTTTAGCCCCGGCCAAAAGGGCTCCAGCGCAATGCCGCACAAGCGAAATCCCGTGCTTAGCGAAAACATCACCGGCCTTTGCAGGATGCTGCGCTCATACGTGACGCCTGCGCTCGAAAACGTCGCGCTCTGGCACGAACGCGACATAAGCCACAGCTCGGTCGAGCGATTTATCCTGCCCGACGCCTTCATTACGGCTGATTTTATGCTCGCGCGCATTACGAATTTGATCGCAAATTTGGTAGTTTATCCGGAAAATATGATGAAAAATCTAAATTTAACCGGCGGGCTCGTCTTTTCTCAGCGCGTGCTTTTACAGCTTCCGCAGCGCGGGATCTCGCGCGAGGACGCGTATAAGATCGTACAGCGCAACGCGATGAAGGTCTGGGCGGATCTACAAGAGGGCAAAAAAGCGATAAACGAAAACGGCGAGAGCCTATTTTTACAAAATTTGCTCGCCGACGAGGAGCTACGCGCAAGCCTAGGCGAGGCAGAGATAAAAGAGTGCTTTGATTATGCATATTATGCCAGGCATGTGGACGGGATATTTGCAAGAGTATTCGGAAAGCAGGATGAAATTTAATGAAAGTACTAAAACGAAACGGACGCACGGAAGAGCTTGACGTAAGCAAGATCAAAAAATACACGAGCGAGGCGGTCGCTGGGCTGGCAAACGTGAGCCTAAGCGAGCTTGAGGTGGATGCGAAAATTCAATTTCGCGATATGATAACGACCGAGGAGATCCAACAAACCCTCATCAAAACGGCCGTCGAAAAGATCGACATCGATCGCCCGAACTGGACCTTCGTAGCGGCGAGGCTATTTCTGTACGACCTTTATCACAAAGTCACGGGCTTTAGCGGCTACAACCACCTACGCGACTATCTGCAAAAAGGCGAAAAAGCAGGCCGTATCATCCCTGGGCTAAAAGAAAAATACGATCTGGACGACCTAAACGACTACATCAGGCCTGAGCGCGACTTGCAGTTTGCATATCTAGGCATCAAGACGCTATACGACCGCTACCTGATCAAAGACCGCAGCGGCGCACCGATCGAGCTACCGCAGCAGATGTTTATGGCGATCGCTATGTTCCTCGCGCAAAATGAACTAGACTGCCAAGGCTGGGCGAAGAAATTTTACGACCTCATATCTAAATTTGAAGTCATGCTCGCCACTCCGACGCTCTCAAACGCCCGCACGACGCGCCATCAGCTAAGCTCTTGCTACGTGGGAAGCACGCCCGATAATATCGAAGGAATTTTCGATAGTTACAAAGAGATGGCTCTTCTTAGCAAATTTGGCGGCGGTATCGGCTGGGACTGGTGCAAGGTGCGCGCGATGGGCGGTAGCATCGACGGACATAAAAACGCGGCCGGCGGTATAATTCCGTTTCTAAAAGTCACGAACGACATCGCCGTAGCCGTCGATCAGCTAGGCACGAGAAAGGGCGCGATAGCCGTCTACGTCGAGCCGTGGCACATGGACGTGAGCGACTTCCTGGATCTGCGCAAAAACTCGGGCGAAGAGCGCCGCAGAGCGCACGAGCTGTTCCCTGCGCTTTGGATAAACGACCTTTTCATGAAACGCGTAAAAGAAAACGCGCGCTGGAGCCTATTTGACCCGGCAGAGGTCGCCGATCTGTGCGATCTATACGGCGATGAGTTCGAGGCTCGTTACATAGTATACGAAAATGACGAAAAGATCCAAAAAAACGTCGTCATGGCAAAGGAGCTGTGGAAGAAAATTTTAACTAGCTATTTTGAATCGGGTATGCCGTTTTTATGCTTTAAAGATAACGCCAACAAAGCCAATCCAAACGACCACGACGGCATCATCAGAAGCTCAAATTTATGTACCGAAATTTTCCAAAATACGCAACCAAACTACTACAAGATCAAGATCACGTTTGATAACGGCTCCGAGCGGCTATTTGACGAGGAAGAAGACGTCACCGTCGATAGCGGCATAACTAAAAAAGCCAAAAAGCTAAGCGCGCTAGATAGCATCGGCGGTGAGCAAATTTTCATCGTCGAAAAAGAAAGCGTCGAGGGCAAAACCGCCGTGTGCAACCTCGCGAGTATAAATTTAAGCAAAATCAACAAAAAAGAGGACATCGAGCGCGTCGTGCCGATCGCCATACGCATGCTAGATAACGTCATAGATCTAAATTTCTACCCGCACAAAAAGGTCAAACACACCAATCTAGCCTCCCGCTCGATCGGCCTTGGCGTCATGGGCGAGGCGCAGATGCTAGCCGAACGCGGCGTGAAATGGGGCAGCTACGAGCATCTAGCGCTGATCGATAGCGTGATGGAAAATATCAGCTTCAACGCCATCTACGCCAGCTCAAATTTGGCGGTAGAAAAGGGCGTATATCCGCTTTTTGAAGGCTCAAAGTGGAGCAGGGGAGTGATGCCTATCGATACGGCAAACGCAAACGCCAAGGCGCTTCTAAACGACAGAGGCGGGCTATTTGACGAGAACGCCTGCGACTGGAGTAAACTGCGCGAAAAGGTCAAAAAAGACGGTATGCGAAACGGCTATCTGATGGCGATCGCACCGACGTCGAGTATCAGCATACTCGTGGGCACCACGCAGACGATCGAGCCAGTGTATAAGCGCAAGTGGTTCGAGCACAACCTAAGCGGCATGATACCAAACGTCGTGCCGAATTTAAGCCCCGAGACGTGGCAGTTCTACACGCCTGCCTATGAGCTAGATCAGCGCGTGCTCGTGCGTGCCGGAGCCATCCGCCAAAAGTGGATCGACCAGGGACAGAGCCTAAATATTTTCATGAGCCTAGACAAAGCTAGCGGCGGATATCTGAGCGAAATTTACATGCTCGCGTGGGAGCTTGGACTAAAATCTACCTACTATCTACGCTCCGAAAGCCCAGATAGCGAAAAACTAAACAACGTCGCCGATCGCTCGATCGAGTGCGAGGGGTGTCAGTAAAATTTTGAATTTTTGTAAAGGAAAAAACTGGAAGATATTGAAATCTATCTTGGCGAGGATATTGAAACTGAAGTAAAAAAGTTTAAAGAAGTTCAAAATTTTCTCAGAAAAGTTATGGAAAATTTCATAGAGGAATCTGAAATAATCTACAATAAGTGGAAATTTTTTCCTTTTACAAATAGCGAAAAACAAGTTTTGTCAGCTTTATTTCCTGCGATATATAAAATAACTGAAAATGTTTGGATAGAACAGTGGTTTAAAGTAGTTAATGAGAACAAAAATAGGTTTTTAGATATAAGTACAATAGCTGAAAACAATGCTTATTTCATAGAAATAAAACATGCATACAAAAATCATATGGGCAGAAATAATATAATACAAGATACATGTGACAAATGGTATGACGCGATAGAGCAAATAAAAGATTTGACGAATGAAAACTTAGGAAAGGAATTTGATAAGGTAAAACTAGAAAATTTTAATTGCTATAAAATAGCTTTAATTATAATACCGACTTTTATTAAAAATTCAAGCAAAATATCAAAAGAAATCGACGATGATGCAAAAAGTTACGCAAAACGTATGTTTGATTATTTTCTTTACAATACATCAGTAGAAACAAAGCCGAATATTGCCATAACTTGGAAAATAAATGATTACAAGAAAAAAAGACATAAATTTACAACGCTCAAAAAAGAGAATGGAGAGGAAGAAAGAATAGAAATATACCCTTTCTTAACCTTTATAGCACGAGTTGAAGACATGAAAATAACTAATTAAAGACCACTCTCGCGGCCTTTAAATTTCGCGGCTTACATGCACCCGCAGCCGCAACCTCCGCTTGATTTTATCGCGTCAAATACCGCGTCGTAGTTTGGCTCGTCCGTGATCTCGGGGACGATTTGTTTGTGGATGACTACGCCGTCTTTGATGACGAAAACGGCTCTGGCTAAAAGCCCTGCAAGCGGCCCTTCGCCGATGATTATGCCGTATTTTTCGCCAAATTCTCTAGCTCTAAAGTCGCTACCGACTTTTAAATTTTTAATCCCCTCCGTAGAGCAAAATCTACCCATCGCAAACGGTAGATCCATCGAAATCACGCTTAGTTTGATCGCATCTTTGGCCGCCATTTTTTCGTTAAATTTACGCGTCTCCGTAGCGCAAACGCCCGTATCTAGCGACGGAACTGCGACTAATATCTCTATGCCGTTGTTGCCGCCGACCTTAAACTCACCTAGATCCTGCCCTACGAGCGCGACTTCTGGCGCATATGAGCCTACGAATGCCTCTTCGCCTTTTAGCGCGACGTCCGCGCCGTGAAATTTGACTTTTGTCATGTTTTTCCTTTGTTTTAAATTTAATCGTAACGCAGATATTACCATACTTTTAACAACGGCTGAAAAACAAAAAATCACGTAAAATTTAAGACGGCAGTTATCTACAAAGTGCTATACTATTTGACATCAATTATCAAGGAGTGACAAATGAGCGACAAAGAAATCTTAGCTTCGCTTGAAGCAAAACGCACGAAATGCGTCGTTTACACCCGCGTAATGGGCTACCACCGCCCTGTAGAGAGCTTTAACCTCGGTAAAAAAGGCGAGCACAAAGAGCGCGTCAAATTTTGCGAACGCAAAGCCTAACCTAACCGCGAGTAAAACGTGAAAGATGCTGATTTTCCGCTTTACTCGCTCACTCCATTTACGACCCTAGACTACCCCGACAAAACGGCCTGTATAGCGTGGTTTGCAGGCTGCAACATGCGCTGTGCCTACTGCTACAACGTCCCTATCGTCACGGGCGAAGGACAGATCAGCCGCGCCGAGTTTATCAAATTTTTAGACAAGCGCAAAGGTAAGCTTAGCGGCGTGGTTTTTAGCGGTGGCGAATGCACGCTTAGCCCGGCTTTTTTGCCGCTTGCTCGCGAAGTAAAGTCGCGCGGCTTTTCGCTAAAAGTCGATACCAACGGCTCAAATTTGACCATCATTCAGCAGGCTATCTCGCTAAATTTGATCAACTACATCGCGCTTGATTTTAAAGCGACGAAGGAAAAATTTCTCAAGGTCGCAGGCTCGAATTTGTATAAAAATTTCTTGCAAACGCTTGAGTTTTTGTTGCAAACCGACTTTAAATTTGAGGTTAGAACGACGGTGCACGCGGACTTGCTAGACGAGGCCGATATCTCTGCCATGAGCAAAATTTTATACGAGCGCGGATACAGAGGCGTCTACTATCTACAAAATTTCCTCGACACGGGCGAAAATTTCGGAAATTTGACGCAGGCGAAAACTAAATTTGATCCAAATTTGATCCGTTCTAATTTAAAAATAGGGCTTAGAAATTTTTAGTAAATTTAGTCAAATTTGACGCGCAAAATCTCGCAAATCATCACTTCCGGTTGTGATACCTTCAAATTTTAATAAACGTCACGATATTTTTTAGCTCGGGCGCGTCGCTTACAGCCTATGCTTTTACGCTATATTCGCCTTTTTTAAGCTCGGCGCGGAGCAAAACTTTATCGTGTGCAAAGCCTCCGTTTAGCGCGCTGTACCGTGAAGTCGCGCCGTATTTTGACAGATCAAAGGTTTGGGTTAGGACGCTCAAATTTTATTTTAGATCGTTCACCTCGCCGCCTTTTACGTAGTTTATTTTACGGTTTTGTAGAGATTTGAGCATAACTTTTAGCAATATTTCTTTACCCACAAAAGCCGCTTTTTCCTCTTCGCTCGTGCCCATAGGTTCAGGGACGCCTTGCATAGTATAACCGTAGTAGCCGACTAGCTTAGCGGCTGTAGTTTTCTGGCAAAACCACTTCGTAAACTCGTCGCTGCCGTATCCCGGGAAGACCTCCTCGCTGAGCTTTTCTTCCTCTTTTTGCTTTTGCGGATCTTGAGCGTAGATGAAACTTATCTCGTAGATACCTGCTTTTTTGACGGTAAATTTATATCGGTCGCGCTGCCGGCCTCAGGCATGCCAACCCTTTGTAAACGCCGTCATCAAGCGTATCACCTCCCAAAAACCAGATCCATAATAAAAAAACACCACTAAAAAGCAGCAAAAATAAGCAAAATTTAATTCAAATTTGACGTTTTATCTGTTTGGCGCGTAGGTTTTTACCTCGTATAGCAAGAAATCATACACGCGCTGCTGCACGAGACCTTCGTATTCGTCGGCGTCGATGAGCCTGCGTAGGTGCTCGAAGTCAATCTTTAGCGCGTAGTTTTTGTTCGCTCTGATAGCCTGATCAATCGCTAAGAGCAAGCTATCAAGCGTCATCGGGTCTTTGCGTTTGATACGGGAGACATACTCTCTGGTGGTTTCGATAAGTACGCGTTTGCGGTTCTCGTCGCTACCGTAAATTTCGCTCGAGATATCGTATAAATTTGCAAAATCGTCCTCTTCGGGATTGAGTTTGGCCGAGATGATAGCCGCAAAGATCTTCGCGCGAAACTCCAGCGAGCGGTGGTGATAGACCAAAAACTCCCTAAACAACGACAAAAATTTACATTTTATATCAAATCCCATGTTGCCGCCTAAAATATATTTAAGTAAAATTTGAGTAAAATCGCTCTTGCCCTTTCTTAGACCTGTGCAATGTCTCTTCTAGGCACCGCTTCAGGGTGGGAACACAGCAGAGCACTTAGGCTAGGCGTGTGCCGCAGTCATCTGAGAGAGGGTTTTTAAACCTGTAAAAGCGAAAAATGCTCCTTAAAATCATCGCAAACTTTTAAAAAATTCACTCCGTCCAAGCTCTGATTTTTCTGAAAGAATTTATCCATATTATTAAAGCCTTCGGTTAGTTCGTTTGACTTCACACCGTAGCTGATCGAGATCCCCGCTTCGAAAAACGCCGCGAGTTTATCGCAAATTTTAAGCGCTTTGCCGTCGATGGCGTTAAATTTATCCTCGTTTACATTCTCCATCGTACCCTCGTGATGTAGAGGCTTTTTCTCACAAATTCTATTTTCAAACTCGTTTTTGATAAATTTGCCGCCTTCCATACGGATACCGAGGATATAGCTAAACTCGTCTCTAAAATTTTCAGGCACGAAAGGCAAAATTTTCTCGTCTATAAGGCGCATTTCATATTCGCTGATTATCTCGTTTAGCCCTTCGATACCGTATTTTACGGGGCTGATTATATCGCGCGTTAGCGACTCCGGCAAATCGTGAAAGAGCGCGCAAAAGAAGTTATTTTCTAGCCTTGATTTGCAGGCCTTAACCTCAAGAGAGTAAAAATAACTCAAAATCGCCACGACTAACATATGGCCTAAAACCGCCGTTTCAGGGATACGCGGCGTCTGCGCCCAGCGCTTTTGAAAGCGCAGTCTACCGGCTAGATCGACTAGCTTGGCTAGCTTTTGATTCATCACGATTTTGCGCACGCCTATTAGCTCGTAGTAATCCTCCAGCTCCTCCTCCACGCGCGCTTTTAGCTCGTCTATGTCGCTTAAAAATTTACTCGTTTGATAAACGATCGAAAACTCCCAGCGAGTAGCTAGATAGCTAGCAGCCTTTAGGATCAGGCGCTCTTTGGCGTGAGCTTTGTCCTTGTGCGTGAGATAGCGACGCATTCGCTCTAAAAATTTACCGCCTTCGATGTCTTTTACGAGCCCTTCTAGTATCCCAAGTACCCAGGCGTTTATCTGCTCGTTTTTAGTTTTTTGCATCTGATGAAACACATCGGGGCGTATATCCGTGACCACGACGCGTGCGAGAAACTCGAAAATACCGGCCTCGATGATGTAGTTCATATCGGCATTATGCTCGAGCTTTGCGATGAAATATGCGATGATAAATTTATGTGCCTGCTTATCAAGCTCGACTAAATTCGTCATCTTAGGATAGTCGTTCCAGCGCGAGATGGACGCGGCTTTAAAGATGTGCTCGATCAGCTGCGCGCTTATCATTTATCGTCCGATTTTTTCACGACGCGAGCACGCTTTTCGCCGGCAAATTCAGGCTTTTTAAAGCCCTCTTTATTGCCCGTTCTTCGCGGTTTGTCGTCAAATTTATCTTTGCTCGCGCGAGGTTTTTTATCGCCGGTTTTTGCGTCTCTTTTACCAGTTCCGAAACTCTTACTGCGAGAGCCGTCTTTGCTAAATTTAGACTCGCGTGCTCCGTAACCGCCTATACCAAAACTTCGGTCGCTATCTCGCGTAAATTTTTCAAATTTCGGTGTTTCAAAGCTTTGTTCTTGCGTTTTTTTGATTATCTCGTCCGAGCAAATTTCGATCACGGTATGGACGTTGCCTCGCGGGTTAAAGTCGCCCGTGATCTTCATCCATTTTGGCGCTAGCTTTCGCTCTAAAACGTCATAAATTTCGTTTATGCTATCTTCGTGGCTGATGTTACGCGTCATGAAACTGTTGATATAAAGTTTGATCGCTTTTAGCTCGACCACGAATTTAGCCGGCACGTACTCAAGATATATCGTCGCGAAATCTGGATACCCTGAGTGCGGGCACAAGCAGCAAAACTCCGGCAGCGTGATTTTGATCTTATAGTCACGTTCGTGCTTGTTTTCCCAGATTTCCAGGTCTTTTTCTACGTCAAATTCGCTTATTATTTTCTCGCCGTATTTTGGCTCTACGACCTCGTTTTCTTGCATTTTTTTTCCTTTAAATTTCTTTTGGCTTTTCTATGAAAAAGCCCTGCGCGAAGTCGGTCTGATAGCGCTCCACGACGTTAAAGAACTCCTCGTTCTCCACAAATCTCACAATTGTCTTCA
>NZ_CAUQHQ010000086.1:0-9278 GCF_963517995.1 uncultured Campylobacter sp.
GATATATCCAGCGCAAATTTAGCTGCCTAGCTAGTAAAATTTGCTGATAGAGCGAGTATCTGCCGATGCTAAGATCCGCAAAATCCGGGTCGTAATAGCAATAAACAGCCGAGATGCCGTCGCTAAGGATGTCGACTAGATCGACGCCGATGAGCCTGCCGCCTGCAAAATACGCAATCTCCTTGCCAAACTCCGCGTGCCCGGCGACGTAGAGCTCGTAGTAGCGGCGGAAGTCCAGCTCGTAGTACTTCCACTCGCGCTTTTGCTGCATAAATTTATGGTATTTTTTGTATAGCGCCACGTGCGCGTCGTCTATGAGCGGCTTTGTGAGGATGATTTTGGTGTTTTCGTTTTTGCGTATAGTGCGGCGGGCGGATTTGCTAAATTTAAAATTTAGCGCATCGACCCTGATATTTACGCACTCGCGGCAACCCGCGCAGTTTGGCTTGGAGAAATATTTGCCAAAGCGCCTAAAACCGCGCCTAGCTAGAGCGTCGTTTACGGCAAAGTCGCAGCCGTCTATGTAGCGATACTCCATGCGCGAGTCCCTGTCCTTGAGGTAGGGGCAGGGGCTAGGCAGGGTGGAAAACGGCACGACTAGCACTTTTTGATATCCGCGTCCTTGACGTAGGCTAGAAACTCATCGCGTAAAATTTGCTCTTTGTGCGCGATGGCTTCTTCTTTGCTGAAGGTTTTTGGCTCGGGCTTTAAATTTTGCTTTGCGGCATTTTTGGCGACTAAATTTGAGCTCAAATTTGCGTTTTGCTCCTTTTGCAGCTCTTTTTTTATATCCTTTAAGCTATCGAAAAAATCATTCATCCGCGTGCTCCTCTTTAAATTTCCTAGCGTCTTTTACTCTTTGTATCGCTGCGGCGATGGCTGCGATCACCTCTTCGTTGTCCTCGTTGTCTTTGGTTTTCATTTTTTCTAGCAACGTAGGCATCTTGTTTTCGACGTAGGATGTGTCGAAAAATCCTCGCCTAAAGTCGCGCTCCTTGCTGATGCTAAGCAAAAACGGGATCGTAGTTTTGACGCTACCTTCGATGGTAAACTCATCCAGCGCGCGTTTTAGTTTATTTACGGCTAGATCGTAGCTAGGCGCGCGCACGATGAGCTTAGCTAGCAAGCTATCGTAAAACGGCGGTATCTGATAGTCTTTATATAGATGGCTATCTACGCGCACGGAAGGGCCTAGAGCAGGGTAGTAGCCGCTGATCTCGCCCGGGCTCGGGATGAAATTTTGCCATGCGTCCTCGGCGGTGATACGCGCCTCGATCGCAAAGCCTTGCGTGATGACGTCGCTTTGCTCCATGTCTAGGATTTCGCCCGCAGCGATGCGGATCTGGCGCACGATGAGATCCACGCCCGTGATCTCCTCGGTCACGCCGTGCTCGACCTGGATACGGGTGTTCATCTCCATAAAATAAAAGTTGTTGTAATCATCGAGCAAAAACTCGATCGTGCCGGCGTTGGTGTAGTTTACGGCCTTTGCCGCTGCGACTGCGGTCACGCCCATACTCTTTCGCAGGCTTTCGCTCATAGTGGGGCTAGGCGCTATTTCGAGGATCTTTTGGTGGCGGCGCTGGATCGAGCAGTCGCGCTCGGCTAGGTGGATGATGTTGCCGTATTTGTCGCCTAAAATTTGAAACTCGATGTGGCGCGGATTTACGACGTACTTTTCCATGAAAACTTCGTCGTTGTTAAAAAACGCCTTAGCCTCGCGCTTGCAGCTTTCAAAGCTAGACTCTAGCTCTTCTTCCTTCCATACCACTCGGATGCCGCGTCCGCCGCCGCCGCCGCTAGCTTTTAGGATGACCGGATAGCCGATGCGCTCGGCGAATAGTTTGATGTTTTCTATCGTTTCGTTGTTTAGCTTTTCGGTGCCCGGCACGATAGGGATACCGTTTTTATTCATCAGGTAGCGAGCGATATTTTTATTGCCCATTTTGCGGATGACGTCGGCGGTAGGTCCGATGAAAACCAGCCCAGCATCCTCGACCTCTTTGGCAAATTCGTAGTTTTCGCTCAAAAATCCGTAGCCCGGGTGTATCGCGTCTGCGCCGCATGCTTTTGCGACCTCGACTATGCGCTTGGCGTCTAGGTAGCCCTTGATCGGGTCGATGCCGATCTGGTAGGCCTCGTCGGCTATTTTGACGTGCAAGCAGTCTTGGTCGGGCTTGGTGTAGATAGCGACGTTTTTGATGTGTAGATCTTTGCAGGCGCGGATCACGCGAACGGCGATCTCTCCGCGGTTTGCGATCAAAATTTTATGTATCACTTGGCTTTCATTTCTTTACCGTTTTTCAAATTTTACTCTTTTTTGCTTGCTGATGCTTGAAATTCTTTCTTTATGTTATATTTATGGCGTAAGATAACATAAAGATTTTTTATAGACGATTAAATGCGGCAAATTTGGCGCATAAATTTGAAATTTTATATACTTGCGGTAAATTTAACTTAATAAAATAAGCGAAAAGATGAAATTTTTGTAAATGCGTCAAAATTTATGAAAGTTTTAAGAAACCTTTGGTTATACTTCACATTTCTTTTAAAGTGCGCTCGTAGCTCAGCTGGATAGAGCATTTGATTGCGGTTCAAAAGGTCAGGGATTCGAATTCCTTCGAGCGCACCACTACATCTCTAAAAACAATAAATTCTCTATATTGCAAGTATTTACATTTAACTTAGCTTTAAATAATTCTAATTTTGCGCGCAACCATATTTTATATTCTATTAGAGAAAAGCGTGACGGAAAAATCTAAAGTTATTTCAGTTTTGGACAGTATTTTAATATCTAATAAAGCATAGACATTTTGCTTAAGTTTTTAAAAAGCCTGCTATACGC
This sequence comes from uncultured Campylobacter sp., assembly GCF_963517995.1. Lineage (GTDB taxonomy): Bacteria > Campylobacterota > Campylobacteria > Campylobacterales > Campylobacteraceae > Campylobacter_A. The sequence continues at coordinate 2,846 of NZ_CAUQHQ010000086.1, forward strand.
ATGGATTATGAATAAGAAAAATTTTTCGCTTTTAGGGCTTACTGGATATCGTGCATGATTAATCCTATAAAAGCCGGCCTTGAGCCGGCTAAATCAAAACACGGGCAGGATCGCTCCGTCGTATCTTTTTAGGATAAACTCCTTTGTTTCAGGGCTAGTTGCGGCTTTAACGAGAGCTTTGATTTTCGGGCTATTTTCATTGCCCGCTTTGACCGCGATGATGTTGGCGTACGGGCTTTCGGTGCCTTCGATGGCTAGTGAGTCCTTTTTAGGATTCATACCGATATCAAGGACGAAATTCGTGCTTATAGCCGCAAGGTCGACTTCATCTAGCGTGCGAGGTATCTGCGCGCCCTCAAGCTCGACGAAATTTAGATGTTTTGGATTTTTCACGATGTCTTTTGGCGTGGCTAGCTCAGCGCTTTTATCTAGCTCGATGAGGCCTGCTTTTTGTAGGATATTTAGCGCTCTGTTGCCGTTAGTCGGGTCGTAGGCGATCGCGACTTTAGCGCCGTCTTTTAGCTCGCTTAGGCTCTTTATCTTTTTTGAGTAAAAGCCCAGCGGCTCAAGATGTATCGCCGCGGCGGTTATCAGAGTCGTGCCTTTTGTTTCATTATGATTTTTTAGATACGGCCAGTGCTGAAAGAAATTTGCGTCCAAATCGCCGTCTTGCGTTGCTAAATTCGGTATCGAATAATCATTTATCTCCTTGATGACTAGATCGTAGCCCTCTTTTGCTAGGATGGGTTTGATAAACTCCATGATCTCTGCGTGAGGCACGGGCGAGACGGCTACTACGATAGTGTGATCTTTATCTGCTGCATAGAGGTTAAAGGCTAGCGCCAAACTTGCTAAAATTTTAAAAACTTTCATTGATATTTTCCTTTTTTATTTTTTAAAACGGCGCTAAAAAGGTAAAAGCTTTTACGCCGTTTTATTTTTGGAGATTTTTCCCGACTATTTTTTATTTTTTTAAATTTGAGCCCTAAAATTTAAACAAAAAGCGCCTATTGCGATTTTAAAAACTAAATTTTACGATGGCAAATCAGTCAAATTTGACGCGATCAGAAGCTCGGTATCACCGCGCCTTGGTAGCGCTTAATAATAAAGTCTTTAACCTCTGGAGTTAGTATCGCTTTATCTAGAGCCTTGATTTTCGGATTATTTTCGTTGCCGGCCTTGGTCGCTACGTAGTTGGTGTACGGGCTATCTTTATCCTCGAGGATTAGCGCGTCTTTGGTCGGTTTGAGGCCTACGTCCAGGGCGTAATTTACGTTGATAAACGCTAGTGCGACGTCATCGAGAGAGCGGGGCGTCTGCGCGGACTCCATCTCTTTAAATTTGAGATTTTTCGGATTTTCTATGATATCTAGCGGGGATTTGTATTCGCCCTCTTTGGCTTTGATTATGCCTGCTTTTTCGAGCAAATTTATCGAGCGCGTCGAGTCTGCAGCATTGTTTGAGATAGCGATGATATCGCCGTCTTTTAGCTCGTCTAGGCTTTTTATCTTTTTAGAATACGCGCCCATAGGCTCGATGTGAACGCCAACAGTCGGCACGATGTGAGTGCCTTTGTCTTTGTTAAACGACTTCATATACGGCAGGCCTTGGAAGTAGTTGGCATCGAGTTCGCCGTTTTCGACGGCGATGTTTGGGATCACGTAGTCGTTAAAGATTTTGACGTCGAGCTTGTAGCCCTCTTTTTCTAGGATCGGCTTTACGACCTCTTCTAAAATCTCGGCGTGAGGCACGGGAGATGCGCCTACGGTGATGGTTTTGTCGCCAGCATACAGGCCGCTAGCTAAAAGCGCGCCAAGAAGTATTTTTGAAAATTGCATTATTATTCCTTTTTTTGATAAAAAAACGGCGCTAAAAAGGTAAAAGCTTTTACGCCGTTTTATTTTAAGAGCGGTCTCTAAACTAAATTTGGATTCATCGTTTTGTTAATTTTACCTGCGCCGCTAAATTTGAGCGGGCGGGGCTAAATTTTATTAAAACGTCGGGATTATCGCGCCTTTATATTTTTCCTCGATAAATTTCTTTACCTCCGGGCTCGTGACGGCTTTGTCTAGAGCTTTGATTTTCGGGCTGTTTTCATTGCCGACTTTGACCACGACGTAGTTGGTGTACGGGCTATCTTTGCTCTCAAGCACGAGTGCGTCTTTGGTCGGGTTTAGGTTGGCGTTTAGAGCGTAGTTCGTGTTGATAACGGCGATGGCGACGTCATCTAGCGTACGAGGAACTTGAGCGGTCTCGATCTCTTCAAATTTTAGCTTTTTCGGGTTTTCCGTGATATCAAGCGGAGTTTTTAGAGGGTTGTCGTTTAGCTTGATAAGACCTGCGCTAGCTAGCACGTCAAGCGCGCGGCTCTCGTTTGTTGGATCGTTTGGTATCGCTACGGTGCTACCGTCTTTTAGCTCTTTGATATCTTTTATCTTTTTAGAGTAAACGCCCATAGGCTCGAGGTGAACGCCAACCGTTTTAACTAGATGAGTGCCTTTGTTTTTGTTAAATTCCTCAAGATACGGCAGGTGCTGGAAGTAGTTAGCGTCTAGATCGCCGTCCTCGGTGGCTAAATTTGGAGTAGAGTAGTCGTTAAATTCTTTGATCTCAAGAGTAAAGCCGTCTTTTGCAAGGATAGGTTTTACGACTTCTAAAATTTCAGCATGCGGAACCGGCGTAGCGCCTACGACGATTTTCTCGGCGGCATTTGCGGCGACCGTTAGGCTTAGAGCGACTAGAGAGTATTTGAGTAGATTTTTCATTTTATATCCTTTTTAAAATTTGGCTAGCATTTAAAAAAAGGATATGAGCGGAGGCTTAAATTTCTTTTTAAATGCTTAGCGAAACTAAGCGCTTAAAAAGAAATTTGCGCTTAGCGTTAGTCTTTCGACGACTTAAGTTCAGTGAAGCGACGTATTTCGCACATATCTGATTTCATTTTCTATCCTTTCTTTGTAAAATTAATTTCGGGATTTTATGCAAAAAAAGTTTAAAAGAAAATAAAATCAGACGTAAAAAATCATTTCTTTGTGATCTTATAAATAAAATTTCCTAATGATTGGAAAATTTGAACCATTATGATTAAGATCACGACGGTATAGAGCATGATATCGGGGCGAAATCTCTGGTAGCCGTAGTTTATCGCAACAGATCCCAGTCCGCCGCCGCCGACCGCGCCCGCCATCGCCGAAAAGCCGATAATAACGATAAGCGTGAGCGTGATAGAAGCCACGATACCGGGTAGCGCCTCTACGAACATCACCTTAAATATAATCTGAAAATTTGAGCTACCGAAGCTTCTGGCGGCCTCGATGATGCCTTTATCGACCTCTTTTAGCGCGCTTTCTATGAGTCTAGCGATAAACGGCGCCGCGCCGATAGTAAGCGGAACGATAGCCGCGGTAGTGCCGATACTGGTGCCCACGATCAGGCGCGTGAGCGGGAAAAGCACGATGATGAGGATGATAAACGGAAAGCTTCTTAGCGTATTTACCGTGATATCAAGCGCGATAAATAGCGGTTTGTTCGGCTTTAGGCCGTCCTTTGCCGAAAGGACTAGCAAGATAGCCGGCACTAGGCCTATCAAAAACGCTAAAAGCGTCGAAACCACGCTCATATAAAGCGTCTCGCCGATGGCCGGGAGCAAAATGCGCTCGAAAACGTCGGGAAATTTAGAAAAATCTATGCCAAACATCACGCCACCTCCCATAATACGCCGCTTTGCTTAATATACTCGGTCACGCGCGCTTCGTCTTTAGCATCGACGTTGATGACGAGCGAGCCTAGCACGTTTTCGTTTAGCTTTTCTAGCTTGCCCCAGACTATGTTAAAGTCTATGTCTAGCGTGCGCGCCATATGCGTGATGACGCTGTTTTGAGCGACTTCTTTTGGGAAAAAGAGCCTGATATTTACGCCCTCGCTCGGTAAAATTTCATCCTCGCCGAGGAATTCCTTCATCTTTTCATCTGGCTTTAAAAATAGCTCCTCGATCGTGCCGCTACCGATTATCTTGCCGCTTTCTAGCAGCACTGCGCGGCGCGCGATGCTTTTTACGACCTCCATCTCGTGCGTGACCAAAACGACGCTGATATTTAGCGTTTGATTGATCTGTTTTAAAAGCTCTAGTATCGAATTCGTCGTATTTGGATCAAGCGCCGAGGTCGCCTCGTCGGAGAGTAAAATTTTTGGACTTAGCGCAAGGGCGCGGGCGATAGCGACGCGCTGCTTTTGTCCGCCGCTTAGCTCGCCGGGGTAGCTTGCGGCTTTGTTTGCAAGGCCGACTAGCTCTAGCAGCTCGCTCACTCTTTTTTTGATTTCGCCGTCTGAGTAGCCCCAAAATTTAAGCGGAGTCGCGACGTTTTCAAACGCCGTTTTCCTCGCCATCAGCGCAAAGTGCTGAAATATCATCCCCACGTCTTTCCTAAGCTCTCTTAGCTCTTTGTCTTTTAGCGCCGAGATTTCTTTGTCAAACACCTTTAGGCTGCCGCCTTGATAGTCCTCTAGGCCGTTTATGCAGCGAAGCAGGGTGGATTTGCCCGCGCCGCTGTGGCCTACGATAGCGAAAATTTCGCCTTTTTCTACGGTTAGGCTGACGCCGTCTATGATCTGCGTCGCTCCGTAAAATTTCTTTAAATTTTCTATCTTTATCACTCAAATTTCCTCGTTCGTAATTCCGCCGAAGCGCTACTAAAATTTATAAAATTTCGCGCCTTAGCTCATCTGCGCTCTTTGGCGAAAGAAGTGCTGGAGCGATGTCAAACACGCTAAACGCGCCGCACTTGCCCCTTTGCGCCAGACGATACGCCGCGCGGGCGTAGGCTACGAGCACGCTAGCTGTAAATTCGGGATTTGAGTCAAGCTTTAGCAAAAACTCAATCAAGTGTTTATTTTCTGCGCGCTCGCCCGTCGCTCCGCTTCGTAGGACAAACCCTCCGTGAGGGATGCCGCCGTGCTCATTTTTAAGCGTTTCAAGACTTACGAAATGCACGCTCGTATCGTAGTCGGCAAAGTAATTGGGCATCGTTTTTATCTCTTTTTCTATGCGCGCTTTATCGGCGCCCTCTTCGGCTACGACGTAGCACTCGCGCAGGTGTTTTTCGCGCGTGCTAAGTTTTGGGTTTTTACCCGCACGGACTCGCTCTAAGGCGCTTTCTATCGGCACGGTGTATTGGCGCGCGTCCACGACGCCCTCGATCCTGCGGATAGCGTCTGAGTGGCCTTGGCTCACGCCTTTGCCCCAAAACGTATAACTGCTGCCGTTTTCCAGTACGCTCTCGCCAAATAGCCTATTTAGCGAAAACAGACCCGGATCCCAGCCAACGGCGATGATGCCAACTTTTCCGCCCTTTTTGGCTGCGGCATCCACCGCGGCGAAGTGCTCGGGGATTTTTGCGTGCGTATCGAAGCTATCTACGACGTTAAAATTTAGCGCAAACTCGGGCGTCTGAATCGGTAGATCCGTCGCGCTACCGCCGCAAAGCACCAAAACGTCGAATTTGCCCTTGTGCGATAAAATTTCATCCGCGCTAAACACCGGAGCTCCGTATGTTTTTACTTCGTTTGGGTTTCTACGGCTAAAAACCGCCGAAAGCTCTAAATCCTTGCTATTCCTTGCGGCAAGCTCTACGCCGCGACCTAAATTTCCATATCCTAAAACCGCTATTTTTATTTTTTCGTTCATTTTTTTATCCTTTTATTTTTTTAAATTTTTGCGCACTAAACGGTGTGCCGTAGTTTAAATTTAACCGCTCAAGGCACCGTTTGGATCTGCCAAGTCCTAACGCAAAAACCAAAAAATATCAATCGACCGCTCCCAAATTTGCTAGCTCGCTATCTACCTTTTCTAGCTTTTGCGTCGCGCTAGCTAGCCCTTCGCGGTTGGCTTCGACCACGGCTTGCGGGGCGGAAGCTACGAATTTCTCGTTATTTAGCATGCTTGATAGCTTTGCTATCTCTTTTTCCAGTTTGGTTTTTTGCGACCGCAGTCGCATGATAACAGCGCTCATATCCACGCCTTCAAGCGGTACAAAGACTTCTAAATTTTCGCTCACGTCGCGCGCGGCGTTTTCGATTTTAGCGTCGCAAAACTCGATCTGTTCGCATTTAGCTAGTAGCGAGATGTAGTTTGTCGCCTCGGTCAAATTTTCGTTTCCGTTTAGCTTGATGAAGGCTTTTGCGATCTTTGAGTTGCCTTGCTCGATGGTCGCCTTTGCGCGGCGGATCGCGACGATAGCTTCGATCACCAGCTCAAAGGTCTTTTCTATCTTCAAATCGCGCTCATTCGCCTGCGGATACGCCTCTATCATGATCGAGCTCGCGCTTTGCAAATTTGAGCCGCTAAGCTCGTGGAAAAGGTATTCTGAGATAAACGGCATAAAAGGACTCAGTAGCCTCATAGCCTCTTTAAATATCGCTCCAAGCTCCCTTATGC
>NZ_CAUQHQ010000087.1:0-8903 GCF_963517995.1 uncultured Campylobacter sp.
GCTTCATTGTCTTCAGGCCCATAACTAGTTCTATGTTGGATCTCTTCTTCGCTGGTTATATTATAGTATTATATTATTAATAATATAAAATAATGAATAATTATAAGAGTCTACAATAACGCTAATTCATATTGCTTTATTTGGTTATGTTATTTGCTTGGCTTTGTGATAAATGATAGATTAAGCTAGTTTTTATACTTTATATATAGTATCGTGACATTTGAAGCAATAATAGCGTGCTGAAAAATAGTCTTAAAACACAAAGCTTTTTAATGTATTTATAATTTACTCCGCGTCATAATGCAGGGCAAGCAATGCGACCAAACTAAACCGGCGCTGTTTTTGATGATTTTACCTTTGTAGATATTGGCATTGAAGGCAGTATGGATATCCAAAATTGCCAAAAATATAGCAGCCATTAGAAAGAATGCAAAAGTGGTAAAAAATATATTAATAAATTAAAAATGAATTTTAACATATAATTTTTAAAAAGGAGGGTAGGGTGATGCTTAGAAAAATTTTAACGTGCGTGATCGCGCTATTTGTTTTGACTGGCGTAGCAGAAGGCGCGCAAAGAATGCGAGGGTACATAAAGAAAAACGGAACCTATGTAATGCCGCACTATAAAACCAGAAAAGACGGCACGAGGCTCAACAACTATTCTACGAAGGGAAATATAAATCCGTATACCGGTAAAAAAGGATACAAAAAACTAAGATAGTTTAAAATTCGGCGAAAATATGTGAAAACCTAAATTTAAGGAATAAAAATGAAAAATGCTATTTTAGTTTGCGCTATACTGTGTAGTATGGCGTTTGGGTATGGATTTGACAATGATAACGATCAAAATATGTACGGCGGTCTTGGCGGATATCAATATAAACAAGATATATATAATAGCAATAATGATGCCTATGATAATTACAGCAATAGCTTTGACAAATACGAGAACTATTATAGTCAAAGGCAAAATATGGTCGAGAGTGAATACAAATATAAAGGGGCTAGCGGGCAGGAATATCAATACGATTTAAGCGATCCTATAGACAAGCTTAATTATGATTTGGATTTAAAAGCAAAAATGAATGACGAACTTTACGCGCCAATAACTCCAAATGTAGATTTAGACAGGGGTCTAGGACAATATGGAGGCGGAATAAAACCGCTTTTTGAATAGAATCTAAAAACCATAAGGGAAATTTGTCGTGTTGGCGGGCGCCTGAAACAATGAGGGCAAGGGTACAGTCAGCTGTCTAAAGTAGTCTGAATAATTAGCCGTAGGCAATTGCAACTTAAGTATCCGAATTGGAGTTAGGCGACATCATGAAGGAGATTTCGCATCATTGAAAAAAATAGACTACACCAAAACTAAAAAAGTTATCGACCAATATCGAAACAAGGCATATCGGCCAGTGCGATATAATGGTTAGTTAATGCTAAATTTAAACCAAACGCGTACACAAACTGAGACTTGCAGAGGTTCACGATAAAACATCTTGTATTTAAAAACAATCTTGTCTGTATTTTATTCCATGCATTTTTATGATATAATTGTATTGTATTACATAATAAAGGGATAAACTATGCTAGATCAACTTTTCTTAAAGAGCAATGACCTTATAAGGTTAAATAACCATAAATTTAAAAGATACTTTATAGACTCTAAAGATTTGTCTCATAGGCTTATCGTTATCCTTGGACAAAGAGGAATAGGTAAAACAACTACATTGGCTCAGCTAGCTAGTAAAAACAAAAATAGTCTTTACCTAAGCCTAGATGATATAGAGATATCAAACGATATAACCTCGATTATAAGAGAATTTGTATTAAATGGCGGAAAGCATCTATATCTAGATGAAATTCATAAAAGCAAAGATATATCAGCCATATTAAAATTTGCCTATGATAATTTTAAAGATCTAAACATAGTAGCTACAGGCTCGTCTGCTCTTGAAGTATTAAAAAGCTCTCATGATCTAAGTAGAAGAGCGATAGTATATAAGATGAGCGGAATGAGCTTTAGGGAGTATGTAGGGCTAAGATACGACATAAATTTAGAAGCGGTTGAGCTTGCAAATTTACTTACAAATCATCAGGAAATAGCTGTTAATACCAATAACGCCTTAAAACAAAAAGATCTAGCAGTTATTAAGCTTTTTAGAGAGTATCTAAAGGCGGGTTACTACCCGTACTATAACGATATGCCAAATGATACTGCCTTTTATCAGACTCTAAGGCAAAGCATAGAAGCTACGATAGATAGTGATCTTTTAAGTATATATCCAAATTTAAACGGCAATACGGCAAGAAAGCTAAAGATCTTAACTCATGCCATAAGCACGAACGTCCCATATCAGCCAAACTACTCAAGTCTAAAATCGCTTGTTGATATAAGAGATGATAGAACCCTAAAAGAGTATCTTGCCATGCTTGATAGTGCTGGACTTATAAGGCTTTTAATGAAAAACGAGCTTGCTATAAAAAATATGGATAAGGCAGACAAAATTTACCTTGAAAATACAAATTTAATGTATATAAATAGCCCAGATATAGGAAATGTTAGAGAGACGTTTTTTGCCAATCAGCTTGGAAATATCACTGAAATTTACTCGGGTAAAGCCGGAGATTTTATAGTAGGCGAATTTGTCTTTGAAATAGGCGGAGCAAAAAAGAGCTTTGAGCAGATAAAAGATATGCCAAATTCATTTATAGCAGCAGATGATATTGAAGTAGGGGTTAAAAATAAAATCCCGCTATGGTTGCTTGGGTTTTTGTATTAGGATTTATATATGAGTAAGATAAACCAAATAGAACAAGAGTTATCTCAGATAGATGCTTCAAAATTTCACAAATTGATAAACACATATTTATCCAAAAAGTTTTCTTTTATGGTTCATTCAAATGGTGCAAAAATAGGCGAAGATAAACCTATTTCAGGGACCCCAGATAGTTTTGTAGCTCTAGAAGATGGGAGTTATATCTTTGTAGAATGTACAACGCAAAAATCAGATATAGTGTCTAAATTTTCAAAAGATTTAAATAAATGTTTTGATGAAGCAAAAACTGGTATTGGTATCTCTAAAATAAAGAAAATTATTCTAGCGTGTAATTGCGATATTAAGCCTAGTGAATTAGAAATTTTACAGAAGTATTGTAATTCAAAAGATAAATTATTTTTTATAGGAATTTCAAGTCTAGCAAATGACTTGTATGCAAACTATTCTAAAATAGCATATGATTTTCTTGGCGTCAGCGTAGATACTATGCAAATATTAGACGAGAGCGATTTTGTTGTGGAGTATGAAAGCAGTGGCTATGCTGCGCCACTAAATACGGTGCTGTGTTGTAGAGATAAAGAAGTGGCTGATATAGAATTTGCTTTAAAGGATAGCCAAATAACATTTATAACAGGAAAGGCTGGAGTTGGAAAAACAAGATTAACAATAGAGGTTGCACCTAAATTTGCCAAGGAAAATGGGTATAAATTTAAGGCCATTTTTAATAGAGGTGTCAATATTTACGATGATTTAATGGCATATTTTAAAGTTGAAGATAAGAAATTCTTAATATTTATCGATGATATCAATAGAATTCATCAAGCACTTGGATATTTGCTTAACTCTTTTAACAAAAAAATTACAAATTCTCAAATTAAGATAGTTGCTACAGTTAGAGACTATGCTAAAGATATTATAGAAAAAGTTCCAAGCAACATTAGTTGCTCAGTTATTGAAATACAATCTATGGACAATATCTCAGTAAGTGAAATCATTTCTAAAAATTTTAAAAATATAGATTCTGCATATAAGGAAAAAATTTTAAATATTTCACAAAATAATCCTAGAATGGCTTTTATGGCTTGTAAGATAGCCCAAAATGGATCTTTTGATGCTGTAAATAATACGTATGATTTATACAAAGAGTATTTTAAAAGTGCCGACAATGATATAAATATTTTTGGTGATATTGACATTGGAAAAATAGTTGCGATAGCGGCATTTTTTAGAGTGATTGATAGGCAAAACGATAAACAAGTAGAAATTATAAAACAAGCCTTTGAGGTTGATGTTGTTGCTATTTGGGATAAAATAGAAAAGCTTCATATATATGAGATATTTAATATGTATGAAAATAGTGTCGTTAAAGTATCAGATCAAATACTAGCATCCTATCTTTTTTATAAGACTGTATTTGTGGATAAAAGCCTAAAAATAAGTAGTTTTATAGTAAATTTTTTTCCAAACCATTCAGGCAAAATAAGAGATGTTTTAAATCAAATAGTGCCGGTTTTTGATATCAATTTAATCTTAAAAGAGCTAAAAGATCCTGTAGATAAACTATGGATAGAATACTCAGATAAATCATTGTTGGCGGGACATGATAATAATCCAATAATGGAGTTTATGGAAATTTTTTGGTATCTAAAAGAGTCAGAAATATTAGAAAAACTACATGGGGAGATACAAAACTTAGAGCAAGAGCATATAGATGTAAATAGTATTGATATTTTTAAACGTAGCGATAATAAATCAGATATTATACTATATATACTTTCTTTACTATCTAGAAGTAATGACGAAAATAATCTAAAAATTGCAATAGAGCTAATAGTGATGTATCTAAATAAAAAGCCAAATAAAATATATGAAGTTATTGATACCTTGGTAAAAGAATTTGGATATGAGCTTGACAGTTGTATGGATGAATACAAAAAAGAAAAGATAGTTATGGACAAGCTTTGGGAACTATCAAAAAATAGCGATACTTTGCTCTTAAGAAGACTATTTATTGGGATTGCCAGTGAGATGTTAGGCACTGACTTTCAAGATACTAGACATCATAGTAGAACATTAAATTTATATAACCATACTCTTGTTCCAACACAAGCTTTGATTAATTTTAGAAAAACTATATTTGAAAGGCTTGATGAGATATTTAAAAGTAGTTATTTTTTGGTCGACTTGGAAAAGTTTATAAACGCATATTCTCAAAAAACTAATATTTCAAATCGCAAAGACATACTAGAGCGAGACAGTAAATATATGTTAGATTTAACCGCAAAATACTTTAATCCAAAGATTTATAAACATTGTAAAATAGTAAGAGATTTTTTATCTTTTTTGGACGGAAATAAAATTTCATATGACGAAAATATACAAACTGTATTTAAGCATAGTTATTTTGATACAGATGATTTATTGTGTCTAGACCCTTATGAATTAGAAGGTGATGATATTGAACAAAACAATGTATATATAAAAAATAAGCTAATAGAATTTGCAAATAATCATAAAACTAAAGATGAGTGGATAGGGTTATTTAATGTGTGTGTAGAAATTTATAATGTTATTGATGACATAAATCCACATAGCTTCAGAAGTAACTTTGGTATATTGCTTGAAATTTTATCAAGCAATGATTCGCAACTGTTTATAGAGGTTTTAGGCGAGTATTTTAAGCTAGGCGATCCATTTTTATTATATTTAGATCGTCGTATTCTTATAAAGATTTTGGGCAAAAATAGTGCTTTTGAGTTTATAGAAAAACAGAATTTTAAAGCAAAAGACTTTTGGAAATTTGGGATATTTGCAGCTATAGACGAAAACGATATCGCTCAAACAGATGTTAAGAATTTACTTGATTTGTATAAAAGTGCTGATATTGCGAATATTCCACAATACTTTGACTATTTGCAAAAGTATGAAAATATCAGAGATGATATTGTCTTAGAAGTATTGAGAGTGCTTTATAATAGAAATGATAGCAATGAAATTTCCAAAGTTATTTATTTCTTTTTTATTTTTTTTAATAGCTCACTAGATAAATATATCGCGCCAGACAAAGATCTAATGGAAGTTGTATATCTTTCGTGCCTAAAAAGTAACAGATATTTTGATTACAATGCTAAAATATTAGATAAACTTTTAAATTATGACCCTAGTTTTATAAATAGATATACTACAAGCATTTTAGATACTTTTATTAATAATGCTTGTAGTATTGACATCCATATGGACTATTCTATTTTATTTAATAGATCCGACTATGAAGAAATATTTTTAAAAATTATAGAATTATTTTATAGTATGCCAAGAGAGTGTTTTGTTTTTAGGGAAATTGAATTTTTAAAATCTTTCTTTATGCGGCTACGACATCCACCACTACTAAACACAGAAAAAACAATAAATATCATAAAACAATTTATAGATAAATACTTTATGGATAAAGAAAGAATGATTTTTATATCTAGGCTTATCTGCGAGTTTAATAGCGATGAATCTGAAAATGCCAACATTGATACCAAAGCACATCTATACGCTTATATAATTTCAAAAAATAATGATTACGAGTTATTTAAAAGCCTAAAATTCGAGAAAAATTTAAGAATGTCCCATGGAAGCCGGGTGCCCGTAATACAAAGAGATATTGAATTTTATGAAAAACTAATGTCTGCAATGGATACAGTAAGCTTATTGAAACACAGATCTTTTCTTGAAGAGATAATTGATGATTTAAAACGTCGTATTGATAGAGAAAAGAAATCTGATTTTATGGAAGATGAGCGATTTGATAGATACTAAATGTTAATTTAATAATACATAATTATAAAATAAATTGATATAAATCTTTACAAATAAAGCTTCAAATCATGCCGTGCACTTACTAATTTAAAACAGTAAGCATAGACAAGGGGACTTTATCGCGGATGGTAAATTTACTTTTAAAATAGGCGGAGCTAAAAAGAGATTCGAACAGATAAGAGATATGCCAAACTCGTATATGGCTGCCGATGATATAGAAATTGGGGTGAGAAACAAGATCCCATTATGGTTGCTTGGGTTTTGTATTAAACTCTATAAGACTTTGTAAATTTATTTAAATTATAGTATCATACTCCTAAATATTTAAGGATAAAATACTATGTATATCAAACGAGCTATAACAAACGAGATAAAAGAGTATATGAAAAGCTTTCCGGTGCTTTTGATAAGCGGGGCTAGGCAGGTTGGTAAATCAACACTTGCTTTAAATTTAGATATACCAAATTACGTAACGCTTGACGACATAAACATATATGAATCCGCAAGAAACGATCCCAAAGGCTTTATAGAACACTGCGATAAGCCTATCGTGATAGATGAGATACAAAGAGTACCGATACTACTTGTTGCCATTAAGGAATTTGTAGATAAAAACAGAACAAACGGTCAGTTTGTATTAACTAGTTCTGCAAATTTAAAAGGCTTTAAAGATATCTCAGACTCGCTTGCCGGTAGGATAGGTATAGTAGAACTTTACCCGCTTTCTCAAAAAGAGTTAAGTCATAGTGATGAAAATTTGATAGATATTTTAAGTGGCGATATGGATCATCTGACGCTAAAAAAGTATGGTAACGACGGCTTATCCGAAAAGATCATAAACGGCGGCTACCCAGAGATCACAAAGATAACCTCTGAAAAATCAAAATACCTCTGGTTTAGCTCATACATAAGAACATATATAGAATCAGACGCTAAAGAGATAGGCAACATTAGAAATATGAATAAATTTATCACTATGTACCGCCTATGTATGCTAAGAAGTGGCAACATCTTTAACAAAAATGAGCTATGTCTAGAGTCCGGGCTTGATAATAAGACGTTTGATAGCTATTTTAGCGTGCTTGAGCATACTTATCAGATACAAAAGCTCCAGCCATATTTTAATAACGCTCTAAAAAGACTTATAAAAACTCCTAAAATTTTTACCACTGACACCGGAGTGCTATCGCATCTTCTTCAAATTTCTTCAGCGCAAGATCTTGCAAATTCTCCTTATAAATGCGCCATATATGAGACATTTGTATTTGATGAGCTACTAAAGGCAAATACAAGTAGCAAAAAAAGAGCAAACATATACTACTATAGAACGAGCGACCAAAAAGAGATAGACTTTATCCTTGAGATATCAGGTAAGCTCATAGCCATAGAGGTCAAATTCTCAAAAACTATCAGCAAAGATGACTTTAAGCATATCTACCACTTAAAAGAAAATTTGCAAAGTAAATTTGATAAAGGCATAGTCTTTTACGCCGGAGATACGGCCGTAAAACTAGATGATGATATGTTTGCATTACCGTTTGGTTTTATGGGGAGCTAAATCAGAGAAATAAAACAATTAATCCTGCGTAAAAGATTTTGGAGATCCGATAGGTCTCCAAAAATTAAAAAACATCTCTATTAAAAATCTTTTTTTTGCATTTTTTCATTTTAGGTCGTGGAATTTTGAAACAATCACAAAAAAAGGTTATTATTTTATAATACAGAAAAACTATCATCCTCTATGTATTCATCAGAACTTACACATTCTTTTTCAAGCTCATAGCCAGTTCCATGTCTGATCTATTCTTCGCTGATTGTATCATCGTCTGAAGCAATATTGCTATTTATGTAATCTGTATTATCAACTTGTGCATATAGCTCGATGTCGTCGTATTCATCTGCCATGATGGATACATTTTCAGGCGGCAGCTCGTCGTTTAGTGAGTCGATGTAGTCTTGTGGATTTTTCATAGTTGGCCTCGGTTTACATATTTTACCACTCTATACTAGAAATTCTTTAGCTTTTGTAAAATCTTCGTGATCGTAGTTGTTTCTTAGTATTTTTAAGTTGTCGTTATTTATTTTATTTCGTTTTGCTATCTCTTCAAATTTATCTCTTGCCGTTAGCATATCTGCGATAATCTCTTTAAACTCGCCGTCATCTATATCAAATTTTGATTTTATCTCGTAAAAAAGCTGGACCGAGGGCAAGCTTTGAAAATCCACAAAATTTAAAGCATGGTTTTGCTTTGAGTAGGTTATAGGCGTTGGCGTTATATCAAATGCAGGGGATAAATTCCAGCTTTTTCCATCATATAGCAC
>NZ_CAUQHQ010000088.1:0-8842 GCF_963517995.1 uncultured Campylobacter sp.
GAGCGCTGGTGCCGATGATTTTCGCGCCCGCTATGCTTAGGCGTTTGGCGAATTTAATGCCTAAAAAGCTTATACCTCAAGATTTTAAAACCTTGAATACTCGACTTACATCGTCATTTTTGCTTAAGCTAAGTCTTACGATACTATTTTCTAGCGCAATGAGCGCATGAGGAATGTTTGGATCAAGCGTAACCATATCAAGCGCATTCAGTGTCCTAGAATCCTCACTGACGCTAAAATCTATTTTTCCGCTTAGAACTTGAACCATTATCGCCCCAGGCGCCTTATGCTCTTTCATCTCGGCGCCTTTTTCTAAATTTATACGTATCTCTTTGCTGTGCGGACCATCAAAAAGCTTAGCTATAGTAACGCCGTTAAATACGTCATTTTGCCATACGATTTTTTCCATTTACAACCTTTATTATAAAATAATAACGACATTGTAACTCTAGATTTAGATAAAAGAATTGATTTTAATTAAGCGATTTTTGAAATTTAAGAAAATAGGTAGGGAGCAAAAGCCTAAAAATAGACTTTTGCAGGAAGTAAAATTATTTTTTAAGCTCTTTAATGCGAGCAGCTTTACCGCGTCTATCGCGTAGATAAAATAACTTAGCGCGGCGTACGCGACCCTGTCTTAGAACGGTTATGCTCTCTAGACTCTCGCTATAGATAGGGAAAATTCTCTCTACGCCTACGCTGTTTGCGCCGATCTTTCTAATAATAAAAGTTTCGCCTGTTCCGCTACCGCGTCTTGCTATGCAGATACCTTCAAAATTTTGAATTCTAGTTTTATCGCCTTCTTTAATACGGATAGCTATACGTAAAGTATCTCCAGCACGAAAATCAGGCACAGACTTTTGAGCTATTTGAGTTTGTTCAAATGCCTCTATATACTTGTTTCTCATATTTTTTCCTTAGTCGGCGACTCAAATTTTCGGTATAAATCCGGACGAAAAAACCTAGTTTTTAAGAACGCCATATTATTTTTCAAAGCTCTAATTTTAGCATGGTCTCCCTTTAAAAACGCTGAAACCACTCCAGAACCTTTGTAATCACTGGGTTTCGTAAAAGAGGGGGCTTCGAGCAAATTGCCTTCAAAACTCTCAACTTCAAGGCTTTGATTATTCCCTAAAACGCCGTCGATATTGCGAGAAATCGCATCGGTAATGCAAAGCGCGCCCAGCTCCCCTCCGGTCATCACAAAATCGCCTATGCAAAAAATCTCGTCCGCGTACTTTTCTAATATGCGCTCGTCTATACCTTCATATCTACCGCAAACTAGACAGATGTGTTCTTTTTTTGCTAGACGCCTAGCATCGTTTTGAGTAAATTTTTTCCCGGCAGGCGCGAGAAAAATAGTATGGATTCTTGGCTCATTTTTTAATAAAAAATCTAAAGTATCATTAAGAGGCTGACACGTCATGAGTAAACCAGCACCGCCGCCAACCATATAATCATCTACCTTTTTATGCTTATCGGCGCTAAAATCTCGAGGATTTAAAAAATCAATCAAGACAAGATTCTCTTTTACGGCACGACCTAAAATACTATCTTGAAAATATGGTCGTACAAGGCTTTCAAAAAGCGTAACAAAGGTAAATTTCATCAGGAATTTTCTAAAATCAAGATAGCATTTTTGGTATAGATTTTTTTATTTTCTACATCGACTTTTTCTACATAAATATCTATATACGGAATATAAAAACTTTTTTCTAGTCCTTTGGTAATCAAATTTTTATCGGTTTTTACGAGAAATAGATGATTTGCCCCGACTGCATTTATATCCTCTACCTCGCCCAGCCTTTGGTTATTCTCGTAAATTTCGCAACCGATGATATCAAAATAGAAAAATTCGCCTTTTTTTAGTTTGCAATTTTTTCTAGTTTCTTCTTTTGTAGTGTAAATTATTTTGTTTGTGAGAGTTTTTGCACTATCTACATCCTCAAAACCATAAAAAACAATCGTATCATTTGCGCAGTTGTAGTTCTTGACGATCAGTTTACTGCCGTCCATATCATAAAAAACGGTATTTTTCTTAAACTGGTCAGGGAAATCACCTCTATTGTTAAGCCTGACAAAACCTTTTAGTCCTACGGTTTTTCCAAGTAAGGCGACTTCTACAAATTCACTCAAGGTGTTTTACCGTAACGCGGTATGAAGTCGTATCTTTAGCTTTATAGCCGACAATAACGGTTTTTATCGCATTTATTGTTCTACCGTCTTTACCGATTAGTTTACCGGTATCAACCTTGTCGGCATATATTACTAGTTCGGTAAAATCATCGTCAAGCTTGACTCGTTCAAGTTTTACTTTTTCTGGGAAATCGGCGATGAGTTTAGCGTATTCAAGTAAAAAGTTTTCTACCATTTTTTAAGTTATTTGCTAGTTATTTTTGCAACCCTATCGCTAAGTTTCGCACCAACGCCTTTCCAATAAGCTAAGCGCTCAGCGTCAAATTTTACCACCTCAGGCTCGACCATAGGGTTGTAGTAACCGATCGACTCTATCCAGCCGCCGTCTCTTCTTTTTCTACTATCCGTTACGACTATACGATAAAAAGGTTTTTTCTTGCGTCCCATTCTCGTTAGTCTTACTACTGTTGCCATTATATTTCTCCTTTTATTTTTTAAATAGGCTTAAATTTAGTCACGCTCGTAGCCAAATTTAAGCCCTTTAATTAGGGTGTGAGTTTTTAGCCTGGTTTAGTAAATTTCCAAGTCCTTTTAGGCCTTCTTTGCCAGAAAATCTCTTTGCTATTTTTGATGCATTTTCAAACTGCTTCAAGAAGCGATTTACCTCTACTTGAGATAGCCCGGAACCGGCAGCCAAACGTCTTTTTCGGCTGTTGTTTAACAAATCAGGATTTTCGCGCTCTTTTTGCGTCATCGAATTTATCATAGCTTTGATATGTAAAATTTCCTTGGAGTTATCAAGGTCGATATCTTTTATCTGATTTGCCACACTTGAGAGGCCCGGTATCATACCGATTAGGCTTTTCATATTTCCGAGCTTTTTGACGCTTTCCATTTGCGACAAAAAGTCGTTAAAGTTAAACTGTCCTTTTTTGATCTTTTTATTTATTCTTTTTGCTTCTTGCTCGTCTATCACGGCGCTAGTTTTCTCAACCAACGTCGCCAAGTCGCCCTCGCCCATTATGCGGCTTACGATACGCTCGGGAATAAAGCTCTCCATATCGCCGACTTTTTCGCCGATACCTACGAATCTAAGCGGTATGTTTAGCTGCTTGGCTATGCCGATAGCTACGCCGCCTTTGCTGTCCGAGTCAAATTTGCTTAGCACCACGCCGCTTATTTTTAGCGCATCGTTAAACGTGCTTGCTGTTTTTACGCCGTCTTGTCCGCTCATAGCGTCGGCTACGTAAAAAATTTCATGCGGCTCAAGCGCTGATTTGATATCTTTTATCTGCTTCATCAAAGCTTCGTCTATCGCTAGGCGTCCCGCCGTATCGACCAAAAGTACGTCGTAAAGCCCGCTTTTTGCCTTAGCTAGCGCTTGTTTGGCTACGTTTAGAGGATCGGTTTCGTTTTCTATGCTAAAAAGCTCTATCTCGTTTGCTTCGCAAAGCTGACGAAGTTGCTCGACGGCTGCCAAGCGTTGCAAATCGCACGCTGCGACTAAAACTTTTTTCTTTCTAAGTTTTAGATAATTAGCTAGTTTTATCGTCGTAGTGGTTTTTCCACTACCTTGCAAGCCTGCCATCAGCACGATTGTAGGAGCTACTGGCGCAAAGACAAAGCCCTGGTTGCCCGGTGCGGTTAAAACCTTCGTCAAATTTGACTTTATAGCGTCTAAAAATTGCTTTTGGCCTATTCCGCTTTGCTTAAGATCGGCCTCTATGAGAGCTAGCAATTCTTTGGTAACTTTGTGATGAACGTCGGCTTTTAGTAGTGCTTTTTTAAGCACGTCAAGCGCGTTATTTAGCGCTTTTTCATCGTCTACGAAACGAATTTTACTAACGGCTAAACGAAACGACTCGCTGATTTGTTCAAACACATTCTACCTTTTATTTACATTTATAGCTAAAGCGCGTATTTTATTAAATTTAAGCTTTATCGCTCTTTAAATCTCAAAATTTCTTGAAATTTCAAAACCGAGCCTGTTAAAATCACTGCTAAAATTTGACCTAAATTTATATCCTAAAAGCTCGATTTTATAAGCGTGCAGATACATTCTTGCGGCTTTATTTTTAGCGTATTTTTCATCCCCCACGATCCCGTATCCCGCGTGATTTAGATGCACTCTGATTTGGTGCGTTCTGCCGGTTTTTATCTCGACTTTTACGAGACTTTTTTTGCCTGCGACCATCACCGGCGTCACGTGCGAAAACGCCTCTTTGCCGTTTGGCGATATCTTAGAAAACGCTCCGCCTCTGTTTTTTAGCGTGATTATGGGTTCGTTTACGCTAAATTCCTCGCTCACGATACCCTTGACCGCCGCAACGTACTCTTTTTTTACGCGGCAGTTTTTAAACTCCTCGATCGCTTTTTTTTGAAATTCCTCGTTTTTTACAAGCAAAAGCACGCCGCTAGTTTCCTTATCGAGCCTGTGAAGCAGAGGAAATTTATAAGTTTCGCTCACTTTTTCCGAGGTTAAAAACGCCGGTTTATCAACCGCGATCAAATTTTCATCCTCGAAAATCACGCTTGGGCGCGGTAGCTTTTGCACGTTAAATTTAGTCGCCGCACTCATCATCGCGCGCGCCACGGCGATCCTCTGTCCTTTGGCGCTAACTAGGCCTGCGTCGATTAGTTCCTTTGCCTCGTTGTTTGAGATGCCTTCCTGGATCGCCAGCAGTTTATAGGCTTTTTCTTCTTTCATAAATTTTCCTCAATATCTTTTAAAATCTCGCTCGCATCGCCTTTGGCGACTATTTTTGCTTTGGGTAAATTTTGCTTTAAAAGCGAACTTATCTCGCTCGCTTTTGCAAATTTTATGCCGTCAACCGCGCTATACAGGGCCTTTTGGTTAAAAATAAACTCCCCGCTTATCACGGCGTTTTCAAACTGTGCCGCCTCGATCGGATTGTGTCCGCCGACGTTTGGCACGAAACTACCGCCGAGCACGACGACGTCGCTAAATTTATAAATATTTACCAGCTCGCCCATCGCATCGACCAGCACGCACTGCGCGTCAAAATTTTTCGTTTCGCTAAATTTAGAAAAACTAAGTCCGTTTTTTACGGCAAATTTAGCCAAAATCTCGCCCGCTTCGCCAAATCTCTCCGGATGGCGCGGCACGAGTATCAGCTTGTCGTTTGCGCCCAAATTTAACTCGCGCAAAATCAGCTCCTCCTCGCCCGTATGAGTGCTAGCTAGCACGATCGCGCGCTCTTTTGGTTTGGCGTAAATTTTACTCGGATTTGGCAAAAAGGCTGATTTTATATTGCCGCTAACGACGATATTTTTGGCGCCTAGTCGCTGCAGACGCTGTTTATCTAGATCGCTTTGGGCGTAAATTTTATCTATAAATTTAAACAAATACCCATAAAAAAAGCCAAATTTTAGATAGCTTTTGTAGCTCCTATCAGAAATCCTAGCGTTTATCAAAATGACGCGCGAACCTTTAAATTTAGCCCAAAAAACAAGCCCCAGCCAAAGCTCGGCCTCAAAAATAACCGTTATTTTAGCAGGCTTTAGCCAAAACGGTAAAAATATCTCAAACGGCAAAAAACGCGTATTTTGCGTGATTTTTTTCGCCTCGTCAAATCCCGTTTTGGTTACTACCGAGACTGCGGCCGCGTCTTTAAATCTACTAACTAGCGGCGCGATAGAACGCACCTCGCCGAAACTGCACGCGTGAAAATGCACGCGTGAGGCGTCAAATTTGGGATTTTTAAACAAAAAAAATCTAGCGGGGATCGAGGCTCTGTACTTTTTCTTAAAAGCTAAAATCGCAAGCGGTAAAGCCCCCAAGGCAAATGCCGCGAGGACTAAAACGTAATAAATTATTATCAAATTTAAAGGCTAGTTCGCCGCTTCTTTGTATAAAATTCGGCCGCAGTGAGGGCAGGTCACGATGTCTTCGCCCTTGATGACGGCAGAATAAGTCTTGTCGTTTATCTGCATAAAGCAGCCGTAGCAGGCCTGCTTTTTGACCGGCACGACGGCGGTGTTGTGCGCCCATTTGCGGATTTTCTCGTAAAAGGTCAAGATTTTTTGATTCATCTCGCCAACTAGCTTGTTTTTCTTAGCGTATATTTCGTCTCTTTGCTGCTCGATAGCGCCGACTTCGGCCGAGATTTCGCTCTCGATTTTGATCAAATTTTCGCCAAGCTCCGCAGCCTTTGCCTCAAGCTCGCTTTTTAGCGCATTTTTGCTATCTATGATTTTTTCTAGTCTTTCGACCTCTTCGTTTGCGGCCTCTAGCTGTTCTTTAGCTAGCTCGTCTTCTAGTTGAAGCGCTTTTATCTCTTTTTCGGTTTTTGCAGCGCTGCTTTTTTTAGCGACGTCTTTTATCTTTGCGCTAAATTCGGCTATGTGCGCGTTGGTTTGAGATTTTTGATTTTTTAGCTCGGTCACGCTCGTAGCCGCTTCTCCGATCTGCGCTAAAATCGCCGCCTGCTCGTCCTTAGTAGCTTTTAAAACGCTTTGAACTTTCTCAAGGCGCGGGGTAAAATCGTCGATATCTTTATCGATACTTGAGAGCTCGACTAGCTGTTCTAGATATTTATTCATCTTTTTCCTTTAACTGTATGAAAACGGGTTTTTTGAGTTGGATATTATAGTAGGAATCGGCAAAATTTGCAAATATTTTGCAAGCGACTCCCCAAAATACCGCTCGCTCTCGAAGTGCCCGATGTCTAGCATAGTAAGATTATTTTGCACGGCGCTCATGGCTTGGTGATACTTTAGATCGCCCGTTAAAAACACGTTCGCCTTAACGCTATCTATCAAATCGCCGCCGCTTCCCGTACAAAACGCAAGGCGCTTTACCGGCGCATTGCGGTCAAATTTTCGCCCTTTACAAACCCTTAAATGGCTCAAATTTAGCTTTGTTTTTACCCTCTCGCAAAGCTCGTCAAAGCTCAAATTTACGTCCGCATAAAGCACGAATCCATCGCGCTCCTTTGGCGTAAAGCCCAAAATTTCGCTTAGCACGTACTCGTTTAGATGGCTTAGATCATAATTAGTATGCATAGCGATCAGGCTTAAATTTTTAGTCATCATTTTTGCAATTAGGCTACTTGGATATTTGTCCAAATTTAGCGATTTTAGCCCTTTAAAAATGAGCGGATGATGCGTGACGATAAGCGAATTTGGCTGCGCCTCGTCCAAAAGCTCGTCATCGACGTCAAGGCTAAGGTAAACGCGCTGCGCGCTCGCCTCAAACGAGCCCACGAGCAGTCCGCTGTTATCCCACTCCTCTTGACTCGCAAACGGGCTAATCTCGTCTAAAATTTTATAAATTTCGCCGATTTTCATCAAAATTTATTCGCCCTTCGCGTCGTTTTGGGCGGCGTCGATGCTAGCTTTATACGTCAGCGCGCACTCTTTAGCCAGCTCGCGGATTTTTAGGATATAGTCTTGCCTTTGCGTTACGCTGATCGCTCCTCGCGCGTCAAGGACGTTAAACGTATGCGCCGCAAGCATGCAATAATCATACGCAGGCAGAGAAATTTTGGCCTCCAAGCAGCGTTTGCACTCGCCGAATGCGTTTTCAAACTGGCGAAACAGCATATCTACGTCCGCGACCTCGAAATTATATTTGCTCCACTCAAATTCGCCCTGCTTATGCACGTCGGCGTAGGTCACGATGTTGCCGCCCCTATCGTCCCAAACTATATCATAGACGCTATTTACGTCCTGCAGATACATCGCAAGGCGCTCTAGGCCGTAAGTGATCTCGGCCGAAACCAGCTCGCAGGCGATGCCGCCTACTTGTTGAAAATAAGTAAACTGCGTTACTTCCATGCCGTCTAGCCAGACCTCCCAGCCTAGCCCCCAAGCGCCCAGCGTCGGGCTCTCCCAGTTATCCTCGACGAAGCGGATGTCGTGATTCTTCAAATTTAACCCGAGCTTTTCAAGGCTTTTTAGATAAAGTTCCTGCACGTTTTCCGGGCTTGGTTTAATGAGAACCTGAAACTGATAATATGCACCCAGGCGGTTTGGGTTTTCGCCGTATCTACCGTCGGTCGGGCGGCGAGAAGGGGCGACATACGCCGTCGCCCACGGCTTTGGCCCGAGGCTCCTTAAAAAAGTCGCCTGATGATAAGTGCCCGCGCCCGCAGGCATATCATATGGCTGCAGTATCACGCAACCCTGCTCGCGCCAGTAGTTTTGCAACGTCAAAATAATCTCTGAAAACGTCATTTTTTACCTTTTATTTTATTGATATGTAAATTTCTATTTTTTCGTTTAAATATTTCTCAAAGTCCGTTTCGTAGGCTCTTTTTAGCTCAGAGTTTTCAAAATATTTCCAAATTTCTCCCCAAAATTTTGCTACGTTTTGCGGCTCGTTCGGAAAGCTAAAAACGGCGTATTTGCCGCTTTTTATCTCTAAAATTTCGCCGCCTGAGCAAAGCGATTTAGTTCCGATAAATAAATCGTAAAGCCCGTTTACGCCGTTTTCGTAACTGCAATAAACGCCGTAAATTTCGCTCTTGCCGTCATAAAATTCTTTTATAAATTTAGCCCACAAGGCTGGGATTTTACCGTCTCCGTTTATCTCGTCGGCATTTTTGGTGCGAGTTTTTAGTCCGTAAATTTTAAAACCCTCTACCTCTAAAATTTCCACGACTACTCCTTGTCTCCTTTGAAATTTTCAACCGCTTTGTTCCACATGAGTTTGTATTTTCGCTTTAAAAACTCGACTTCGTCT
>NZ_CAUQHQ010000089.1:0-8803 GCF_963517995.1 uncultured Campylobacter sp.
AAGCTAGGCATGCTTAAATTTAGCCCCTTGGCCTGCTCGGCCGCGTCGGCGTAAAATTCCTTCATCCAGCCCAGCTCGTCCTTGCCCTCGCTAAACGCCTCGCCGTAGCCCCAGCGTTTGCAAATTTGCTCGCAGATCCAAAAGTCGCTCTTGCTCTCGCCCATCGGCGCGATGACGGGTTTATAGGCTACGATATATTCGCCGCTGTCGCCGGTTTGGTTTATATCGTTACGCTCCACTTCGATAGCTACGGGTAGTACGATGTCGCTAAATTTCGCCGTGCTGGTCCAATAAGGCTCGGCGGTGATGACGGTTTCGAATTTTCTCCACTGCTTGACGGCGTTGTTTACGTCTTGATGGCGCGTAAACATCGAGCCTGAGGCCATATACGCCACTCTCATGCGAGGTAGTTTAATCTTGGTGCCGTCGTAGTCGATCTCTTTGCCGGGATACTCTAAGGCCTCGATGCTACGAGAGGACGGAATGGTGACGTTTTTAGCGTCTTTCCAAGGGGCCTTGCCTAAATTTTCGTATTTTTCGCTAATGCGCGTGCTGATGCCTTTTAGCGTCGGTGAAATTTTATTCGTCATACCGCCCGAGTCGTATCCTAGGCTAAACTCAAAGCCAAGGCCTTCTTTACCGATATAGCCTAGCATCGCGTTAAGAGCTATAAGCGCCCAGAAAGGCTGCTCGCCGTGGTCGGCTCTTTGAAGCGCGCGGCCTATAAGCACGGTCGTAGGCTCTTTTGCCAAAGCCTCGGCGAAGCTTTTTATCTTATCCGCCGCTACGCCGCAAATTTTGCTCGCCCACTCCGCGTCTTTTACGACTTTGTCGGTCTCGCCCATAAAGTAGTCTTTAAATTTATTAAATCCGACGGTGTATTTTTTGATAAATTCCTCGTCGTAGAGCTTGTTCGTAAACAGATGGTGGCACATGCCGATAATTAACGCCGCGTCGGTATTAGGGCGTACGATGATATTCTCGGAGCCGAAGTAGCGCGCCGTATCGTTTACCATCGCGTTTACGCTATATGTTTTAATGCCCGATTTTTTAAGCTCTTTTATACCTACGTAGCCCTCGTGAGTAGGAGGCACGGATGAAATTTGATTTGTTACGATAGGATCGGTCGCCCAAAATACGACGTTTTTAGCGTTTTTAACTATCGCCGCCCACTTAGTCGGCGTATCGTAAACCGCGCTTGAGCCTAGCACGTGAGGCATGATAACCAGACCCGCCCCCGTCGAATAATCGCCGCTTTCCTCCACGTAGCCGCCTAAAATTTTAAGCATCCTGTGAGCGACCGTACGCCCCCAGCTGACCTTGCCGCTGCCGCCCCACCAGTAGCACTCACCGTAGATCGCTTCGCTGCCGTATTTCTCGTGGGCTTCTTTTAACGCCTTGGCGGCAAGATCAAGCGCGACGTCCCAACTAACGCGCACGAATTCCTCTTTGCCTCGCAGTTCGGATTTAGCCGCGCCCTTGGCTTTTAGATAGCTTTTGCGCACCATCGGATACAGCACGCGAGCCTCGTTTTGCACGGAATCAGGCAGGCTGTAATTCATCGTATTAGGAAATTTATCGCCCTCGAAATCGCTAACGGAAACTATCTGATTTGAGTTGGTATTTGCCCAAAAAAGCCCGAATCTGTTCGCGCCGAATACCTTTTTGTTATCGAAAATCGTCTGCGTAACGCCTTCTATCCTGCTAGCCTGCGCAGCCGTAGCCGCCAATGCCGAAAATTTGATGAAATCTCGTCTTTTCATCGGTTTCTCCCTTATTTTAATTCTCGCAGGAGCAAGCCCCCGCGCCTTGCGCTTGCAGTCGCGAAGTCGCAGACCCAAGCAAAGCCAAATCGCCGATATTTGCGGCACCGGCGCGATTTGGCGACTCGTTTTCCGTTATTTACTTTTAAAACTATATTTTATTAGCGGCGCTCGCTTTTTGCAACGCGGCTCTTTAGCGAGCAAGACGCCGCAAATTAAATTTGCCGCCGCAAAACATAAAATCCAAATTTAAAGAACAAGCGTCGCTAAATTTTACGCTTCAAGCGACGAGCAAATTTGATCTGGGCGCTAGGCGCGCCAAAGCCCTATTCTACGGTTTTTGCGTTATGCTGTAGGTATTTAACGATCAAATTTAGCTCCGTCTCCTCTAGCGAGACGTAGTTCGTATCGATCATCGACTGTAAATTTGCCGGCCACTGAGCCGCCGTAAAGCTGTTTGGCTCGTGCAAGCGGTGGCACGCCGAGCAGGTCTCCTCGTACTTTTGCTGAGCTTGTTTATATAGCGCGTTTGCGTCGCTACCTAGCGCGTCTGCGGCGACTTCGTACGTGCCCTCGACCTCATACCAAAGCTCGCCGTAGTCGTCCTCGACCTCTTTTATTTTCTTAAAATTCGCCTCACTCTCGGCATCAAAAACCGTGAAGATTTCGGTATTTTTGACGCTACGCTGTATCTGAGCCAGGTAGTTTGCCGAAACCGCGCCTTTTACCTTTATTTTGGCTTTTGCGCCGTCCTTAGAAACAACCTCGACTGGCGTTAAAATCTCGATCTTGCCGACTTTTTTACCGCCTAGAGATATATCGGTCGTCTTTGTTAAAACCTCGGCGTTTAAGCTGATCGCCGCCGCACAGGCCGCGATCAAAACGAATTTAAAACTTTTCATCGCACTTCCTTAAGAAAATTTATTAATGTAATTTTATAAATTTACGGCTTAAAATTACATCGCTATATTTTATTACGAAGCGGGTTTTGTATATTAAAAGAGTAAAATTTGAAGTAAGAGCGCGGCAAACCGAGTCGAATTTGAGCTTTACTCAAATTTGCCGCGAGAGTAAAAGCCGCGCAAACGGCGGCTAAATTTAACGAGCGATCAGTGCTTTTTAAGCCCCATCGCAGCGACGTCTAGCGCGATCTCTTCGTTATTTATCGTGATTAGTCCGCGCTCTAAAATTTTGCTTGCGATCGCGTGCGCTTCGTCAAGCGAATGCATCTTGTACGTGCCGCACTGATATTTATTGAGCTCGGGGATGTCTTCTTGGTTTTTGACGCCCAGGATATCCTTCATCGACGCCGTCCACGCGGCCTTGACCGCCTCCTCGCTCGGCACGCCGATCACGCTCATATAAAAGCCCGTCCTGCAGCCCATCGGCGAGATATCGATGATTTCAACGCCCTTGCCGTTTAAATGATCGCGCATAAAGCCCGCAAATAGGTGCTCGAGCGTATGGATGCCTTTTTCTGGCAAGATTTCTTCGTTCGGCTTGCAAAAACGCAAATCAAACACGCTTATATCGTCGCCTTTTGGCGTTTTCATCGTCTTTGCCAGACGCACGCCGGGCGCGTTCATCCTCACGTGATCGACGCAAAAACTATCTAGTAGAGGCATATTTTCTCCTTATTTTTAACATAAATTCGGCGTGATTTTAGCTAAATTTGCTAAATTTTAGCTCAAATTTGAGTTGATTAAAAACGAATAGATATAAAGCTGTCTTAATAAAATTTGCGCAGCCGTTACGCGCCAAAATCGCCTTAATGCTGTAGCGCGGCAAAGTCAAATTTGAAAGAAAAAGCGTTAAATTTAAAAGAAAAATCGGGCAAAAGCCCGACTAGAAGTATTAAGTTTTAAGCAAAATGAGGTTTGATCTGCTCTATCCAGGCGCTGATTCTAGGCTCGGTTTTTTCGCTTTCGTTATCGGCATCAAGCGGCAGACCGACGAATTTACCGTCTCTTACGGCTTCTGATTCGTCAAATTTATATCCGTCCACGGACACTGCGCCCACGACGTTTGCGCCCGCTTTTACGACCTCATCGTAAAGCTTGCCCATCGCGCCGCAAAAACTATCCGCGTAGCTCTCGGCATCGCCCATGCCAAATATCGCAACCGTCTTGCCGCTAAGCTTTAATCCGCCGAAATCAAACGCGTCCCAGTCGTCTTGCAGGTCGCCTGTACCCCAGGTCGAAACGCCCAAAATCAGCTTGTCAAAGCCGTTTAGCTTAGCCGCGTCGCAGTTTGCTACGTTTAAAAGCTCGTTTTCCAGCCCCAAATTCTCGGCTAAAAAGCCCGCCGCCTCCTCAGTATTTCCCATACTGCTTCCAAAAATGATACCTATCATTTAAATTTCCTTTAAAAAATATGATGACTTATCGTGTAGGGCACCAGTCGCAACGATCCGCCGCATCCGTACTCCCGTCTGACCTCGATGTAGCGCGAGAAATTCGCATTTCTCGGAGCTACGATGAACATCCTGTCAAACTCCCCGCCGCTAAGCGCCTCAAAGCCCCTAGCGATCTCGCAGTTAGCCAGATGAAACCGCTCTTTGGTTATCTCCTTAAAGCACGGCATAACGCCAAAAAGCTTGCGCCCGCCCTGCTCGGCAAAGATAATCCCGTCTTGAAAATAAACGTTTTTATCAAAATGTTTGGCGCGTATTTTATCATAAACAAACTGAGAAAACATTATGTCCGCGTCAAAACATATTCCGTTTTGGGATTTTAGTATAAGGATTAGCTTAGCGGCCGGGTGTTTGGGAGAGACAGCTAGCGGCGGGACGGCGTCAAATTTGCCCGTTTTATAGGCGCGGATTACGACGTTTGAGGCGATACAAAAGCTTGAAATTTTACTTCGGCTAGGATTTTTAAACTCGCATAAGTCCTGTATGCGCTTTAGAAAAATTTCCTCCAAATTTAAGCCCGAATACGCATAAATAAAAGGAATTTTTAGCTCGCAACCTACGCAACAGTTGTATAAATTTATAAAAATTCGGGCTTTATTTACCGCATCAAGCCCTGAAAAAATACTTGGAGTTATTTCTCCAATACCTGATAAAAAGCCGAATTTCATCTATTAGTCTTTTACCTTGCAGCATCCAAATTCCTTATCTAGCCCAAAGACTTTGCAATACTCGCTAAACACGCAGCTGACGCTTCTTTTGGCGCAAACGATCGGGATATTGCGCTTTTTGGCTTGGTTTTTTATCGTTTTCATCGTGTTGTGGTTTAAAAAACTGGTTAACATCACGACGCACTCGGTATCTTGCGGGATCGGTTTGCGATTTACGCGGTTTTCGTTGCGCGCGTCCCAGTGCTCGATCGCTTCCGCGCCGAGGTCTTTTAGGACTGCTTTTATAGGCGTTATCTCGTCGGCTCCGATAACTAAAACTGACATTTTGGACTCCTGTTTATTTGATTGTGATTATTATAAAATAGCTTAGCTAAAAAATAGCTTAGTTATGAGAGTTGTTATCATTTAAGTAGAAATTCATAACGTTTATTAAATTTACTTGACCAGGTCCAAGAAATCGGCGCACAAAACCGCCCAAACCTCGTTAAAATTTTGCCGAAATTAAGGCGCGCAAATTTAATTGCGATATCGCTAACGACAAACTTCTTTTTATAAGCACGGCAAAAGCGGCAATGTATACGTCATAAACTACGGCGGCGACGCATTCGTCAAGCGACTAGAAAAACTTGATAACGAAGGCTAAAGCTCTATTTTCGGATAATGAAAAATACGAGTCCACCTTAATAGACGACAAAAATTTAGAAAATTGCGCTATCGTAGGGTGCGGCGCAAGTCAAAAAAGGCGTGACTTAAAGGGATTTTGAAGCTATTTTTGAAGTTTGAAAATTTAAGCTTTGGCTTTCAAAATGCAAAAAATGCCTAAATTTTGCAAATTTTGCGTTTTTAGCTCTCATTTTTCCTTATGTTTCTATCTGCTAAAATAGCGTTTTTAACGCTATTTGCTCCACATTTTACCCATTCTTGATTTTGCCTTTTATAAGATTTATCGTTTGCGGGTCTAAAAATACGATATAAAAATCGTAGCGCCAAAAGTAAAATGCCCTGCAAACCGTAAATTTACGCAAATTTATCTAAAGACGCGGAGTAAATTTAACCCCTTTGCGTCTAAAAACTACGACAGCGCCGCCTCAACCGCCGCATCAATGTGTATCTGCGTCGTATCAAAAAGCCGCATATCCGTATCCGCCTGCGATACCAGCATGCCTATCTCGGTGCAGCCAAGTATCGCTCCTTGCGCGCCGCGCGACCTAAAATCTTCGATGATGCGCAAGAAATTCGCCTTTGAGCCAGGCGCGATCTTGCCGTAGCAAAGCTCCTCAAAGATGACGCGATTTACTTCCGCCATATCGCTCGCGCTTGGCAAAAGCACCTCCGCGCCGCCCTCTATCAACCGACTTTTGTAAAAATCCTGCGTCATCGTATAAACGGTGCCGAGCAGCCCTACCTTGGCGACGCCTGCATTTTTTAGCGCTTTTAGCGTGGCATCCGCGATGTGCGCCACAGGCACGCTAACGGTGCTTTGCACGGCATCAAAGCACCTGTGCATCGTGTTTGTGCAGATGAAGATAAAATCAGCCCCGCCGCCTTGCAAAATCCTCGCGTGACGCGCCAAAATTTCGCCCGCGTCCTCCCATCTGTTTTCGCGCTGGCAGACCTCGATCTCCTCGAAATTTACGCTGCTTAGCAGTATCTCCGCGCTGCTTAGCCCGCCTAGACGCTCGTTTATTTTGCGATTTATTTGCTCGTAATACGTTATCGTAGACTCAAAACTCATCCCGCCGATTAGGCCGATTTTTTTCATATTTGCTCCTTAAATTTCGGCGATTTTACGGTTTTAAATTAAATTTGCTATAAATTTAAATTTAGTCCGCCGCGTTAAATTTGGCTACAAACGCCTAAAATTAGGCGCGTAAATTTAAGCTTTAAATTTAGCCTGCGACGTAAAAGGGTAAATTTAACGAACCGATGAGGCCGAATTTACAAAGGAAATTTAAACGCTCAGCTCGGAAGATAGCTTAAATGAAGAGAGTTTAATTTCGCCGCGCTTGCGATCCGAATTTGCGAGCAAATTTTCTCTTTGAGCGTAAATTTTATCGACTCAAAGCGGCGTTTTGATTACTTCGCGCGGGCGGATTAAATTTACGATCTTTGCGGTTTGGCAAATCTTTATCTTTTGCAAGGTAAATCGCCTGCAAATTTTACCCGTTCGCGTCTGCAAGTCTCGCGCCTACGTTTTGGCGCGCTTTGCCAGAGTCGCTTCGGCGTCTTTTAAATGCGAGCTTGACGCACAAACCGCCTCCGTTTTACGCCAGCAAATGCAAAAACCTGCGTTATGCCGTC
The DNA here is from genome assembly GCF_963517995.1 of uncultured Campylobacter sp. Classification (GTDB taxonomy): domain Bacteria; phylum Campylobacterota; class Campylobacteria; order Campylobacterales; family Campylobacteraceae; genus Campylobacter_A. Next base: position 7,146 of record NZ_CAUQHQ010000089.1, read on the forward strand.
AAATTCGCGCAAATATCGCCGCTTTGCGTTTTAGCGCTTTAATCTCGCGCCGTGAAATTTATGAGCCGTTTGCGCGTAGCCGTTTCGCGCGGTAAAATTTATAAATTTTCGCGGATTTTTATCGCTTCGCCGCTTTTTTGAGCTTTGCGCACCAGATTTCCCGCCAAAGCGACATAAACGTTAAATTTACGGCTAAAAGCTAAAATTTAAAGAGCGAATTTAAACCGCAAAGGTATAAATTTAGCTAATTTTACTCCCTCGGAAGTCCGTTTTTATCGGACTTGTCGCTGATTAGCTTGCCATCTTTGTCGTATTTTTTGGCACGCACGAGCCTGCCGCGCTCAAATTCGCCCTCGGCTTCGAGTTTGCCGTTTGCGTAGTAGTGGCGCGCCTCGCCGACCTCCAGCCCGTCTTCAAACGTCGCTTTGGCTTTTAGCTTGCCGTTTTCGTGATACTCCTCGTACAGTCCGTGATAGCGCCCGTTTTTAAACATCACTTTCGCCGCCGGCGCCCCGCTCTCGTAGTAGTCCAGCCCCGCGCCCGTTTGGCGGCCGTCTTTGTACTCGTATTCGCCTCGTAACTTGCCGCTTGGGTAGTGTTCGCGCGCGACGCCGTCCTTTTCGCCGTCTTTGTAATTTTCTACTACGCGCGTTTTGCCGTTTTCGTAAAATCGCTTCCAAACGCCGTTTTTGCGGTCGCTTTTGTATTCGCCCGCCTCCTCCACGGCGCCGCTTTCGTAGTACCACGTCTCCGCGCCCTCTCGCTTGCCCTCTTTGTAGGTTCGCACGCCGCGGATTTTGCCGCTTTTGTAGTAGTCGAAGTCCTCGCCGTTTCGCAGTCCGCCGACGTATGGGCTACGTGCGCTAACCTCGCCGCTGGCGTAATAGTCGGTAAACACGCCCTCTCGCTTGTCCGCCTTAAAAATACCCTCCTGCTTTAACGCGCCGCCTTCGTCAAAGTAGTAGCGGCGGTAGCGCCCGTCGCGAACGTCATTTTTGTATTCGCTCTCGCCCATCAGAGCGCCGCTATCTGCGTGGTAGTGCTTAGCCGTACCCTCGCGGACGCCGTTTTTTAGGGGATATTCGTTTGAGGGTTTGTCTCTGCCGTCAAAATAGTCTCGATATCGCACCGCCGTGCCGCCCTGCACGTCGATCTCGCGTATGAGCGTGGGCGGCAGAGGTTTTAGCCTCGGATAGACCATGCCCATCGCATTTACGTCATATAGGTCCTCGACGCTGTAACGCAGCATCCTTAGCGTGCCGTCGTAGAGCTTGCCTTTTACGTAGTAAAGCCCGTTTTTTAGGCTCGCTTCGGGCTTCATTACGATTTTTGGCTCCAGTGCCTGCGCGCCGATCGCTAGAAGCGGAAGTAAAAATAGAAATTTTAAATTTTGAACTAAATCTGATAAAATTTGCCGAAATTTCATATCTTTATCCCGCCTCCATGTCACATATTAATTGTCAAACTTACTCACAGCTTACAACTTTTTCCTATACTTTTACATAAAGCTTCGTACTGCTCAGGATCTTTCCTTTTAATGGTCTCTAAAACAAATTTAGCTATTTTTTTACTCTCTAAAATATCAAGCGGCTTCATACCTCGCTCCATAATTTCTCTTAAATGGGATAGCTCATTTGCATATCGGTTAACCAAGCTTG
>NZ_CAUQHQ010000090.1:0-8782 GCF_963517995.1 uncultured Campylobacter sp.
ACGAAGCGTCGCCCCTTCCTCTCCCAAGCCCTCTCTAACCCCACTGCACGTTATAAGTTGCTGCGCTATGCGCAGGTTTAAATTTGACGCTACCGCGTCGCTTGTTTTAAATTTGCATTTTCAAGGTGCGGGTCTCGGTGGATAAAATTTGCAAATTTAGCCAAATTTGACTTCAAATTTGAACGTAAAACGATAAGGCGTAGGATTTTTGTTCTAGACGAGGCGGATTTAAATTTTACGACGGGAGCTACCTCGTCGGTAGTGACCGAGTAAAATTTAAATCCAACGAAGTATAGAGCAAAAAGACGAGCCGCTATTTAAGCGACTTTTCCGCCCACGCTCTCACTTCCAAATCCACTTCAAAGATCTCACATTCGCTCTCTATCTTCTCGTTTTCAAACCTCTTTGCCGCGGCTAAAACCGTTTGCGAGATGTCCAAAAATCCACACTCGCCGCGCAAAAATTTATACACTGCGACTTCGTTTGCGGCATTTATCGCAACACCAAGATCCGGGTTTTGCAAAGCTTGGTCTTTTAGCGAAAAGATAGGATATTTTTTCAAATTTATCTCGCCGAATTTTATATTTTTCAATGTTTTTAGATCTAAATTTGGCACGATTTGCCCGTTTTTCGCATCGACCGCGCTCAAATTTAGCGCTCCGTCCTCGCCCAAAATCGCATGCGCGATGGCCAAAATCATATCGGTTTTAGATAGATGCGCCGTAGTCGAGCCGTCGGCAAACTCCACCAGCGCGTGCACCGTGGACGTGCGCTCGATGAGCGCCTCGATATCCCGCACGCCGTAGAGCCAAAAGGCCTCCAGCACCTCAAAAAGCTTGTTCGCCATCGTCGCGCTGTCGATCGTGATCTTTGCGCCCATGCTCCAGTTGGGATGCTTTAGCGCGTCTGCGGCGCGGGCGTCTTTTAGGGATTTTAGCGGGGTTTTGCAAAAGGCGCCGCCCGAGGCCGTGATGACGAGCCTAGCGACCGGGGTTTTGTTCGCGAGCAAGAATTTAAGCCCGAAATGCTCGCTGTCTACCGGATTTATCGCGCTCCTGTCTAAAAATTTGCCGCCCGCGACGAGGCTTTCTTTATTAGCAAGCGCCAGCTTTTTGCCCAGCTTTTGCGCGGTCAGGCTCGGAGCAAGCCCCGCAAAGCCGACCAGAGAGTTTACGACGCGCTCGCTCTCGCACTCTTTTAGCATATCGCATATACCCTGCGCGCCCGCAAAAACGCGTTTGTGTTTTACGAATTTAGCAAATTTAGGCTCGGCGATACAGACGAATTTGGGCTTAAATTCGGCGATTTGCTCGTTTAAAAGCTCGTAGTTTGACGCGCAGCTCAGCGCCTCGACGCCAAGGCCGAATTTGCGGGCTAGATTTAGGGTATTCGTCCCGATCGAGCCCGTCGAGCCCAGCACTACCACGATAGCGTCCAGAGCATCGCGGCGACGCCGAAAAGATAGCCGTCGACGCGGTCAAGCATACCGCCGTGACCGGGCAGTAACGTGCCGCTATCCTTGACGCCCGCGCGGCGCTTTAAGTAGCTCTCGAAAAGATCGCCCCAAACGCCGAAAGTCGCAACCAAAAACGCCGTGATGAGGCTATGCCAAAAGCTATCGGTCAGCACCCAACCAAAGCCCGCGCCAAAGACCGTAGCCACGGCGATACCGCCTGCGACGCCCTCCCAGGTTTTGTTCGGCGAAGTCTCGCTAAAGGCGTGCTTGCCGCAAAATTTACCGACGAAAAACGCCCCGCTATCGCACGCCACTACCGTTAAAATCAGCCACGCCAAGTAGCCGACGCCATAAAGCGAATAAAGCATCCAGATGAGAAAAATCGGCGTCATCGGATACAAAAACGGCAGCGCGGGCGTTAGATTTTCGCTCTTAAAGTGCGCGAGAAAACTAACCACAAGCAAGACCGCTAAAATAGCGATAAATGCGGGGTTTGAAAAGGGCGTAAGCAGATAAAAAATAACCGCCACGAGAGCAAGCGAGCTTCCTTGTAGGCCGTAGAGCTTTTGTGCTTCGCTAAAGGCCGTGTAAAGTACGAAGCCTAAAATGGCGAAATTTAACAGATAACTATCGACGAAAAAGATGACCAAAACTACCGCAAATAGCGCGATGCCAGTGATTATACGCGTTTTCATGATTTGTCCTTTTTTGAGCAATAATTGTATAAAATTTTCGCTTAAAAGCGCTGAAATTTGAGGCGAATTTACGCTTGCGGACTTTAGCGGACGGTTAAATTTGAAGGATTTGCGTTAAATTTTATTTTTGATTAAAAAGGAGCGGCAAATTTAACGGATTTGGGTTAAATTTTACCGAGCGAGGCGGTAAATGCGGCGCGCATTTAAAGAGCTGCGCTAGATTTTGCTTTTGCCAAAAACGGCTGCTTAAATTTTAATATCAAGATGATGAAAAAGCTGCGATGCCTGCGGGAAGTCGTTAGCCGCGACGTGCTCTTCGGAGCTTTCGTCGTCATCAGAGTTTTCGCCATTTTGCCCCGAGGCGAGCTCGCCCTGTTCCTGCCTGCCTTTTTGCTTTTCGTGCTCGTTTTCGGGGTCGATTTTGTAGGCTTCCTCGGTCGGGCGCACCTCTGAGACCTCTTGTTTTTCGTCGCTTGCTAGCGATGCGACGGCGAGATTTTGTAGGTCAAATCTATTTTGGACGTCGGCGACCTTGTTTGAGACCATATTTACGTTTTGATTGATAAAAATCGTGTTGCCAAGGGGTGTTACAGCCATTTTCGCCTCCTTTTAGTCGTGCTTTGTTACTAATATCGTCTTAAAATTAATATAATTTACATTTGCGCCGCTCGTAATTTTGACGTTGTTACGTTTGGTAAAATCAACCTCGTACGTCCCGCCGCCTTTGACGCTAAAATTTACGCAAATTTTAGCCGCAAATCTCAAAATTTCATCACTCGGAGCGCTTTTTGCGGTTTTAATGATAACGTGCGCGGACGGTAGGTCTTTTAGGTGCATCCAGACGTCGTCTTTTTTCGAGTTTTTTAGCAGCCAGACGTTGCCTTTTTCGTTGCGTCCGATGCTGATTTTATAGCCTTCGATATAAAAATCCTCGACGTTTTGATTTTGCTCTTTTTGCTTTGCGGCGCGGGCTTTTTTAGGCGCTAGAATTTCTAGCTCCTCGGCGCTTTTTGCTTCATTTACGAGCGTTTGTAAATTTGATAAAAACTCCAGCTTTTCGGTCAAATTTTGCCGCTCGATGATTAAGCCCGCAGCCTTTTGCTTTAGCCTTTTTGCTTTGGCAAACATCGCGTTTGCGGCGATTTTGGGGCTGTCGTCCAGCACGAGCCGCACCTCGCCTCGCTCAAAATCATTTAGCGTTACCTCGCGCTCGTAGTCCCTTAGCGCGTGTAAATTTGATAAGATTAGCCCCGCGTTTTTGCTTAAAATTTCGCTTTGCGCGTTTAGATCCGCCTCGTTTTCAAGCCCCGATAAAATCTCGCTTAAATTTTGTATTTTTCGCTCTATCGCGGCCGATTTTACGGCGCGTAGATTTTCTAGCTTTGCGTTATTTACCCGCCTAAATTCCTCGCTAAAATACCGCTCAAAATCCGTTATCGGCGGCGTCTGGCGCTCTTTTATCACTGCAGGCGGCAGCTCAAGCAGCTCGCGCCCCGGTTTTATCACGCGAAAATTATTATCTATATGGCGCAAAGCCTCGATTATGACGCCCTTTTCGTCCGTGATGATCGCGTTGGTAAAGCGCCCCGTAAACTCCAAAAATAGGCTTGAGGCCAGGCTTTTATACGAGCCTTGGAATTCGCACTCCAGCTTTAAAATTCTATTTCCCTCGGGCACGCTTAAATTTAAAATTTTAGCTCCCCAGAACCTCTTTTTAAGCGCGACGTCAAAGGGCGCTTTGTACTCTTTGACGTTTAGAAAATCAGGATTTGCGTAGATCGCGGAGTCAGACTTGCTAAGGTCGAAAAACAGCCCGAGCTCGCCGTCAAATTCGATAAATATCACCATATCGCCCGCGCGTCTGATTGCGGTTATTTTTTTAAATTTGCCTAGAAAAGATTGTATTTGTTTTAAATTTGCGTATTTCATAGCCGAAATTATAGCCTAAAATGCGACCGAAATTTAAGCGTAAGAATAATATAATGATAATGTATTTTAAAACGGAGAAAAAATAAATGAACAAATTTAGCCTAAGTTTAGCGGCCTCGTCGCTGCTTTTAACTCAAATTTTCGCCGCCGACGTAGCGCTGCAAGGCGTCGAAGTTAGCGAGAGAGCGGATGACGGATACCGCGCTAAAACAAGCGAAGTAGGCAAAACAAATACGCCTATTTTAGAGATCCCGCAGACGGTAAACGTCGTGACGCAACAACAGCTAAAAGATAAAAAACCAGAGACCTTAGCCGAGAGCCTTCAAAACGTTAGCGGCGTTAGCTACGGAAACACCACGGGCGGTATCTTTGACTCGATCATAAAAAGGGGATTTGGCGGCGGACGCGACGGCTCGATCATGCGAAACGGCGTGCCATCTAGCGTCATGCATAGCTTTAACAAAACGGTAGAAAGCGTCGAGGTGCTAAAAGGCCCCTCTAGCCTGCTCTACGGCGCGCAAGAGCCAGGCGGCATCATAAATATGGTCACTAAAAAACCAAAATACGACTTCTCAAACGAAATTTGGGCCGGTATCGGCAACCGCAACTACTGGAACGCGGGCTTTGACACCACGGGACCGATCGCTGATAGCGGCTTTGCGTATAGATTTATATTTGACGCCATGCAAAAAGACTACTGGAGGGAGTTTGGCGAATACAAAAACCTCCTCTTTGCGCCATCTCTTTCTTATAAAGGAGACGATTACCGCATAAATTTAGCCTATACGCACACGCGCTCGACCGATCCGATCGACCGCGGCATGTATCTGGTGCCAAGCACGGGCAAGCTACTGCCGATAGATAAAAAAAGACGCCTTGACGAGCCGTTTAACAGGCTAAAAACCAGACTCGACACGGTGGACGTAAATTTTGAAAAAAATATCGGCGAGGACTGGCTACTGCGCGGCGCTTACGCGTATTCGCGCTCCAAGCACGAGTATGGCCACATCAGGCTAATGAACGTAAATTTAAACACGGGCGTGGCGGCTAGACGAAACGAGGCGTATGACGGATTTATCCACCGCACGCACGCCGGATCGTTAAATTTAAACGGTTACGTGCAAACGGGCGAGATAGAGCATAACTTACTCTTTGGCATAGACGCAAAGGAGTACTACCGCTATAGACCCGGCGCGCTAAACAGCTACAGCTCCGGCACGACGCACAGAAACTTCCCGATAAATATCTACAGTCCAGTCTACGGCACGGTCCCCTATCCGTCCGACCGAGCCTCCAGTATCCAGTATCAAAAGCTAAGAACGATCGGATTTTACGCGCAAGATAGCATAAATTTGACCGAAAATTTGATCTATTCTTTGGGCGCGAGGTATGAATTTTACAGACAAATCGCGCGCGGAACGGTTAGCGGACCAAACTCCACCGACCAAAAAGACGGCAAATTTATCTGGCAGACGGGACTTTTATACCTGCTAACGCCCGAGTGGTCCGTTTACGCCAACTACGCGCAAAGCTTTAGCCCGCAGATGGCTATGAACGGCGACATAGGCGACATAAAACCCGAAGAAGGCAAAAGCGTCGAGCTGGGAACTAAATTTCAAAACGATAGCATAACGGCTAGCGCGGCGGTCTTTAACATCGATAAGAAAAACATCATGCGCACCGTAAATAGCGTAAGTACGCCCGTGGGCGAGGCGCGCTCTAGAGGATTTGAGTTTGACTTTAACGGCCGCGTGACGCAAGGGCTAAGCGTAGGCGCTAGCTACGCATATACTAAAACCGAGGTGCGCAAGGATAGCGGCGCGTTTGCCGTGCTAGTGGGCAAACCGCTAGAAGCCACGCCTAAGCACCAAGCTAGCCTCTTTGCCAACTACGACTTTAGCCACCTAGGCGCAAAAGGCCTAAGGATCGGCGGCGGAGCGAGGTACTTTGGCTCATGGTACACCTACTACATGAGGACGAATCTACCGGCCGTGCCTGCGGGAACGGGCTTTAAGATGGACGACGCAGTCGTTTACGACGCATTTATCAGCTACGATACCAAGATCGCGGGCTACGAGACGAATTTCGCCTTTAACGTAAAAAACTTGACCGACAAGCTCTACTATACGTCCTCATCGACCGGCACGCAGGCTAATATCATACCGATACAGCCGGGGTATGCGAGGCAGTTTATGCTAACCGCTAGCGTTAAATTTTAAAATTTAGGCTCGGTTTTTCGCCGAGCTTCGCGCGCTTAAATTTTACTTTGCTACGTCCTTCTTATAGGTTTACGCCGTAAAATTTAAGCCGCCTTGTATTTTTGCAATCCCCTAGCCCGTATCGTAAAATTCTAAATAGCTATTTAATAAAGAAATAAGCTTCGCTTAAATATAATCCGCCAAGAGTTTAATAGTAATCGTTATCAAACTTAAAATTTAAGGGAAAAAATGAGTAAGATTTTAAGAAAACGTAGCGCGAAATTTAAAACCGTCGGCTTATCTTTTGCGTTAATTAGCGCAATGGCGCAAGCAAGCTTGGGTAGCGAAAATAATGAGAACGTCGAGCTGCAAGGCGTTGAGATTACCGAGAGCGCGGACGACGGATACCGTGCTAAAACCAGCGAAGTGGGCAAAACGAATACGCCTATTTTAGAGATCCCGCAAACGGTAAACGTCGTGACTCAACAACAGTTAAGAGATAAAAAACCGGAGACTCTGGCCGAGGCGCTGCAAAACGTAAGCGGCGTTAGCTATGCAAACGCGACGGGAGGGCTTTTTGACGCGGTGCTAAAACGGGGATTCGGCAAAAGTCGCGACGGCTCCATCATGCGAAACGGCATGCCCGCGGGCGTAAATCATAGCTTTAACGCAACCGTTCAAAGCGCGGAGGTTTTAAAAGGCCCGCTAGCCTGCTGTACGGCATCCAAGATCCGGGCGGTATCATAAATTTAATTTAGTAACCAAGAAGCCTCAATACGAGTTCGGCCATGAAATTTACGGCGGCGTAGGCAACCGCAAATACTGGAACGCCGGTTTTGATAGCACCGGCCCTATCGGCGAGAGCGGCTTTGCATATAGATTTATCTTTGAGCAAAGCGCGAAAGATTATTGGCGCGAGTACGGCAAATTTAAATCATACGTCATAGCCCCTAGCATCAGCTATAAAGGCGATGACTACCGCATCGATCTAGCCTACACGCATAGCGAATACACGGATCCCTTCGACCGTGGACAATATATGGTCGTAAATAAATCAGCCGCTTACAGAGCATGGGACGGTAAATTTTTACTCTCGGATCCCAAAAAGCGCCTCGACGAAAAATTTAGCGAATCAAGCGGCAAAATCGACACCGTAGACGTCGGTCTGGAAAAAAATATCGGCGAAAACTGGCTATTTAGAGCAAACTACGCGCTCACTCGCTCGATGCTTGATTACAGCCAAATTCGCGCCAGGGATTTTAACCCTGCCACGGGAGTAATCGAGCGCGAAAATACCTCTTTTAGAAACTTCGAGCATCGCACTCACGCTGGCGGAGTAAATTTAAACGGGCTTTTTGACACCGGATCTATCTCGCATAACCTACTTTTAGGCATCGATTTAAAAGAGGAGATGCGTCGCCACCCGGTCTCGGCCCTTTCCTCCGGCGGAATCAATAACCTAAATTTATATAATTTGCAGTTCGGACGGGCGACTCGCACTACCAACTACACAAAAACCGACGGACAGTATCAGCGTATACGAAGTATCGGCGGCTACGCGCAAGATAATATAAATTTGACCGAAAATTTAATCTACGCTTTGGGGCTTAGATACGAGTATTACGACCAAATAGGCGGAAAGCTCAACAAAAACGGCGGGGGTTTAGAGGTAAAAACCGATAGCAGCGACGGCAAATTTATCTACCAAACGGGACTAATATACCTACTAACGCCCGAGTGGTCGGTCTACGGCAACTACGCGCAAAGCTTCCGTCCGCAAATTTCTACGAGCGAAGATATGGGACATTTAGACCCCGAGGAAGGCATTTCGACCGAAGTGGGCACCAAATTTCAAAACGACGAGATCACGGCTACGCTAGCTTTATTTAATATCGATAAGAAAAACGTAGCCTACTCGATAAATAACATAACCTATGCCGCGGGCAAGGTAAACTCTCGCGGTATCGAGCTAGACGCAAACGGTCGCGTGACGCAGGGGCTCAGCCTAGGCGCCAGCTACGCCTATACGAAAACCGAAACGAAAAAAGACGAAAAAAACAAGTGGAAAGTCGGCAAGCCTCTCGATGCGACGCCCAAAAATCAAGCCAGCTTAATGGCAAATTACGATTTTAGCCACTTGGGCTTAAAGGATTTAGAATAGGCGGCGCAGCTAGATATTTTGGCTCGTGGTACGCTTATTCTAGCAGGGGCGACTCCTATAGGATGCCTCACGCCGTAACTTACGACGCATTTGCCAGCTATACGACCAAGATCGCGGGCTACGAGACGAATTTCGCCTTTAACGTCAAAAACTTAACCGATAAGATATACTATACGTCGTATAACAGCGAAAAGGCAAATATTTTAAGCGCCGCAATGGGGTACGCAAGGCAGTTTATGCTAACCGCTAGCGTTAAATTTTAAAATTTAAGCGGCTTGTCTCGCGAGTGCTTTTCCGAGATTTCGCAAAATTTTCGCTCCGCAGGCTATATGCCTAGCGCACG
>NZ_CAUQHQ010000091.1:0-8714 GCF_963517995.1 uncultured Campylobacter sp.
AAGCTACTACGCTTTGGCTACGAGGCGGTGGGTATCGTGGAGAGTGAGGGCGAGTTTTGCGTGCGCGGCGAGATTATAGACGTTTTTTGCGTCGGCGCGCAGGAGCCAAACCGCATTTTGCTATTTGACGATGAGATAGAGAGTATCAGGCACTACAGCACGCAGACGCAAATTTCAAACAAAACTGAACTAAAAAGCATTGATATTTCGCCTTTTATCGCGGCTCTTGGCGAGGCTGAATTTGAAAAAACATCCGAAAAAATAAAAGAGATCGAGACCGACGCGTTAATCAGCGATCTAAAGACGCTCGGATTTTGGGCGATAGATGGGTTTATTGATTATACGCGCGAATTTAAAACGGTTTTAACGAAAAAATTTGACGGCTTTGAGCGCGATCTGGGCGAGGTGGCAAATTTGCCCGTATTGCCCGCGGCTAAAGTTTATAAAGACTTAAGCGTAACTTTAAACGCCGATTTTTTCGAGTTAAATAAAAATAAAAAAATCAAAGTCTTAGCGCGTAACGAAGGGCTTTTTAACGCATTAAATTTGAGCGAATATAAAAACGTAGAGTTCGTGCAAACCCAGGCCGCGTTAAATTTGGTCTCGGCGACCGAAATCATCGTCTCGCTAAATAAATTTGAAAAGAAAAAGCGCGCCAAAAAACCGAGCCTAGCGATCGACGAACTAAAGGCGGGCGACTACGTCGTGCACGAGGAGTACGGCATCGGCAAATTTACGGGGCTTGAAAAGCTAACGGTTCTCGGCAGGACGCGCGAGTTCGTCATTATCGTTTATCAAAACGAGGACAAGCTGCTTTTGCCCGTCGAGCATCTAAATTTGATCGACAGATACGTTGCCGGTAGCGGTAGTATCGCGGTTTTAGACCGCCTGGGCAAGGCAAATTTCGCCAAGATAAAAGAAAAAGTTAGAGCCAAACTTTTCGTAATCGCGTCAAAGATTATTTCGCTAGCCGCCCAGCGCGAGCTAATCCGCGGCGAAATCATCGAAAAAGACGATGCGGAGTATCTAAATTTCTTGCAAAACGCGGGCTTTGCCTACACGAGAGATCAGGAGCGCGCATCAAGCGACATCGCAAACGACCTAAAAAGCGGCAAGGTGATGGATAGGCTGCTTAGCGGCGACGTGGGGTTCGGTAAAACCGAAGTTGCGATGAACGCGATATTTAAGTGCGTAAAATCGGGCTTTCAAGCGCTATTTTTCGTGCCGACGACGCTTCTTAGCTCGCAGCATTTTAAAAGCCTAAAAGAGAGGCTGGGCAAATTTGACGTTAGCGTCTTTAAACTCGATCGCTTCACAAGCGCGAAGGAAAAAGCGGCGGCAGTTAAGGCGCTGGAGGTGGGACAGCCTTGCGTTTGCGTGGGTACGCACTCGCTTTTGTCAGTTAAGCCCTCAAATTTAGGCCTTATTATCATCGACGAAGAGCATAAATTCGGCGTAAAACAAAAAGAAAAGCTAAAAGAGATTTCAAGCGCCTCGCACGTGTTATCTATGAGCGCGACGCCGATACCGCGCAGCCTAAATATGGCGCTTTCAAGCGTCAAGGGCTACTCCGTATTGCAAACTCCGCCAAGCTCGCGCCTAGACGTGCGAACCAGCGTGCGCGAGTGGGATGAAAAGGCGGTAAAAGAGGCCGTGATGCGCGAACTGCGCCGCGGCGGGCAAATTTTTTATATCCACAACCACATCGCCACGATGCCTCAGGCAAAAAAGCAAATTTTAGACATCATGCCAAATTTACGCATCCTCACGCTACACTCCAAGATCGACGCCAAGACGACCGAAGAGGAGATGATGAAGTTTGAAAACGGCGAATACGACGTGCTGCTAAGCACTAGCATCGTAGAAAGCGGCATCCACCTGCCAAACGTAAATACCATCATCATCGAGGGAGCGAATAAATTCGGTATCGCAGACCTACATCAGCTACGCGGACGCGTCGGCAGGAGCGACAAGCAGGCGTATTGCTACTTCCTAGTCGAGGACAAAAACGCCCTGAGCGAGGACGCGCTAAAACGCCTAGTCGCGCTTGAGAGTAATTCGTTTTTGGGCTCGGGCAGCGTGCTGGCGTATCACGATCTAGAAATCAGAGGCGGCGGCAATCTCGTCGGCGAAGCCCAAAGCGGCCATATCGAGGCGATCGGCTACTCGCTCTACATCAAGATGCTTGAAGAAGAGATAAATAAACTGCTAAATAAAGAGAGCTTTGAGAGTGCGAAAATCGATCTGAAACTTAGCATAAACGCGTTTTTAAACTCGGAGTTTATCGGCGAGGATAGGCTGCGCCTAGAGCTATATAGACGGCTTAGCAAGTGCAAAGAGGTTGCCGAGGTTTATGAGATAGAGGGCGAGATCGAGGATAGATTCGGCAAGCCCGACATCTACACCAAGCAGTTTTTAAGCCTCATTATAATTAAAATTTTAGCGATAAAAGCGGGCTTTAAAGCCATCTCAAACGCCGAGCAAAATATCGTGCTAACCGCGCAAAACGGCGAACAAACCAGACTAAGATCAAAGAGCAAAGACGATGACGATGTGATAGAGGAGATATTGATCTATCTTAGAAAACTAAATAAAGGACGGGCGGAAAAATGATAGACTGGAACACGACTGCCGCAGCGATTTATCGGCGCAAATTTGGCGCTTTAAAGGGCGTAACGGACGTTGATTTTACGCAGCTTGAGGGGCTTGTGGGGATCGAAAAGCAAAAAGAAGAGCTGGTAGAAAATACGCGCAAATTTTTAGAAGGCGAGGGCGCTAATCACGCGATACTCTGGGGCGCGCGAGGCTGCGGTAAAAGCAGCCTGGTTAAGGCCGTCTTTACTAAATTTTACCCTGAGGGTTTGCGACTAATCGAGCTAAAAAACGACGAGCTAGAGATGATACCCGAGATCATTTACGAGATCAGGGATAGTAGCTTTAAATTTATCATTTTTTGCGACGATCTTAGCTTTGAGACGGGCGATAGGAGCTATAAGTTTTTAAAACCCGTGCTTGAAGGCTCGATCGAAAAAGCGCCTAAAAACGTGCTAGTCTACGCCACATCAAACCGCCGCCATCTCATCAGCGAGCTAAAAAGCGACAACGAAGGCACCAGAGTCTGCGAGACGGAGCTGCACTATAGCGACGCGGTCGAGGAAAAGATCGCGCTTAGCGATAGATTCGGGCTTTGGCTCAGCTTTTATCAGGGTAGTTTTGCGGACTATCTAAAGATAGTGGATTTTTATTTTAAAGATTTCGTAGGCGACAGAGCGATGCTTCACGAGCTAGCAAAGCAATACGCCCAGCTTCGCGCGAGCCGCTCCGGACGCACTGCGAGGCAGTTTTATCTAAGCTATAAAGATAAAATTTGATGGCAAATTTAACTAGAGTGGGCTTTGTGGGAGATATCGTCGGGCGCGCCGGGCGAAGCGCGGTTATACAAAATTTGCCCAAATTTAAGCGAGAATTCGAGCTTGACTTTATCGTCGCAAACGCCGAAAACGCAAGCGGAGGCTTCGGTCTAACCGCCACAAACGCGCACGAGCTGCTGGGCTGCGGTATCGACGCGATCACGGGCGGCAACCATAGCTTTGATAAAAAAGACGTAGTCGCGCTGATGGACGCCCTGCCTATCATCCGCCCGTATAATCACTTCGCGGGAACTGCGGGGCGCGGCGCGATAAATTTGAGTAAAGAGGGCAAGAGCCTAAGCGTGGTAAATTTGATGGGGCACTACGGCTTGCCGCATACGAACAACGCCTTTTTGGAGGCCGAGCGCGCGCTAGAGGAGTGCGAGAACGAAAATATCCTCATAGACTTTCACGCCGAGGCCACGAGCGAGAAAAATGCATTTTTTAGGCTATTTTGCGGGCGAGCGGGAGCGATAGTCGGCACTCACACGCACGTGGGTACCGATGATTTGCAAATAGTTAGCGGCACAGCATACGTGAGCGACGTCGGGCTTAGCGGGGCGTTTGACGGCGTCATCGGTATGGACGCGGAAGCACCGATGAAGAGCTTTTTAACGGGGCTAAAGCACTCGTTTAAGGTAAATGAAAAATGCAGGCGAATCTTTCAAATGGTCGTGTTTGAATTTGACGGCGGGCGCTGCGCAGATGCCTTTAAGATCCGCGTGATAGACGGAGTTAGCGAGCCTTTGGTACAGCGCGCGGTGAAGCTTTAGCGTGAAAACCAAGCGTAAATTTATGCAACCAAGCGCGTATTTTAGGCTATTTTTGGCCGTGCTTTGCGTAGGGTTTGCCGCTGGCGCGGGCGCTGCGGCGCTAACCGAGGTCATACATTTTGCCGAGTTTTTGGCATTTGGTCGCGCAAAGAGCGATTTTGGCGTCACCCCTGATCAAGTTAGCGCATTTAGGCGTTTTGCGGCGGTTTTAGCTTGCGGGGCGATTGCTAGCGTAGGTTGGTACTTTTTGCATAAATTTAAACCGTTCTTAAGCGCAGGCGAGATAATCGAGGGCAAAAATCCTTTGTTTGCGTCAAATTTAGCTCATGCGTTTTTGCAGGTTTTTACCGTAGGTCTGGGCGCTCCGATCGGCAAGGAGGTCGCTCCGCGCGAGCTTGGCGCGCTGTTTGCGTCAAAAATTTGCGCCTTTTTCGCTCTTGATGCGGCTTGGTGCCGAACTCTTGCGGCTTGCGGGGCTGCAGCTGGGCTTGGCGCGGTTTATAACGTACCCTTTGCCGGAGCGATTTTTGCGCTTGAGATTTTGTTAAAAAGCTTTGATAAAAGGGCGGCTTTGGCGGCATTTGGCATCTGCGCGGTCGCTGATTTTACGGCGAATTTTAGCGTACCCCGAGAGGCTCTTTACGTCGTTAGCGACTTTAAATCAACGCCTGCAAACCTTGCGCTAGCCGCATTTGTAGGCGTTATAGTCGGCATGACGGCTAAATTTTATCAAGCAGGCGTCGCTAGAGCCGAAGCAAACCGCATAAAAGACGGTAAAATTTTGATATTTTTACCGCTTGCTTTTGCGGTTACGGCGCTTGCGGGCGCGTTTTTACCAGAAATTTTGGGCAACGGTCAAGCTGCGGCGCAAACGGCTTTTAACGAACAAATTTCAGCCCTTTATGCGCTTGGTTTGCTAGCGGTAAAGGGCGTTTGCGTACTTGCGCTTTTAAAATGCGGCGCATACGGCGGTACTCTTACGCCCAGTTTCTCGCTAGGCGCGCTTTTAGGGCTTTGTTTAGGTCTTACGGCGGCGAATTTCGCGCAGGTAAATTTAAGCGCGGCGGCTCTTTGCGGAGCGGCGGCGTTTTTGGCGATAAATTTAGACGCACCCTTTACGGCATTTGCGCTGGCTGCGGGCTTTTGCGATATAAATCTAAGCGCCGCTACGGCCGTAATGCTAAGTATCGCTTGCGCAATGGGCGCTAGAAATCTACTCTCGAAATAAAAAGGAAAAATATGGATAGCACGCAGCTTTTTTTGGCGCTAAAAAACGCGGGCGTAAAGGCTGACGCAGACGGGCCTCTTTGGTGGCCGGGAGCCGGGACTTTTGAAGTCGTAGTTGGCGCCGTCTTGATACAAAATACTAACTGGAAAAACGCCGACAAAGCGCTAAATAATCTAAAAAACGCAAATTTGATGAGCCTGGAAGGTATCGTAAAAACTCCCGCGACCGAGCTTGCCTTGCTCATAAAGCCAAGCGGCTTTTATAACACCAAAGCAAAACGCCTAAAAACGCTTTGCGAGGCGATTTTTAAAAAATTCGGAGATTTTGAAAATTTCAAAGAAAACGTTAGCCGCGAGTGGTTGCTGGGCATTAAAGGCATCGGCGCAGAGAGCTGCGACGCGGTGCTTTGCTATGCGTGCGGGCGCGAGGTGATGGTCTTAGATAGCTACGCTTTGCGGATTTTGGGCTTTTTGGGGTACGAGTTTGAAAGCTACGAAGAAGCTCGCGAGTGGCTAGAGGCCGTAGATAGCGAGCAAATTTGCGAGGCGTACGGACGCGAGCTAGAGATTAATGAAATTTACGCCAAATTTCACGGCAAGATAGTGGAGTTTTGCAAAGCGCACTTTAACGGCAAGAAGTTGGACGAAACGGGAGAAAAAATATTAAAAAATCTCGTATAATTAAATATTTTTTATATAAATATTTTAGTTATATTTATTAAATTTAGATATTATTACGCAATTTTTAACAAGGAGTCAAAAATGGTATATGAAAATATAATCCACACCGTCGGCAAAACGCCCGTAGTTAAAATAAATAGCGTGCATGAAGAGGGCATGGCTGAAATTTACGCAAAGCTCGAGTTTTTTAATCCGGGCGGATCGGTAAAAGATAGAATCGCCGCAAGTATGATCCTTGGAATGCAAAAAGAGGGCACGCTAAAAAAAGGCGACGTCATCGTAGAGCCTACTAGCGGTAACACCGGTATCGGCGTAGCTATGGCGGGCGCTGCTTTGGGCTTTAAAGTAGTGCTAGTAATGCCTGAAACCATGAGTATCGAAAGACGCAAGCTACAAGCGGCGTTCGGTGCCCAGTTTGTGCTAACCGAGGGCGCAAAGGGTATGAAAGGCGCGATCGAAAAGGCAAACGAACTCGTACGCGAAAAAGGCTACGTCATGCTAAGTCAGTTTGAGAATAAATTTAATCCGCAGGCTCACGAGCTAACGACGGCAAAAGAGATAATGGACGACTTTAAGGAGCTTGACGCGTTTGTTTCGGGCGTAGGTACCGGCGGCACGCTAAGCGGCGTAGCTAAAGCGCTAAAGGCAAACGGATATAACACTAAAATCATAGCCGTCGAACCAAACGACTCTGCCGTGATCTCGGGCGAAAAACCTGGACCGCACAAGATCCAAGGCATAGGCGCTGGCTTTATCCCGGCTACTCTTGATACCTCTTATATCGACGAGATAGAGCGCGTGGAAAACGACGAGGCTTTTGACGCCGCTAGGAAGCTGGCAAAAGAAGAGGGCGTGCTGTTAGGCATTTCAGGCGGCGCGGCTTTGGCTGCGGCGATAAAGGTCGCAAAGAGACTGGGCAAGGGCAAAAAGGTGCTTTTCGTAGCTCCCGATAACGGTGAGAGATACCTTAGCACCGCGCTTTACGAGGCGTGAGTTGGGCTTTTTCGCTGAGCTAAACGAGCTAGTCGCGACCGTACGCGAGAAAGACCCCTCGGTGGCCTCGTGCTGCTACGGGGCCATTCTCATAAACACTCCGGGCATCCACGCCGTCGTTTTTCATAGAGTAGCGCACTTTTTGTATGTTAAAAATTTACGTTTTTTAGCGCGCTTCGTCTCGCAAATTTCGCGATTTTTAACGGGCATCGAGATACATCCTGGCGCCAAGATCGGCAGGCGGCTTTTTATCGATCACGGCATGGGCGTGGTTATCGGCGAGACTGCAGAGGTGGGCGATGACGTGCTGATATATCATCAAGTGACGTTAGGCGGCACGGGCAAAGAACGCTGCAAGCGTCATCCGACCGTAAAAAACGGCGTCACGATAGCAGCCGGCGCAAAAGTGCTGGGAAATATCCTAATCGGCGAAAACGCCAAAATCGGCGCAAACTCAGTCGTACTAAAAAACGTGCCGGATAACGCTACGGTCGTAGGCATCCCCGCTAGGATAGTACGCATAAACGGTGAGCGAGTCGGCGAATAGATAAATTTGCCCCAGTAGGTAATTTTTATAATCCCGCTCATTTTTTAGCTTGATCTTAAAATTTAAAAATTAAATTTCGCTTTTTATCCTAAATTTATAGCATTTCGTGACTTTTTATTTTGTACCCCTTTTATGCGCGTTTTGCCGTATTTTTGGCGCGGCGGCTAGTCGTTTTTATTCATAAAAAATCGTTTTTGCGCCCTAAAACCGTTTTTAGACTTGCGGTATGCCAAGATAAGCTCATCGCGCCGGTAGGCTTGGCTAAATTTGAAGACAGCGTTTTTGGGCGATAAAATTTACGAGAATGATTTTAGTCGGTAGTTTTTACTGTGTAAATTCGGATTTTATCCGCTTTAGGCCTCATGCTTAGCAAAAATTTCTTGCACTATTAAAATTAGACAAAAAAAGCTTGCTAAATTTAACCAAATTTTACCGCCCGGTTTTATTCGTCGTTTAAAAATTGGGTATTGCATCAAGCGCCTGAAAGTATGCGGTTTTGTTCGGACGGAGATTTTATTGCTAGAGCGGCAAACTTCGCTTTACTTGTAGCTTGCGGGATTTATCTAGTCGTTTTAAAAAACGCTAATTTCCCGAGTTTTTGCCGACGTAGAATTTTGCGTTACGGACTTTTTTGTCGCGATTAAATTTAAAGCCGTTTTGCCGGTTATCGTCAAATTTAATGGACTTTAGCATAAAAACGTATCAAAACCGAGTTTTTAAGCCGAAGCTTATGCGCAAAATTTTGTGTTTTTCGGTTTTACGGATTGTCGTCCGTGAGATGCGGCAAGCTTGGAGTTTGGGTTTTTAGTCGCTTAACCGTCTTAGCCGATTTACTAAATTCTATTAGCTCCTCGACCGTTTTTACCTCGCTAGGAAGCTTTTGCAGTGAATATTTAAAAATTTCAGCCGCCGCGATAGCGTCGTTAAGGGCTCTGTGATGGGCATTATTTATGCCTAAAATCTCTTTTAGCGTGCCTAGGCCATATTTTGGCGAGGCGATAGTGCGGCGGGCTAGGTCTATGGTGCAGAGCTTGCGGTTTAGTAGCTCGCCATCTCCTAGCGCCTCCAGTGTCGCGCTGATAA
>NZ_CAUQHQ010000092.1:0-8586 GCF_963517995.1 uncultured Campylobacter sp.
ACTGTGTACTGCAATAAACACAGCAACATTGTTTCAATCCCCTAGATCGGGTCAAATTTGTTTAAATTTCTTACCAACCGTTTTGTGGTTGGTAACAGGAAAGGGTGTTTCAATCCCCTAGATCGGGTCAAATTTGTTTAAATTTCGATCTGTTAGAGGATTATGTTCCTACAGAAACAGATGTTTCAATCCCCTAGATCGGGTCAAATTTGTTTAAATCTTCAAGAAAGGAGATGGTTTTAACATGTTAGAGTAGTTTCAATCCCCTAGATCGGGTCAAATTTGTTTAAATCATTGAGTTTGACAAGGTGCTTTATGCAAAACTAAGTTTCAATCCCCTAGATCGGGTCAAATTTGTTTAAATAGCCTAAAAGACTATTCTCGCAAAAACAAAAACTAACAAATTTATTTAAGAAAACATCTTTTAAAACACCTAAAATTCGTAAAAACCTCGAAAAAGTTCGCAAATGTATAGGTATTTAAAAATACCAACTCCGTAAAATTAACAACGATAAGTTAAAGAACCCCTAAATTTAGGCATTTGTCATTTTAAAAAAGTTCGCAAATCTCTTTTAAAATTTTCAAATTTTATAGGTTTGCGAACTCTAAGCGATATATAAGTTTCGCAATAGCCTAAAATACGTTATCCTAAACTTAAGCATAACTAAAAGTTCGCAAATGTAGAAGAGCATATTTTAAAATATAGAGGTTTGCGAACTTATTTGGCGAGATTTTAACCAAAAAGTGGCAAATTTAAGCTAAAAAAGTTCGCAAATCTAAATTTGGAGAGAAGACATAAGAATGGTATAAGCTAGACAAAGAGTTCTTGCGTCTCGAAGATGGCTGGTTTGTCGCAAAGCTCAAAACTTTTGCCGACACAGTTTTCGCATAGTCTGTAAAATCTTAGGCTATCGGTTTTGGTATTTAGCAAAGGCTTGGCGTCTTTGATCAGCTTTTTAAGCTTGGTTTCGTTTATTTCACACTCAAAGACGCTAAAATTTACGCGATATCCGATACCTTCTAGGATATCGGAGAGCTTTTTGCGGTTTTTATCGTTTTGTATGTCGTAGGCGATGACAAATTTCATTAGAATTTCCCTACAAAAGGCTTATAGCTTTTGCTCTCGCCGTTTATGAAGCGAGCTAGATCGTAGCACTCTTGCATGATTATGTTTTCGCATCTGCAAGACTCTTTTTTCCACATAGTGTAGCTTCCGAGTTTTTCTTTCATGTTTTGGGCTATGAGCTTTTTGGAAGCGTCGGTGAGAAGCCCTTCTTTGTTTAGTGTGATTGGTTCGTCTTTGTTTAGCATCGAAACGATGACTCTATCTACCATAAATGTCCTAAACTGCTCTATCATATCAAAAACTAGGGTCGGCTTTGTGCTGTCAAGCGCATGCAAAAATGAGATATGTAGGCTAAGCCCTGCTAGATATAGGCACTCTTGGACTTTGGAGTAGAGTATGGCGTAGGCGTAGTTTAGTGATGAATTTACGATATCTTTGGCGCCAAATGTTATGCGCTTTTCAAATTCTAGCGGTAATATGCTTTTTATGCCGTCCCAGTAAATGGCCGCAGCTGAGCCCTCAAACCCCATGAGCTCGTTTGTGTTTTTGACGTATTTTAGTTTTCTAGCCAGGATATTTTCTAGTTTTTGGATGTTTTGGGTTAGGGATTTGTGGTATTTGTTTAGGTACTTTAGGTAGTTGGTTTGGTTTTTTATCTTTGCCTCGACTAAGGACATGGCGATGTATAGCTGGGCCGGCGTGTTTAGGAGCATGGCTTGCTTGTGCGTAGTTTGCGTAGAGACGCTGTTGTAAGCTAGCAAAGTGGCGTATGGGACGTAGTGTTTGTCTATAAAATCGATATGGATTTTTTCCCTTGTGCAGCGCCAGATCACCGCAGAAGATAACGAGATGTGTTCGCTATCAACGATGATGCGTGAAATTTTAGAGATGGGAAATTCTTTGTAAATTTTGCCGTATTGTTTTATGACAAATTTGTTTTTGCTAAGACCTAGATGGACTCCGATTTGATTGATATGAAGCGTAGAATCCGAAGCGATCTTGGTTGCGTAGAAATTTCGCTTTTGGTTTATCTTGCGGGAGTCGTTGTCGTAGCTTTTTTGAGATAGATATTTGT
This sequence comes from uncultured Campylobacter sp., assembly GCF_963517995.1. Classification (GTDB taxonomy): domain Bacteria; phylum Campylobacterota; class Campylobacteria; order Campylobacterales; family Campylobacteraceae; genus Campylobacter_A. The sequence continues at coordinate 2,142 of NZ_CAUQHQ010000092.1, forward strand.
CATAGCCTTTTGTTATGGCTAGGGTTATCTTGTCTTTTATCTCGTTTTGATTAAATAGTATTCCAAAATCTATCTTTTCAAGATAGAGCGTAAATTCTTTTTTTGAATTTATACTTTTGTTTTGCTTGTATAGGGCGATCTTTTGCGATAAGGAGTCTATGAGGTGTTCTTTTATCTGGGTTATTTGCGGTGAGTTTGGCGGTATGATCTTTAGATAGTAGTTTTTAAGCGTAAGCAAAATGGCGTTTATCTCGTCTATGTAGTCGATGAAATTTGATTTTTCTTTGCTTGCGGAGTGTAAATTTGAGATGATTTTTTGAATTTTGTCGTTATCTACACAGCGGTTTTTGCCAAAGAAACGAACGCCTAGGAAGACAAATCCATCATTTATGTTTACGACTTTTGTTTTTTCTTTGTTGAGAGATAGATTTAGTAGTTTTAAAAAGTCATCTAGTTTTTGCTCAAATTCCGAGGCTTCGTCTTTTTCGCCGAAACAGACGATAAAATCGTCAGCGTATCTGATAAATTTATCCGTAGTCTTGTTTATAAATCTATCCATCAAATCAAGATAGATGTTTGATAGCATAGGAGATAGGATATCGCCTTGGTTTACGCCGATTTTATGCTCTTTAAAATCGCGCTTTAAAAATCCGCCGGTTTTTAAAAAGAGTGAGATAAGGCTTATGATCTTTGCGTCTTTTATATGTTTTTGTAAAATTTGTAGTAGCTTTGAGTGGTCTATTGACTCGAAAAAGTCTTTTACGTCGGCTTTGAGTATCCAGCAGTTACCCTCGTTTATGAAATTACTAGCTCTATTTATGGCTTTGTAGGTTGATTTATGCGGGCGGTAGGCGTAGGAATTTGATAAAAACGTCTCGTCAAAATATGGACTTAACTCCGAGTATAAAACCCTTTGAACCAACTTATCTTTTATGGAGGATATGCCTATGGGTCTTACTCCGCTACGATTTTCTTTGGGGATGTTGATCTTTCTTAGCGGTTCGGGCGCGTAGGTGCCGTTTAACAATGAGCGCGTGAGATGGTCTGCGTTTTCGTCAAAGTTTTTCTTAAAATCAGCATATGATATCTCGTCTAAACCCAAAGAATTTGCGGAAATCTCGTCAAATGCAGAGCTTAAAGCATTTTTGGTAAATATCTGTTCTAAAGTTTTGATAAACATATTGATGCCTGCCTTTAAATAGATAGAGTTTTTTTATTATCTTGCTAGGTTGTTATTTCCTTTTGTTATACCTAAAGTCATCCTTTTTTCTCCGTTAAAAAGTCTCATAATAGCTCTTCTCAAATTGATTTTTGCATCCCCACTAAGAATAATCTACTGATTCCTAAGTATTTTTATAAGGTTCTAGCGATCAATTTACAATTTGGCGCCTACTTCATGATTGACTATGTCTTATCTGCAATTTTTACTTTCAATGCTTATCTAGCCGATCGGTATTTTACCATTTGCGCTTTTTGCTGTCATTATAACATGATAGTCCCCTAGATCGGGTCAAATTTGTTTAATAGGCATTTATTATTTTAGATAAGTTTATAAATCTTTTTTGTAAGTTCGTAAACTTGCTCTGAGAGATTTTGGCCAAAAAGCTCAAATTTTAGCCAATAAATCTCGCAAATCTAAAATTTAAATAAAATATATATGGGTGTGAGTAAAAATATAAAAAATCGTAATTTTTAAGCAGAAAGCTTGAAAATTATAAACATTTATTTTTAATTTATGTATAATAACAGAAATTAAAAATAGAGCGATAAAGTGAATAACGAAACTAGTATTATTTTGATATTTTCTCGTAGGCTAAGGGTTGCAAGGGATAGTCTTGGCGTGCCGTTAGAACTACCGGATATTAATAAATTTTTATCCGATCTTAAAATTTTTATAAAGACAAATATAAAAAATAGCATAAAAGGATGCATGACGGGCAAGCTTTTTAACCGTGTAAAAATAGGCGGCGCAGATGAGATATGCCGAGCTTAGAGTAAAATTTGAACCATCGCAAAAGCCGCCTTTTTTTATCGGCTCACAGGTGCGAGGAGCCTTTGGATATGCGCTAAAAAGCGTAAGCTGTATAAATCACGCCCATAAGTGCGACGAATGCTTTGCAAGCGAGAGCTGTTTGTATTACGACTTTTATGAGAAGAAAAATAGCTACCATAGATATAGGCTGGACTTTGAGATAGGGGGAAAGGGGTATGACTTTGGTATAGTTTTGTTTGGAGGCTCGTGCGAGAAACTACCATATATCGCCTCAGCACTCTATATGATGCTAAAGAGATACGGTCTTGGCAAAGATAGGGTTAGGTACGAGAAATTTGATATGTTCGTAAACGGCGAAGCGTGCTTGGCAGAGGATAAAATAAGTCTACCTAAAGAGTACGTGAGAGAATTTAGCTTTGATGGTGAAGGAGGCGATGTCAGGGTCAAATTTATAACTCCGCTTAGGATAAAAAAGGATAATGTTTTTTTAAAAAATGACAATATAAGTCTAAGAGATATACTAAACTCCATCTATCAAAGGCGCCTAAGTATCTTTGGACTAGCTCACGAGGCGTTAGCGTGCGAGGTAAAAGGCGAGATAACTAAAAAAGATCTAAAATACGTGGAGCTAACTAGGCGTAGCAACAGGCAAAACACTACTATGAATTTTGGCGGCTTGGTGGGGTCTTTGCAGATAAGGGGCGTTAGCAAAGAGTGTATGGAACTACTAAAGCTAGGCGAGATAATAGGCGTAGGCAAGCAGACTGTTTTTGGACTAGGAAAAATAAAAACGGAGGATATGAATGAGCAAATTTAGCAGTTATTTTAACGATGATTTCGCGAATTTGGAGCAAGACCCTAAGAATATAGATGAGATATTGCAAGATAGGATGTTTTTAATAGGCGGAGACTTTTACGGGATACAAAAATTTATATTTGATAACCTAGGCTCAAAAAACGCAGCCAAAGTACTAAGGGCAAAGTCTGCGTTCTGCGAGCTTTTCATGATGGTTTTGGCTAAATTTATCTGCCAAAAACTGGGCATAGATGAAAAATGTATCTTATCGTGCACGGCTGGTAAATTTGAGATACTATCTCCTAAATTTGACGAAGCAACTTTTAAAGAGATAAAAGGCGTTATAAACGCTTATTTTATAAAAAATTTCTTTGGCGTTAGCGGTGTTAGCCTATCTTGCGTGGAGTGCGAAAGGGCTGACTTTACGGAGTCCAAGCGATATAAAGAGCTAAGGGATAAGATCAGCAAGGCTGTGGAGTTAGAGAAATTTAAAAAGCTAAATTTAAAAGAGCAAGATCCGGTGCTATCTTATGACAAGGGCATAACAAATCAAACTCTTTGTAGGATCTGCAATATAAGAAAGATAGCTCACGACAAGGATAAATGCGAAATTTGCGCCGCCTTTGTGCGTCTTGGCGAAAAGCTAGCTAGCGATATCAAGAAGATAAATAGCAAAGATATAGGCATAGACTTTATGGACGTGGATATTGAGATAGGCGAAAATATAAGATCATACGTCGCTAAAAATGCTGGCAGCATAGCAGACTTTGAAGATCTGGCTAAAAAATCGCGCGGAGATAATGCGATCGCCGTGATAAAAGCCGACGTGGATAATATGGGAAATTTCATAAAACATAGCGACGTTAGGCAAAACTTTGCAAATTTTGACACATTTTCAAAGGGGATAAATAACTTTTTTTCTTTATATGTGCCTAGAAAGATGAAAGAGAAATTTGAAAATAGCTATACGGTCTTTGCGGGTGGAGACGACCTTCTGATAGTTGGTAGCTATGACCAGATGATAGAGCTTGCCGTTTTTGTAAGGCAAGAGTTTATGAAATTTATAAAAACAAAGGATCTAAGCATCTCTTTTGGAATTATTTTGGCAAAACCATCTACGCCAATAAGCTTTCTAGCGCAAACTAGCGAAAAATGGCTGGAGAGCTCAAAAGAGATGAGCGGAAAAGACGCGATCACTATCTTTGGAGAGACCACTAAATGGGATAGCTATTTAAGCGTTAGAAGTAAAATTTTAAGTGAATTTGAAAAATTTAATATAGACAATACGGCGTTTTTGTATAGGCTACTTGAGCTTTGCGAAATGAGCAAAAAAGTATGCGAGGATGTGAAAAATACAATGTGGAAGTCAAAGCTAAGCTATAGCTTTACTCGAAATATGCAAGGTGGCGGCGAGATGAATGAGCTACTTCTTATGCTAAACAATGTGATAGAAAACAATCCAAAGGAGAGCAAAATGGCTATTTGTGAATACATATATAAAAGGAGAGAACGATGAATGGATATAGAAGTGGTGGCGGCAACTATAATGCCGGTAATAAACCGCAAGCTGACTTTTTACCGCCGATAGTTTTGGACTACAAGAAAAATCCAAATTTGTTTGACGAAACAGCAAAGAGCGTCGCTGATCTAGTCTCTGCTAGAACAAAAGCTACTCAGATAAGAGCATTTTATGACTACATAATCGAGCTAGAGCAAAAGTCAAATAGCGAGGACTTTAGCGAAGTTTTGCCATTTGTAAAGATGCTAAATTCAAAAGCGGCTTACTCTCAGTCAAGAAAATGTTCAAGCGATGACTTTGTCGAGATGATAAACAAATGTGTGGCTCAGGTAAAGACAAAAGATGATCTAAGAGTGTTTAAACTCTTTTTTGAGGCCATTATAGGCTTTGCTAAAAAATAAGGAGAGAATATGAAAATTTTAACTTTAAAGGGGCAAATAGGGCTTTTAAGCGGACTTCATATAGGTGGCGGTGATGATACTATGAAGATAGGCGGCATAGACTCGCAGGTGATAAAAGATATAAACACAAATAAGCCTTACATCCCTGGAAGCTCACTAAAAGGCAAAATGAGGAGCTTGCTAGAGTGGAATAATAGGTTAGTTGGATATGGCGAAGGAGAGGTCTTTAACTCTAAAATTTTAGAAAAAGTACCAGAGCCAGATAAAAAAGCGGCACAAAATTTACTAAAAATTTTTGGCGATAAAGAGAATAAATTTGGTATTACTAGAATAAGCGTTGGGGATTGTTTATTGTCTAAAGAGAGCGAAGGGCTAAAACTAAGCGAAGCAAAATATGAAAACGTGATCAATAGAGAAAGCGGAACTGCCGAGCATCCTCGCCAGATCGAGCGTGTGCCAGCTGGGGTGAAATTTGACCTTGTTATTAGACTAAAAGTTTTTGATGAAAAAGAGCCTTATAACGACAATGAAAATGAGCTAAAAGAGATGGTTGAGAGCGGGCTTAAGCTAATAGAAAACGACTATCTAGGCGGTAGCGGCTCAAGAGGTTACGGAAGGGTTGAATTTACAAATTTAAGGTGGGAATAATGACGCTTTATAAAACTACCATAACGCCCAAGTCAAATTTTACTACGCCGCTAAAAGGCGATACTTTGTTTGGGCAAATTTGTTGGGCGATCAGATATGGACTTGGAGAAGATAGGCTAAATGAGCTACTAAGCGACTACGACAAAAAGCCGTTTTTGATAGTATCTGACGGCTTTGCTAGCGGATATTTGCCAAAGCCTAGTATGCCAAGTCATCTTTTGGGCGAAAATTTGGAGCTAAAAAAAGAAAATAGAAAGAAAATTTGGCTTAGTATAGAGGATCTGCAAAGCGGAAATTTTAAAAACGCTAAAACAAGCGATGAGATCGGCTACAAGCTAGCAAAAGATGCAACAATCAAGAACTCCATAAACTACCATACGTTTACGACCGATGAGAGCGGTAAATTTGCGCCTTATGCTTTAATGGAGATAAAATTAGGCAGACAAGATATTTATTTTTTGCTAGATGATAAATTTGAGCTTGACGAACTAGAAAAAGCACTTGAAGCAGTGTCTAAAAGCGGCTACGGCAAGAGAGCTAGCATAGGTAAAGGAGCGTTTGAGTATAGCGCGTTTGAAAAAGTATCCGTAAAAAAGAGCTCAAATGCCTTTATGACGCTTAGTCCGGTCGTGATAGACGATGAAAATTTAAAAGAATTTTACTATGAGCCGTTTACGAGATTTGGCAAACACGGCGGAGGGCTTTCAAGTACAAATCCTTTTAAAAGCCCGATTCTAATGGCTGATAGCGGTAGCGTGGTAGTATATGATGAAATTTGCGAAAAAGAGTATATAGGAAAGGCCATAAGCGGACACTCCGCGAACGCAAATACGGTACACCAAGGATATAGCATACTAATAGCTACGGAGATAAAAAATGCATAATGAAACTAAAAACTATAAAATCAAACTAAAACCCATAAGCCCTATACATATAGGCACCGGCGAAGCCTATGAGCCGATGAATTACGTCATAGACAAAGGAATGGACGATAAATACTATATGTACGTTTTTGATGAATTTGAGTTTTTTAAAAAACTTGACGAGAAGTCTAAAGATGAATTTATAAAAATAGCTTCAGATACTAC
>NZ_CAUQHQ010000093.1:0-8583 GCF_963517995.1 uncultured Campylobacter sp.
GTCTTCTACAAGAGCGATGTTTGCCTCGTAAGCTGCTGCGCTACTAGCTCGCAGGATGCCTTCCATCGCTAAATTTTTAGCGACGACGACGATGCCTCCGCAGCCGAGCGCATACGCCGTTCGGACGATGGCGCCGATGTTTCCGACGTCGCTAAGTCCGCATAAAACCGCTATAAAATTTTGTTTTTTTATCTCGTCTATACTCTTAAACTCAAACTCTTTGACCTCGGCTAAAAAACCTTGGTGATTGCCGCCGCGCGCGAGAGCTTGAGCTTTTTGATTATCCACGCGTTTTATCGGCGCGCCGACGCCTACGATCTGCGAAAATAGCGCCTTATCGCACTCTTTGGCGAGATAGACCGTTTTGACGTTTTTTTTATAGTTTTTTATGATGTGCAAAAATAGCTGTTTACCGTATATTATCATCACCTGATAATAGCTAAAAATCGGTAAAATTTAGCTAAATTTTTAGATAATTTCGCCCTTTGCTAAGTCTGTATGCGATTTTAGCGAGCCAGTTCGGAGTAAATTTCTTTAGCGCTTTTGCCCGTGATTTTTGCTAGGAGTTTGGCCTTGGCTTTAGGCGAAATTTCAAGTTCTAAAATATCGTTTTGAGTGATTTTTTCTGAGGTAAAATTTGGATTTTTTTGTACTACGACGCACCATTCGCCGCTTAGATTCGCCTCTTGTAGCTTTTTTGCCAGCTTGCTTGCCGCGGCCCTAAATTTTGTTTCAAATTTCTTCGTCGCCTCTTTTATGGCAAAAATTTCTCTATCCGGCTCAAGCTTGGCAAAGTCTAAAATAAGCGAAAGTATACGTTTTGGGCTTTCGTAGATGACTGCCGGAAACGGCGAATTTAGCGCATTTTGAATAGCTGCGGCTCGTTCTTTGCCGTTGTTTGGCAAAAAACCTAAAAAGCAAAATTCTTTTTCGCAAAGACCGCTTGCGACGATGGCTAAGAGTGCGGCGTTTGATCCGCTTAGCACTTCGTATGCGATATCGTTTTTTATCGCGAAATTTACGAGCGCGGCTCCCGGATCGCTGATGCCCGGCATTCCCGCATCGCTTAAAAACGCGACGTTTTTATCAAAAATCTCAAGCTTTATTTTGGATAAAATTTCATCTTCGTTATGCGTGTGTAGCGGAATAAAATTTTGGATGTTTATATTTGCGTCAAAACGCATATTTAGCAGGTTTATAAGAGATTTTGCGACTCTGGTATCTTCGCAAAAGAGTATCTCGCATTCGCGCAAAACGCTCAAAGCGCGAAACGAGATATCGCTCAAATTTCCTATCGGCGTAGGAATGAAATATAGCAAAGGATTATTTTAAGTTATATTTTTTCTTAAATTTATCGACGCGGCCCGCGCTATCAACTATCTTTTCGCTGCCCGTAAAAAACGGATGGCACTCTGAGCAGATATCTACTCTGATCTCACTTTTGTTTGACTTCGTAGTGAAGGTGTTACCGCAAGCGCAAGTTACTTTGCACTCAACAAATTCCGGATGAATTTCTTTTTTCATCATTTTATCCTTTTATCGTCTGATTTTTTAATTTTCATTTAAAGTAAGGCGAGATTATACAAAAAACTTCGTAAAAAATCAAATTTAAATTAAAATTTTAGCTGCTATGCCTAAAATCGCCGTTTGCGAGCGCAAAATATTTTTTGCTCTCAGTCCGTATTTTTTCGAGACCGTCTCTCGCTCGCTCTGGCTAAATCCACCCTCGGGGCCGATCGCTAAAATTTCTTTGCCCGCGTAGCCGTCTAGATTTTCGCCTTCAAAGTCGATAAGAGCGATGTTTGGATAAAATTTAACTAATTCGTCTAAGCTTTTATAAATTTCAAATTTCATTAAATCGTTTCGTCCGCACTGCTCGCACGAGCTTATCAAAATGCGCTCTAGTCGCGAAAAATCGAGCTTAAAGTTTTTTTGCGAAAATTCGCCGTAAAAAAAGACGATTTTAGCTACGCCCGTTTCGTTTAGGCCGGGCAGCGTTTTTTCGATCGTTTTTGGATCGACGACGGCCCAAGCTAGCGTTAGATCGCTATTTCGCGCTTCCACGTCGTGCGAAAATATCAAATTTAGCTCCGCACCCCTTTTGTCTAAATTTACGATTTCATAGATGTGGTTTTGTCCGTCGGTCAAATTTCGCACGTCAATGCGCTCGCCTACCTTAGTGCGCCGCGCCTTCAGGTGCAAAAACGCCTCGCCATCAAGCCTAATCTGCTCGTTTTTGGCATCTTTTGAATATAAAAATTTCATCTCACCCCGCTTGCGATAAGTATCAAAACAAAATCAGCCGCAATTTTTAGGCGCATTTTGGCTCTGAAAGCGGCGAAATTTTTAGTTTTCATCGCCTTTTTTAGCTGCTTAAACTCCATCGCCCCAAGCCCGATAAGCAGTATCCAAACCGCGATCATAACAAGAGCCTTGAGACCCAGATAAAAGTAAAAAACGCTCATCAAAAGCAGCCCCGTAAGCATCATCGCGGCTAAAAACGAGTAGTATGTGGGCAAAAATAGCCTGATGCGCTTAGCGTAGGCGGGCGAATTTACGCCGAAATTTATCAGGCAAAAGTGCGCCGCGACAAGCGCCAAAAGCGTAAAGGCGAACCCTATATGTATAGAGTGCGCTAGCTCGTAGAGCTCTGATAGATGTTCGTTAAATTTCATTTCTCAGGCACCGGTTCCGGCGGCATATTTTCGTCGATACTCACGTTTGCGTCGCTTTGCGCGATAGGTACGTCGCTGGGAACGGTTTCGTTTAGATCCAGTTCGGGCGAGCTTTTTTCGTCCTCGCAGCCGCTAAAGATTAGAGCCGTCAGCGTCAAAATCGCAAAAATTTTCCTCATTTGCGCTAGACCTCCTTTGGATTTACTATTTTTTTGCCTAGCTTGATTTTCTCAAACAGCTCGGCGTCCTCCCACTCGGCTCTCACGCCCTCGGAAAAGACGACTTCGTTTAAATTTACCTCGCCCATTTTGGCGTTATACGCATCGTCTCTGAAGCACTGCGCATAGCCCGTGTCGGTCTCGTGGACGATGACGCTGTGAAGCTTCACTTCGCGCTCGCCGTTTTGCATCTGAGTGGCTTTTAAAAGCCTATCTATCATCACGAAAAATATCCTGCAAAACTGCTCTGCGGAGGGGTTTAGCGGGATCTCTACCCAGCGCGCGGAGTGCTTTTTGAGGTCGTTTTTGTACTGGGCTTCGTCGCCGCTAAATATCGTCGTGCAGTGATCAAAGCTATCGATGATGCAGCCTATTTCGCGCTTCATCAGACCAAAATCATACACCATCCCCGCATTATCGAGAAAATTTGACTCCAGTAAAATTTCAGCCCTGTAAGAGTGCCCGTGGATGCTCGTTTTGCAGCGTTTCGAGCTACAAAATCTAACTATATGAGCGTTTTCAAATTTAAACATTTTTCTTATTATCATCTTAGCTCCGTTTATTAAATTTTCATTTTGCGCCGTAAAGATACGGGTAACGCCGCCTAATTTAGGCTTTAAACCCCTTCTTTTGCGCCCCAAAGCCTGATGTGCAGGCGATCGGAGTAGTTAAAACCGTGTTTGATCGCAAACTGCGCGACGGCTAGGGCGTTTTGCTCAAGGCTTATTTTATCATAACCTTGCGGCATACAAAAGACTTCCGCGTCGCAAATGCCTAAAATGCGCGAAATTTGCGCTATCGCCGAGCCGTCTTCCGCGCTTTTTTTATCTAGGACGAATTTATAAAAACTGCCCGCGGCGTTTTGTTTTATCGCTTTTAGCGCGCTAGCGTTGATGCGCCTAGCCTCGCTTTCGCCGCTATTTTTGAGCTTGACGCTAACGGCAAAGCGGCATTTTTTATAAATCTCAAATTTAGCAAAATCCACCTCGATAGTGCCGTTTGTTTCAAAATGCGGCTCGTAGCCCTCGCTAATCGCAAAATTTAAAAAATCAAGCAAAATTTGGTTTTTGTAGTGCAGTAGCGGCTCGCCGCCAGTGATGACGACGATGGGTTTTTGGCGTAAATTTGCGCTCAAATTTTGTGTTATTTTTATGAGTTCGTCCGCGCTCGAGATTTTTTGATATGAAAAATGCCCCGTAAAAACCGCGCGGATAGTGTCGCAGCCAACTAGCGTTTCGCCGGTTTTGGGCGAAACGGCGCGCACTCCAAAGCCCGCGCAGTTTAGGTTGCATCCAGCAAACCGCAAAAAGATTGCCAAACGGCCGCTGCTTGCGCCTTCGCCTTGGATGCTTAAAAAACTCTCGACTAGGTTTAAACTCAAATTTCGCCTTTTAAATTTTGGTCGATTATAGCAAAATTTGAAGGGTAGTTTTATGGAGTTAAGCGGATTTTCCGTCAAATTTGAGCGGGTTTTGCTAAAAAAACGGCGGTAAATTTACGGATAAAAACGTAAAAATAAAGCGAGGTTAAATTTAGTAAAGCAGGCTAAATCTACGTCAAATTTGACGTAAATTTAGTCCTGATTTCAGCCGCCCGTTTGGTAAAAGGCGCGGCTTGAGGTCTCGTTTTGAGAACCGATCGCCCATTTGTTTTCTTTGGGTTTATTTTGTAAAACCTGGCGTAAAATTTCGCTAGCGCCCGCGATATCGCCCTTTCTTACGGCGTCTTTTATGCTCATCGCATCCTCGAAGTATAGGCACGGGATGAGATGTCCCTCGGCCGTGAGGCGTATGCGGTTACAACTCTCGCAAAAGTCGTGTTTGTGCGGGTCGATGATGCCGAAGGTATAGCCGTCCTCTAGCTTATAGATGCTAGCTGGGCCCGTCGGGATCTTTTCGGCCGCTTCGAAGCGATATTTTTTCGCGATAACGTCTAAAATTTCAGCCGATTTCATGCCTTTTAGCTCGCCCGTCGCGTGGATGTTTTCCATGTATTCGATAAAGCGAATTTGGCAACCCATAGAGCGCGCAAACTCTAGCAAAGAGACAATCTCGTCGTCGTTTACGCCTCTTAGCGCGACGGTGTTTAGCTTGACTTTTAGTCCGGCTTCAAGCGCCGCGTCAAGGCCTGCTAAAACCTCGTGCAGAACGCTTTTTTGCGCGAGAAATTTAGCCTTTTCGGTTTTTAAGCTATCAAGCGACATATTTATACGCTTTAACCCCGCGTTTTTTAGGGCTTTTGCGTAGTGTTTTAGCATAAAGCCGTTTGTCGTGATGGCTAGATCGACGTCCGGGCTGTGCTCGCTTATCATCGCGATAAATTTGTCCAAGTCCTTGCGCAGTAGCGGTTCGCCGCCCGTTATGCGGATCTTTTTTACGCCTTCGTCCAGGCAGACTTTGACAAATAAAAACAGCTCCTCAAAGCTTAGTAAATTTTCCTTCGGCTCCCAGCTAAACGGAGTTTTAGGCATGCAGTATTTGCATCTAAAGTTACATCTTTGCGTGACAGAAATACGCAGATAATCAACAGTTCTTCCGTGCCCGTCTATTAACATTTTTCGCCCTTAATTTTATCAAAAAGATTTGTTTTTGATTTGGTTAAAGGGCATTATAGGAAGTTAAGCTTTAAAATTTTTTAAAATTCGCGTATGAAAATAATGTTATTTTTTTATATTTCGCGCCTAGGTTTTAACACTATATCAGCTCCCGCAGTTTTAGCGTCAGCTCGACCTTGCCCACACCCACGCACAGCTCTTTTGCGATGCTTTCGACGCTTTTGCCTTCGCTATACATCTGCACTATGCGCTTTTCGTCGTCCTCGCCGTTTGGAGCGGAGATTTTGCTAATGCTTTTTGTGCGCTCCTCAAGCGTAAATAATCTATCTTGTTGCTGGCTTTGGAAGCTATCTATCGAGCTTTCGATGCTTTGGAGAGTGTTTATTATCGGAGTTATTTTTTGATTTATTTTTTCGTTTAGACGCTGTTCGAGACTGCTTTCTAGCTGCGCCGTGTCAAATTCGGCCGGCTCGCTTCGGTCTAAATTCGCAACCTGTTTTTTTACCGCGTGAAGCTCTTGGATGAGTCCTTCTATAGCTTTTTCATATCTTGAAAATTTTCTGGAAACCTCAAGGTCTTTTACGAAAACCAGTACGAAAAGTATCGTTAAAATTAGCCCGAATATCGCAAAAATCATCAAATCGCTATTCATCTTTTACCTCCTTTAGTTCTCTTATCATTGCCCGCTCTCTGGCCGTCACGTAGCCGTTGTAGTCGCTCTCGTCGCTCTCGTTTATGCGCGTGATTTTGGCGGTTTCTTCATCTAGTGCTTCAAAAAATATCGCCACGTCTCGCTTCGGAAAAATAGTCATAAAAATGCGTCCGTAGTACCTGGCGCCTTCTTTAAATTTAGCCTCTTTTATCCTAAAATTTTCAAAATTTATCCCGTCCAGCACGCTAGATTGCGCAAGCTCGAGCTTTACGAATTTTTCATTTTTTATGTAGGCGTTTAGCTCGTCAAATTTACGGTGAAGCTCGACTAGCAGCGTCAGTATCACTTGATCGCTTTCCTTTGTGTCGCCCTTTGCTTTGGCGCGCTTTATCCACGCTCCTAGCGGATCGTCCTCGTTGCCGCTTAGTTTGTCGAATTCGCGCAAAAACTCGCTTTCGCGCCCGAGCGCTTCCTCAAAAACTATGTCTAAATTTGCCGGAACCAGTCTCATAGGCTAGCCCAAACGAAGATGAAAAAAAGTATGCCCAGATAGCCGTTTAGTGTAAAAAACGCGCGGTCGATCTTACTAAAATCTCGCCTAACGATGCGGTGTTCGGCCACTAGGATACCCCCGCAAAGCAAAATGCCAGCAAAGGCCGCCGCGCCAAGCCCTCCCGCCCACGCAAAAAGCAGCCAAAAGATCGCGGCCGTAGCGTGAAAGATCGCCGAGATAAACATCGTAGCCTTTTCGCCGTAAACGCTAGGTATGCTAAAAAGCCCGTGTTCGCGGTCAAAATTGACGTCTTGAAGCGAATAAAGCAGGTCAAATCCCGCCACCCAAAACATCACGCCAAGGCAGAGCAGCACGCTAAAAAGCGGTATCTCGCCGGTGACCGCGACAGCTCCGGCGATGGGCGCGAGACCTAGCGAGAGGCCAAGGACTAGGTGCGCCAGCTCGCTAAAGCGCTTAAAAAGCGAATATCCGCCAAGCACCGCTAGGATCGGAAAGCTCAGCCAAAACGCAAGCTCGTTTACGAGATAGGCGACGAGTACGAATATGACGGCGTTTGCCGCGATAAAAATTTGTAAATTCGTCCTGCCGATACGTCCGTCCACGCTCGGTCGATTAGCCGTGCGCGGGTTTAGTTTGTCGATATCCTCGTCCTTGTAGCGGTTAAAAGCCATCGCGAAATTTCTCGCCGAAACTGCGCAAAGAACGCCCAAAATAAGCAACTTCCAGCCAAACCAAGCCGTATCGTTTACCTGTGCGCTTGCTGTTATCATAGCGGTAAATATAAAAGGCAGCGCGAAAATCGAGTGCTTAAAGACGATTAGTTCATTAATATCTTTTAAAATATTTATAAATTTTTGCATAATCTTCCTGAAATTTTTGCTTTATTTTATCTTATAAAAGCGTAAAATGTGATAAAATTTGAGCAGATTTACGAATTTTAAGGCATTTTTATGAAAGAACTCGCCATCATCGGCACTACCGCCAGCGGAAAAACGGCGCTCGCGCTAAAGCTTGCTAGCGAATTTAACGGAGCGATTTTGAGTCTTGATTCGCTTTGCGTTTATAAATTTATCAATATCGCAAGCGCTAAGCCAAGCGCAAGCGAGCTAGCCAGCGTACCGCATTTTGGGGTAAATTTGCTGATGCCTGACGAGCATTTTGACGTCGGGATGTTTTTTGAGGTTTATAAAACGGCTAGCGAATTTGCGCAAAAAAACGGTAAAAATTTATTTATAACCGGCGGAAGCGGATTTTATCTAAAGGCTTTGCTATCGGGTCTAACGCCTAAATTTGAGCGCGTAGAAAGCAGCCTATCAAACGCTCAAATTTATGAGCTCGTTTCAAGCCTGGATCCGGAGTTCGCCGCCAAATTTAGCGCAAACGACACCTACCGCCTGCAAAAGTGGTTTGACGTCTACTCATTTTTACGCTCTATCGGGCGGGATGACGCTGTGAGCGCGTATCTGCGCGAAAATACCCTAGCTCCCGTCGCGTCAAATTTGGCGATTTTCGAGCTTAGCTGGGAGCGGGACGAGCTAAGAGGACGAATCAAAGAGCGCACCAGAGCGATGTTTGAGCAGGGTTTGCTTGATGAGGTGCGCGAGCTTTTTGCGTGGTATCCGCAGCGACCAAAGCCGCTAAATTCGGTCGGTCTAAAAGAGTGCGGCGAGTTTTTGCAAGGCGAGATCAAGACAGAGGTTGAGCTGGAGGAGCTCATCTGCACGCATACGGCGCAGCTCGCCAAGCGTCAGCGGACTTTTAATAGATCGCAGTTTGAGAGTAAATTTAGCGGTTCGGTCAAAGAGTGTGAGGAGAAAATCATAGAATTTTTGAGTGATTGATTTTGATTTGCGGCTTGTCTCTTGCGCGCCTTTAAATGATTTCGTAAATTTCGCCCTGCGACAGACTACATGTCTAGTCTTGGGACGAAATTTACTTCAAAACATTTAAAATCATCGCAAGATACTTTG
>NZ_CAUQHQ010000094.1:0-8490 GCF_963517995.1 uncultured Campylobacter sp.
GTATATTAGTAGGGGTGTTTATCACGGTGACTTTACCGCAAACGACGAGGATAGAACTAGCAGATATCCTAAGTCTGAAGATATGGTATTTTTTGCCGATCCTGACGCAAAAGATGTAACCAAAGACAATCCGCTCAATATAGACGACTCGAGCTATACGATATCGCAAAAGGCCTTTGTAAATGGTGTAGTGCCTGTAAGCGCTCCTATAGCAAAGCTCGGCGATAAAAAAGAGGGAGTCTGGATGAAATTTAACTTCAAGAGGGATAATCGATATGCTAGAAATCCATTTGATATAGATACCGATTTGTTGTTTATATCCGGGGAGAATAAGCAAAAAGAGTACAACATAATAGGAAACCAGAATATACCGTCATACTTCCAGACGCCTACCGATCGAAGCAGAGTTTTAAAATTTTATTACGGTAGGGCATTTTTGCCAAATGGAGAATACTATAATACAAAAAGTTTCGAACATTTAGCATACTATACCATTTACTGCAAGGATTGTGATGCGACAAAATATAATATAGATAAAATAAATACACCTATTACCGGAGAAAACTACTGGTATGCTACAAAAAAGCATGATAGCGCGGTTCTAGGAGAAATAAAAGGTTATAACTCATTAAACAGTGTTTTACCAAGTGCGACATATCCAAATAATCCGTTAAATATTACCTTTAGAAGCGTGAATTATTTTGAGGATAGTCTAAAAGTAACATCCCCAATAATTATAGTGGGCACAGAAAAAGTAGAGGTATTGGCCGATAGTTGGCTGATATACTCGACCAACCCGCTGGCTACGTCGATGGTTTCTACCATCAACTTCTATCTATCAAATGAGTGGGGTGGACAACTCTTTGATAATAAAGGTAAGAACAGCCAAAGAATAGTACCTGTAGATAACGCTCTAGAGCAAAATAATGGTAGTATGACAATACAAAGACCTAGCAGGAGACTTCAGTGGTGATAGGATGGGGGATAAAATCCCCATCCTGTTTTTTACTGTGGGGCGGCCGAATTTATGTCTAACCAAGTATAATCAAATAACTTGAACGAAACTTAGTCGGGTTTATAGCTACCCCACCCATCCATTTGACTACTCTAAAAATCTTATCAATTTTAATAGATATAACAGGACTATTTTTATAGAAAAATTATTTCATAAGCGGCTTTGCTTGTTTGTTATTATAAACTCTACTTTATAGATATACGCTTTAAATAACTTAGTTTTCCTGTAGCCATTGCCTAAATTATAGATTAGCTAAATTTAAAGAGATCTCATTAAGCATAGCGCAATGATAACGACTGCGCAAAAGTTAAGAGAAAGACAATTTCTTACTTTATCTAAAGAATGGTAATAAGCTGTGAATAAAGAGTGGTAGGGCTGGAATACAAACAGTATTGATATATAAAAAGCATTGACGACGCGATGTTCTTATAAAAAGCTGTATTGCTATTTTTTAAATAAATAAGAGGGTCTTATATGAGTAATAAAAAGGAGCAGTGACTAAAAATTAGCTTGGATCTCATTGGGCCTTATTTTTTATAGATGTTTTAAAATTTGATAACGCAATTTTCTGATTATTTTAAATCATTATCAGTAGTTATAGTATGCAAGTATTTTATATTAAAATGTTGTAATAATTTTATTTCCTTTGCTTATTAAATTTTATAGATTGATTTTTGATAAGTAATAAGACACCCTTATATTCTGTAATAGCATCAAAGGCGAGCTAAGCTCGCCTTAATTTTGTATTAGTATAGTCCAAATTTACCATCTGACCTTTTATATAAAACCCTCATTTTTGCATCTATATCATTAAATACATAAAACTGTGCATCACTGCTTTTGAGTTTGAATAGTGCTTCTTCTATTTCAAGAGGTTTATATATTTCAAGTTCCATAGGTACGATGTCGTCAATATCTATTTCACTGGATACTTCGTTTGCGATAGCGTTCCTAATAGCCTTTTCGTCATCTTTATTTTTGATAGTAGTATTTTTATCGTGCTCTCTACGGAGAACTTTTGACGCTCGATCTATTGCAAGATCAATACAAGCGTATAAATCTTTATCTTTGTGGCGAATGACGATAGTGTCTTTTTTTGCCAAATTTAGGATAAATTCTACACAAAAGCCTTTTCTGCCATTTTTTTCGTCCGCCGATACGACACACTTTCCTGAAATTATATCAAGATTGTATTTTAGGATAGCTTCGAAGGCATTTTCTATGTATTCCTTTATAGGATCGGTTAGATCAAATTGTTTCCCAACAATACTTGTGTTCATTTCTCCTCCTTTGATTGGTTTTATAGTTTTTGTATTGTTCTTCTGTGAAGTCTTATTTTTCCGCTATTTGTTATTTTCATTGCTGCTGGAATGATTTCTATATATGTATCAAGTACAACTGTTCCTGCTGATTCTGAAGTACTTATTGGCGTGAAGTTGTTGCAATCACCTATCTTACCAAAAACTTTAGACGCTACAACTTTTATATTAAATATATCTAATCCACCCAGTGAGTATTTTTCGTTTAAAATGGTCTGATTTTTGAAACAATTACTACTATTGGCAATTTTATTTGGATTTAATATAATTTTTGCTATTGCTATTTCTGTTGCGCTTCTGAGTAGAAAAGCGGCCTGTTCTTTTAAATATATATCGCCAGTCGTCTTCACGGATTCTACTGAAAGTTTTAACATCGTAACTCCCAAAGTTGAGACGAGCACCATAAACAATATAGCTGTAACCATACTAAAGCCTTTTCTCATTATAGCACCGCCCTTCTTTTACAAACTATATTTTCCTCTAGTGACGCCTCGTTTATCGGCAACCTTATATCAGTCATACAAAGTTGTAGTATGATTGTATTGTCTAATGCTTTATATGAAAAACCTTTAACTCCACTTGCTAGTAATGCTTTTGGGGTATTTGTGTCATTATATTTTTCCCCTAGCCATGGTCTGTAATTGTAGTGTAGGTATATATCAAATCTACCATCATCAGGGGTTGTATCACTTCTTCCATCTTTTGGATTTACCGGTACTATGGCGTATGCGGTGTGAGCCAAATAGTATTGTTCATAAATTTTATTTACTTTTCCTATATCTGCGCTATCCACTTCAAGCACTGGACTACCGTCAGATTTTGCCTTTACTTTTACAACACTATTTGCAGCAAAAGTAGAGTGATCAAAGCCGAAACTATTTTTAATATTGCCTGTTACTTCATTGGAGCGAAATATCATCCCAACGGTATAGTTTGAAGAAAAATCTATTTTTTTTCCATTTGTGTCCGTTAAATCAGCCATGGTATATTTTGCTGAATTATATAGCTCGCCGGTATCGGTCTTGCAACAGAGATTGCTTCCAGGAGTTGAAATGGTTCTAGCTGTTTTATTGGTATTTGGGCCATCAATATCAATAAAGCCACTCCAACCGCCATTTTGGAAGCTCTCATATGAATAGCTTATCCACTCTAAGATATTGTCTTTATTGGCTATAGTATGGCTTGTGGGTCTGAAGCTAATATGAGTGAATTCCGTACCAGATGTTCTGCTTATAACGGATTGGTGTATTCTATTTTCAAGCCTTTTTGCAATTATTTCTAAGGTTAAATCTGTTTGAGTAGTCAAATAATTGATGGTCCTTGAATGAAAATAGCCGTTATAAATTTTTACGGTTAGTTCTGCGCCGAAGTATGCTAGAATACCGACTATTACGATAACTATCACTATTTCTAATAATGTAAATGCTTTTTTCATCTTTTACCATACCTTGCTTTGTATCATTGGTCTATCTCCTATATTGGCAACAAAGCTATTTAAGACTACTCTTGTTTGATCTTTTTTGTCACTTTCAGTTTTTTTATCATCTTGGGCAAAGAGCTCTATTGTAATTTTCCATACGTTATTATCTATACTATCGTCTATTGTTTTGTGTTCTACTTTTTTTGAAATTTCTGACACCAAGGATGATGTTGTAACAGTACTTGTAGAGTCTATATCTAGTTCCGGTATTGATTCGCCAGTAGTTGCGCAAGAGTCATTCGGTCCTCTAGATACAAATATTCTCCTGTTTGCTTTTGAGATACCGTTTATATCATAAAAATCTTTCCCTGGATGAGAGGTATCGTCATAATTAAAGACGGGTGTCACCGTTTGTCCACCTAGTCCGTGGCCGCCACCGATTATTTCTTCACCACATCCATATGGAGCCCTTAAAACTAATGTCATTATTTCTTGGGCGTCTATAATAACTGATTGAACTATCGACGTTTTATCTGCTACTGTTGACTGATTTAGAAGTGTTGGTACACCCATTAGCACTATGCTTACTATAATCATTGACAAAACTAGCTCAACAAGAGACACGCCTTTTCTCCATCTCCACTGAATACAATTATGGCAATTACTGTTTTTTTCTATTATATTAGAGTTGTTCAAAATATGCCTCAAATCTTATAAGTTACTCTTAATATACATAAGAAATTGTTAGTATTATAAATCTTATATATACAATCAAAAATATTAAAATATATTAAACCAACAAAAGATACTTTCATTTTTCTATAAAATCCGAAATTTTTTCTGCCTGTTTATACATCGGATACGTCCACGCGTCAAGCACTATCTGCGAAAGCGTCATGTTTGTCATATTGCAAACGATAGGGGCGATAAAATTTACCGTCGAAGTCTCGATGGGGGTGCTTACTACCATGATATTATAAATCCTTAGCTCGCTTTGGTCGTTTATATCCATTAGCTCCTGATAGTACGTAGGTATTTCAAATTCGTAATTTCTCAAAGCGTATGGGTTTATGGCTGTAAAAGACGTCTCGTCGTCCTTGCTTTGAAGCTTTACGAAAAATTGATCAAGCTCTTTTAGCTCGTAGCTTTTGATATGTTCAAAGCCCAAAATAGGGCTTTTAACCTGAAAAACCATATACGTCTCCTTAATTATACATTTACTTTTTAGGCAATTGTACCCAAATTTTTCTATTTTTAAGCATAAATAAAACCGAAATTTACCCAAAAGCAACAAAAACAATGGTAAAATAAACCGTCTGAAAAATTTAAATTTAAGGGAACGTATGAAAAAAACGATTAAATTTTTATCTGCGATTTTTTTTGTTTGTTTAATCGGCGGTTGTGCCGATAAATACACGGAGCTATATAATCTAACGCCCGATCAGTGGTACTCCGAGATCATCGGCGATATAAAAAATCGCGACCTAGAAAGCGCCGATAAGCACTACACGGCGATGTCTAGCGAGCACGTAGCTAGCCCGCTTTTGGAGCAAATTTTACTCATCCTAGCCCAAGCTCACGCTAACGACGAAGAGTATTTGATGGCGAATTTTTACTTAGACGAATACCTCAAAAGATACGGCGATAACGGCCCTAGGAGCGAATTTGCGCAGTATCTGAAGATAAAGGCGAATTTTGATTCGTTCTCGCAACCCAATCGCAACCAAAAGCTAATGCAAGACAGTATCGCCGAGATAGAAAAATTTCTCTACGTCTATCCAAACACGCAGTATCGCCCGCTGATCGAAACTATGCTGGTTAAATTTAAACTCGCTATCTACAACCTAGACGTGCAAATAGCCGATCTATACGAGCGCACTGGCAGAGACGAGTCGGCGCAAATTTATAAAGAAAAGGTGCAAGCCTCGCCTCTAAACGATGCAAATATCGTGCTTCCGCAGCTTCCTTGGTATAGAAAAATGTTTGAGTAGGAGCTAAATTTGCAAATTTACGAATCAAAAATGTTCCCTGCGCAGCTACCCGTCATCGTAGAAGACGAGCTGTTTTTGTATCCTTTTATGATCACGCCGCTTTTTTTAAGCGACGAGGAAAATATCGAAGCGCTAAATTTGGCTCTCGAGTCGCAGAGCCCCATCCTAGTCGTGCCGACGAAGGCGCAAAACGAAGGTGCTAGGAAATTTGACGCCGTATACGATGCGGGCGTCATCGGCACCGTGATGAGGCGAGTGCCGCTACCGGACGGCAGGGTAAAAATTTTATTTCAAGGTACGAGCAAGGGTCGCATAGTCTCAAAAGTGGGTAAAAAGCCGCTGCGAGCGGTCGTAGACGTGCTACACGAAAAAAGACCCGAAAATACTAAAAGCGACGCGCTACTAACAGTGCTTCGCGAAAAGGTGCGAGATTTGGCCGCGCTTAGCCACTTTTTCCCGCCCGATCTTTTAAAAACGATAGAAGAGAGCGCCGAACCTAGCCGCGTTTGCGATCTGATTTTAAGCTCGCTAAGACTAAAGAAAAAAACGGCGTACGAGTTTTTTATCGAGGAAAATTTGGAGCAAAAGCTGCTAAAGCTCATCGACTACGTTATCGAGGAGATCGAGGCAAATAAACTCCAGCGCGAGATAAAAAACAAGGCTCACTCAAAAATAGATAAGGTAAATAAAGAGTACTTTCTAAAAGAGCAGTTAAAGCAGATCCAGCAAGAACTGGGCTCAGATACCAGCCGCGAGGAGGAGATCGAGGAGTACCGTAAGAAGCTGGAAGCTAAAAAGAAATTTATGGGCGAGGACGCGTATAAGGAGATAAAAAAACAAATCGACAAGCTATCGCGCATACATCCTGATTCTGCCGACGCAAACACGATACAAAGCTATCTGGACTGGGTAATCGAAATACCGTTTGAAAATACGGCAAATAAAAAACTAAGCGTGCAGGAAGTCGCAAAGCAGCTAAATGCCGATCACTACGGGCTTGAAAGGCCAAAGGATAGGATAGAGGAGTACTTTGCTCTGCGCGAGCTTTTGCAGTTACGAGGAGTCGCGGGCAAGGTAAATAACGGAGCGATTTTATGCTTTGCGGGGCCTCCGGGCGTCGGTAAAACGAGCCTGGCAAACTCCATAGCAAGGGCGCTAAAGCGCGAGCTAGTGCGCGTGGCACTGGGCGGTCTTGAGGACGTAAACGAGCTGCGCGGGCACCGCCGCACCTACATAGGCGCGATGCCGGGCCGCATCGTGCAGGGGCTGATAGAGGCAAAACAGATGAACCCCGTCATCGTGCTAGACGAGATCGATAAGGTCGGTAGGAGCTTTCGCGGCGACCCGACGGCGGTGCTACTAGAGATCCTGGATCCCGAGCAAAATAACAAATTTAGGGATTATTATTTAAATTTTAATATCGATCTGAGCAAGGTTGTTTTCGTCGCGACGGCAAACGACGTCGGCGCCATACCGCCGGCACTTCGCGACAGGATGGAGTTTATCGAGCTTAGCTCATATACTCCGCAGGAAAAATTTGAGATCGCTAAAAAATATCTAATCCCTCAAGAGCTAAAAAAACACGGCCTAAAGCCCGGCGAAGTGACTCTAGGCAAAGACGTGCTAAGCCTCATCATCTCAGACTACACGCGAGAAAGCGGGGTGCGAAACCTGCGCCGCCGACTGGCCGATATCTTTAGAAAGGCGGCAAAAAGGCTGCTGGGGGGCGAGGCGCAAAAGATAACCGTAACGACTAAAAATTTAAGCGAATTTTTAGAAAAGAAGGTTTATGAGATCGAGCATGCGGACAAAAAGCCGCAGATCGGCCAGGTAAACGGGCTAGCGTGGACGAGCGTGGGCGGCGACGTGCTAAAGATCGAAGCCATACGCATACAAGGCAAGGGCGGCCTGCAGATAACGGGGTCTTTGGGCGAGGTTATGAAGGAGAGCGCGTATATTGCATTTAGCCTCGTTAAAGTGCTGATCGACGCTAAAAAGATAAAAGTGCCCTCTAAAATCATCCCGAGTCTACCGGAAGACGTCAAAGACGGCGTGAAAAAAGAGCTAAGCCCTAGCGAAGTTTATCGCCGCTACGATCTGCACATCCACGTGCCCGAGGGCGCTACGCCAAAAGACGGGCCGAGCGCGGGTATCACGATGGTGACGGCAATCGCCTCGATCCTAACGGATACCAAAGTGCGAAGCGACGTAGCGATGACGGGCGAGATCACGCTAAGCGGCCGCGTGCTGCCCATCGGCGGGCTAAAAGAAAAGCTTATAGCCGCGCATAAGGCCGGTATCAAAACCGCTCTGATACCGCGCAAAAACTATGAACGCGATCTGGGCGATATCCCGCAAGACGTCAAAAACGATATGCAAATTTTACCCGTGGACATCATCGAAGACGTGCTAAAAAATGCGTTCATCGCAAAATAACTTTTGAAATTTTATTAAATTTAGCCTCGCTTGCGGGGCTGAGTTTATTGCCTATATCCAAAAACCGACTTTAAATTTACCGCTATTTTCGGTTCGCGCAAATAGACCGAGCCTTGCTGCTAAAATTCGGTAAATTTTAATCAAGCTTGTATTTTTAAGAGCTAGAAGCAAATTTAGACGACTTTATGACAAATAGCTTAAATTTGAGTTTAAAGATAAATAAGCGAAAATTTTAAGCCCTTTGCGCGTATTTTCGTATTTTCGCGTTTTTGGGCCTTATTTGCTTAATGCGCCGGCGTAGTTACGATT